>DATLDA010000223.1:0-6128 GCA_035526135.1 Flavitalea sp.
TACATGCCACTCATTGTCACTATGCGCCATATATTGACCTGAGCTCCTATATCAATTAATAGTGAGACCAGAATAATAAATCCGAATGATGAAAGAAGTTCTTCCGTGAAACGACTTGTTTGCGTAAGAAATCCCGGACCAATGGCTGACGTTGCCATCAGAAAGGCTGCACCGAGAATAGCAGAATGTTGTTTCACTACCAGTCAGCGTTTGAAGAAATCATCGTTATTGATTAAAAATTTTATACGGCTTCTTTAAAGTATTGTGATATGGCCCGTGCGAAAACCAATACATGCTCGCTGTCACTATGAATGCAGATCGTATCGGCAACCACTGGAATTCGTTTTCCTGAAACAGTTTCAACAATCTTATCGCGCGTCATAGAAGTAACCTGCCGGATTACTGCTCCCACATCAGTAAGAAGTGCGTTTTTATCTGTTCGTGAAGTAAGAGTTCCATTATCCTGGTAGGTGCGATCGGCAAAGACTTCATTGAGAAAAACCATATCAAAATATAGAGCAGTTCTGGTCATTTCACTATTATGAAGTCCATATAAAATGAGGTTTTCATCAACATCTTTAATTGCACTACAGATCATTTCGCTGACCGTTGCATCAGTTGCCGCCCTGTTGTATAACGCGCCATGAGGTTTCACGTGATGGAGAAAAGTTCCCGCTTCTTCACAAATTCTTTTCAGCCGACTAAGTTGAGTGACGATAATTTCCGGAAGATCAGCGGGACGGAGTTGTTTATACATCATATCTACGCGGCCAAAATTTTCCCTATCAGGATAGGAAGGATGTGCACCGATCAGTACTCCTTCTTGTAAGCAGTGTTCGACAGTTCTTTTCATAGTATCGTCATCGCCCGCATGAAAACCACACGCAATATTTGCAGAAGTTATAAAAGGCAGTATCTGATCATCGTACGGCATTCCTTCACCCATATCGCAATTGAGATCATGTATTGTCATGAATGAAGGCATGCATTTTTATTTTACAGCTGCTATGTAATTCCTGGAGATATTGCTGCTGTCGAAAAATACGTGTTTCCGCTGTTTCGATATTTGTAAAAGTAAAACGGATTTGGGTTTTAGGATTCATCTGCGCGAGCACGGGTAGATCAGTGCTTATTACATGTGCAATTTGCGGGTACCCACCGGTTGTTTGATGATCCGCCATTAGAATGATCAGCTGACCATCAGGTAAAAGTTGTATCGAACCAAAAACAACAGCTGTGGACAATAATTCTTTTGGATCGTTCCTTTTTATTTCCTCTCCTTTTAACTTGTAGCCCATCCGATCTGACAGGTGCGAAATTTCAAACGACTCATTCAATACTATTTTTTTTGATTGGTATGTGATATCGTTCCAGTGCAAACCTTCCAGTATTCCGATGGTGTTTTTTTTGAAATATTCGACTTCATTTACTTTCCAGGGCAACAACATTACTTTCTCTGTTACCTTTTTTCTTTTTACCGCTGATTTTTTTATGGGAATTAAAGTTCCGGCTAAAAGTTTGGAACCATCCAACCCGCCAGCCTGTGCTTTAAGATCTGTGCTGCAACTTGCTAACCATTCCTCAACTTGTACACCACCGGCAACCGCCAGGTAACATCGGCTCCCGGAAACGATGCGGGTAAATTGTAATACCGAATTTGAAGGCACTAGCAGGGGCTGGTAAATCGGACATGTATTACCGTTGAGGGTAGGCGCCAAATCCCCGCCTGTCAGACAAATAATGGTTTCCGATTTGAATTCCAAAATGGCAGCAGGAAAATGCATTTCAATTACGGGTGAATTAAGATCATTCCCTAAAAGACAGTTTGCTAACTGTGATGCATACTTGTCCATGACACCTGTCGGATGGATGCCGAGGTGACTGTATCCGAACCTGCCCTGATCCTGAATCGTGTCAAGAATACCCGCCTTGATAATTCTTAAACTCATCTTCTGTAATTGAATAAAAACTTACTTCGTCACCCGGATGGAAAAAAACCGGTTCGGGGTTTTTTTTATCAAATATTTTCATAGGGGTCTTGCCAATGATCTGCCAGCCTCCGGGAGAATGGACAGGATAAATCCCTGTCTGCATCCCTGCGATTCCGACACTTCCAGCGGTCACGGCTTCCGGAGTCGCTTTGCGCGGAAAGCGGAGGCGTTCCGGCACTGTACCCATATACGGAAAACCGGGAAGAAATCCGATCATATAAACATGATATTGCGTTGCTGTATGTAAAGAAATGATCTCATCTATCTCAATGCGATAGCTCTGTGCCATTTTTGAAAGATCAGTTCCGAACGAAGTCGCATAACAAACCGGAATTTTCAATTTCCTTCGATTTTCATTCAAAACATCAGGGGCTTCCTTCAGTCTTTCGGCCGCCCATTGTCGCATGAAATCGAAAGCCCCTATACTGGATTCAATTCCTGTGAGCACTTGTAAGGTGTCATAACGGATGGTGAGAGAACGATAAGCGGGTATCAGATCGAATATAAATGGTGCCTTCAGATGACTTAGATATTGAAAAAAATTATTAACAAGCTGATTGGTTTCCCGATCGATAATATCTTCAAAAAAAACTGTAAGAGCAGAATCGCCAAGCGGTTTTATTTCCGGGTTTACTGAAACTTTCATCAGCACCTTATTTAAAGTAAGGTTTGGCAATATACTTCAGATTTTACATGTCATTTGCAAAACGGACCACGGCGATGCGATGTATTAGATTTCATTTCTGTTTGAAATAAAAGAAGAGCGGACGTGTAATCATCCGCTCTTCGGTCGTAACAAAGAATCCTATTTAAGAAAACATTTTGTTTAACGTAAAGAATCAAAACTCTTTTCATCTGCCGTAGGTCCGTACGAACCGGGCAGAGGAATATTCAGCAACCTTAGGTAAACACCCAATTGCGCCCGATGGTGAACGGTCTGATTGAATGCCATCCTGATAACTTCCTTCTTTTTTGCTGAATACAGCACCTGCGGGCCTTTTCTCATTGTCCACTGTTCCCACAAATTTTCCTGTTTTGACTTTTTCAATTGCGTTAAACTCTCCTTTAATGACGCATCAAAATATTCTATGATTTCCTTTGAATTGGTAACTTCTTTACGCTGGATGTTGTTTGCAAAATCCAGCTCGCTGGTGGTAAGCGTCATGGAAACCCAGGAAGTGACTTCGGCAAGGTGCCTGGCCAGTTGTTGCAGCGTCATGCTTTTTTCATGCGGCTTCCACTGGAATTTTTCATCAGGTACCAGTGATAGCATTCGGCGTGTGGCAATGGCTTCATGCTCCATTTCTTTTACCAGGTCATCGATCTCATTCATATTCTTAGCCTTTTACAAATTCAAATTATTTTTTCGGTTTTTGTCCCAGCGAAAACCAATTGCCTGAATCATCCTTGAACAAGGCTTCTACGCCATAAAATTCTTCTTTAGGTGGTTTTGAAAATTCCACACCTTTTGCTTTTAATTCTTCGTAAGTAGCATAAATGTCATTGCATTGAAATACACCAAAACCAAAAGTCCCTTTTTGCACAAGCTGACGCATTTGTTCTGCTGTTTCCTCAGTAAAGGCCATTCCTTTTACAATCGGCATTAAAATAATTTCCAGATCCGGCTGATCCGGAGGACAGACGGTGAGCCAACGCATTCCCGGTCCCATTTGAGCATCCGTATGTACTTTGAAACCCAGTTTGCCTACATAAAAATCATATGCGCTGTTTTGGTCGAGCACATAAATACTGACATGGTTCATTCTGTTGATCATAATTGATTTCTTTTTTGTTCTTTCAAAGGTGTGAATTCCGGTCGGGTCAGGCTTCTTGAAAATTGCTATTATTATATCCGTTTTTATCTGTGAAGCAGCCGGGAATAAATTGCAGTGGCACCTCCTGGATGGCCTCCTTCATCAGAAGTTTGTTTGCAGCATACCGCGACGGAGAAAATCCGGTAACCTTACTAAACAAGCTGCTGAAAGATCCCACACTTTCAAATCCAACCTTATAACAGGTATCCGTAACTGAAGTACCTGTAGCGAGTAACGTGCATGCATGATGTATACGAACATCAACAAGATATTGATGCGGGGTTTTGCCATAAATCTCTTTGAATAGCCGAATGAAATGAAATTTTGAAAAGCAGGCTTCATCAGCAATATTGTCAATATCCAGGTCACTGCCATAATATGCGTCGATATAGATTTTCGCCTGCACAATACGCCTGTATAAATACATCCGTGGATACGCTTCATTCATGTTATTCAATTTCAATATAAGATCCCGTTGTTTTACTTGTGACCAATCTTCCTACATTCGCACCCATGTGGGATCAATTGATTCACGACATCAAGGATGGTGATACCCGTGCGTTGGCGCGATCGATTTCCCTCGTTGAAAACGAAGCAAAAGGATTTGAAAAATTCCTTCAATCACTTCCATCGCGCAAAGGCGGTAAAGTGATCGGGATCACAGGTTCTCCCGGAGCGGGTAAAAGCACTCTCGTTGACGCACTGCTTGATCACTACACAAAGGAAAATAAAAAAACGGCAGTTTGTTGTATAGATCCTTCTTCCCCATTTCATCATGGCGCGTTATTAGGTGACCGCATCCGGATGAGCAAGTGGTACAATCATCCGGCAGTGTTTATCCGATCTCTAGCTTCCCGTGGCTCGCTTGGAGGCCTGCACCCTCATATTATTGAAATCACAGATATTCTCCAGGCAGCAGATTTCGACCAGGTGATCATTGAAACAGTTGGCGTGGGACAAAGCGAGATCGAGATTACAGGTTTGGCGGATATCACTCTGCTGGTACTTGTTCCGGAGGGAGGTGATGAAATCCAAACGATGAAAGCCGGTATTATGGAGATCGCCGACATATTTGTGGTGAATAAATCTGACAGGCCCGGAGCCGATGCTTTTGTGGCTAACCTTCAACTGATGTTGATGCCTTCACATTATGAAGATCGTAATGCACCGATTTTAAAAACAGTGGCAGCTACAGGCGAGGGCATAGAACCACTTGCAAGAAGTATTGATGAACAGCTGCAACACAGCAATGAAAATAAAATCTCATGGCTGCTGACTGAAAGAGCCTGGCAACTGATCCGAAACAAAAGAATGCAAAACATCGATAAGGAGCTTGTCCATCAGCAATTGCAGGCTGCCAGCAAACAACCTGGGTTCAACTTATATTCTTTCGTTGACCACATAGACAAAACCTGAATCGGAATGCCGTAAGCATGATCGAAGAAGTTATGGATTATGGTTATTTCTGAACCAGCGGTAGCCAATGTAACCTACGATAAGCAGCGGTGCAGCAGCGAGGTAAATAATGCCGGCATTCAGCCCCCGGGCAGGTTTTTCTCCCATCTGCTGTGCCGTTTTAGTACAGATCGAACACTGTGACTGAACAGGCTCCATGTATATCATGAAAAGCGCCAGTAGTAAAAATATCCCGCACCATTTCATACAATAAAATTAACGATTAAGCGGCATCCCCGATTGACTACAGATTCAAAACATATTATGCTTCCGTCTTCAGCATTTTCTGCAGTTTTTTTCTTTCGTCTTCATTCAGGATTGTTTTACGCAGACGAATGTTTTTCGGAGTTACTTCAATGCATTCATCCTGCTGAATGTATTCCATACATTCTTCAAGGGTCATCTGGATCTTCGGAACGATTCGAACGGAATCATCGCTTCCACTGGCACGCATGTTCGTAAGCTTCTTTCCTTCAGTTGCATTAACAACAAGATCGCCTGGTTTAATGTGTTCGGCAATGATCTGACCCACATAAACTTCTTCACCCGGATCCACAAAGAATGACCCACGATCCTGTAATTTATCAATCGAATAAGCGGTGGTTTTATCCTGATTCTTTGACAATAACACGCCATTATTCCTGCCGGGGATCGGACCTTTCCAGGGTTTGTAATCAATGAAGCGGTGTGCCATTACGGCCTCTCCTGCTGTATTTGTAAGCATATTAGATCTGAGCCCTATCAGTCCGCGTGAAGGAATTTCGAATTCCAAATGTTGCATATCTCCTTTGCTTTCCATCACCAGCATTTCGCCTTTACGTTGCGTCACCATATCAATCACTTTTCCACTGTATTCGTGGGGAACATC
>DATLDA010000231.1:0-8075 GCA_035526135.1 Flavitalea sp.
AACATTCTTTATAAGCAAAAAAAATTTGACGTGTCTTCACCTGAATTCCGGAAAGCGCTTACCATCAATCCATCAAATCCGGTTGCGTACTACAACCTGGGCAATTCATTATTTCGTCAACAGAACTGGCCGGAAGCCGAAATGACCTATTCCAAGGCAATTGAAGCATCTTCAAACAGTAGTCAAAAAGAAAAAGCGACCTATAATAAAGGCGTATCGTTGTCAAAACAAAAAAAACTGGAAGAAAGCATCTTTGAATACAAGAATGCTTTAAAGTTAAATCCTTCAGATGAGGATGCGCGGGTGAATTTGCAGAAAGCATTACTCGAAAGAAAAAAGGATGCCTCCAAAAACCAGGGATCCTCAAAACAACAAAAGCCTCGTCAGCAACCGCGGCAAAATCAAAGCAAGCTGACTAAAAAGCAGGTGGAGCAACTATTACGCGCCCTCCGGCAAAAAGAGCAGGATGTGCAGCAAAAAATGCAGCAAAATAAAACGCGGAGTACTACGAATCCGGAGAAAGACTGGTGATTCTATGTACGATGTACGGAGTACGATGTACGCCAGCAATCACGCTGTAACTTGAATCAATGCATTCCTTGAGGGTCACTTACAAAAAATTGAGAAAACTTCAACTTTGGCTAAAGTAGTCATGAAGCTAATTTAACATACATCGTACCTCGTACATCGGACATCGTACATTCATTCCTACCTTTGCCGTATGCATTGGTATTGTGAAACGATGACCGGATATCAACGGTTAAAGACGCGTGAAGTGAACGTGGGTGATCTGCTGCTGGGGAATTTTCATCCTGTCAGGGTGCAGACCATGACGACCACGGATACCATGGATACTGCGGCAACGGTAGCACAGACCATTCGTTGCATTGAAGCTGGCGCCGAGTTGGTACGAATTACGGCTCCAAGCAAAAAAGAAGCGGAAAATCTTTTACAGATCAGGAATGCACTCCATACCCGGGGCTATAAAATCCCTCTCGTAGCGGATATTCACTTCACTCCCAACGCCGCGGAAATTGCTGCAAGGATCGTAGAGAAAGTAAGGATCAATCCGGGAAATTATGTTGACAAGAAAAAATTTGAAGTACTGGAATATTCTGATGCGGAATATCAGGAAGAAATGGAACGTATCCGTGAGCGATTTACTCCATTAATAAAAATATGTAAGCAATATGGAACGGCTATGCGGATCGGAACAAATCATGGTTCGTTAAGCGACCGGATTATGAGCCGTTATGGTGACACTCCTCTCGGTATGGTCGAAAGTGCAATGGAATTCCTACGTATCGCGCGTGATGAAAGTTATCACAATATTGTGTTGAGCATGAAGGCGAGCAATCCCAAAGTAATGGTTCACGCCTATCGATTGCTTATCAGACAAATGATGGACGAATTCAGTGAATGTTATCCTTTGCATCTGGGTGTAACGGAGGCAGGTGATGGCGAAGACGGTCGCATTAAATCAGCGATTGGCATTGGCACACTGATGGAAGACGGCATCGGCGATACCATACGGGTAAGCCTGACCGAAGATCCTGAATTTGAGATTCCTGTATGCAAGGATCTGGTTGAACGTTATTTACAACGGCAACAATTTGGAAATGATAAATCCCCTACAGAAAACCGAAAGGCTACAATCCTTTCCTATTCTCCCTTTGCATATCAAAGAAGATCAACCCGGCAAATAGCAAATGTGGGCGGTACACATGTGCCCGTTGTTATCGCAGATTTTTTTGAAGAAGGCAAGGTCACCCCGGCCTCATTAACCGCTATCGGTTATACCTATTCGCCACTGACAGATAAATGGAATATTTCAGATGGTGCGGCCGACTTCATATACACCGGAAACAAAACAATTGACTTCCCGCTGCCGGGTACACTCAAGGTGCTGACAGACTATTCCACCTGGCTGTTATTAAATGAAAAGAGCTGGACTTCCCCGGTGATACAATGGAACGAGCTTTCGGTGACAGGGGAATTATCCCGGGAAATGAATTTTATCGTTACAGATGTTGCACAGGTAAAAGATGTCAACCAAATGATTTCGAAATTGGAAGGGATATCAAATGCCGTACTGTGTATAGAGTCTTCCGGAGTAAACGCAATGCAGGACATGCGAAATTTTATTTCGCAACTGACCATTGCAAAATGCGAGAATCCGGTTATCCTGTGTAGTGAAACAAAAAATAAATCTGTTGATGAACAACTGATTCATTTTTCTACGGATGCGGGAGCAATCTTACTGGATGGGATGGGTGATGGCATATGGCTCTGGAATAATATGCTTCATGCCGGTTCTTTGCAGGTGACCGGACGTACCTATCTAGAAGTAAAAAATAATAATCAGTTTCTAAATAATACGGCTTTCTCGATTCTGCAGGCAACCCGTACACGGATTTCGAAAACGGAATATATTTCCTGTCCTTCCTGCGGAAGAACTTTGTTCGATCTGCAGGAAACGACTGCACGCATCAGATCTTATACCCATCATTTGAAAGGAGTAAAAATCGCGATCATGGGTTGCATTGTCAATGGGCCGGGGGAAATGGCCGATGCAGATTTCGGTTATGTCGGTAGCGGCCCCGGAAAAATTACATTGTACAAAGGAAAAGAAGTGGTAAAAAGATCTGTCGACAGTGAAGTGGCCGTGCAGGAACTCATTAACCTTTTACGGGAAAGTGGGGTTTGGATTGAGCAGGAGAAAACAGTTCTTAGTTCTTAGTTCCAAGTTCTTAGTACAGAGTCCGCAATTCGTAGTTCCCTGTTCCAGGTTTTTAGTTATATAATTGGAACCCTAAAATTGAAAAACTAAGAACTAGGAACTAAGAACACCCTCCATTCCTATTGAGGTCTGAATAAAATTTTTGCTCCATCTTCAATCTGCGTAATATAAACCTCTGGTTTTTTGTTGTACTTTTTTTCGTAGGCGAGCTGTATCCCAGTGATGAATACATCGACATCTTTTGCTTTGACAAGATTGATGGTGCATCCGCCGAAACCTCCACCCATCATTCGTGAACCGGTAATGCCCGGAAGTTTTTTTGATTCGTTGGCAAGGAAGTCAAGTTCGGGGCAACTTACTTCGTAATCCTTGCTGAGTCCTTCGTGGGTTTCATACATTAATTTGCCAAATGCAGGAAGATCATTTTTTTTCAATAATTCACAACCCCGCAACAATCGTTCTTTTTCCCTTGTCACATAACTGCATCTTTTGTACACAAGGTCTGGCAGATCCTTTTTATGTTGATCGACCTGCTGAACGCTTACATCGCGTAATGAATTTATCTGCGGATAATAATTTTTAAGTATTCTAACACCTTCTTCACACTGGCTTCTTCGCACATTGTACTCAGACGAAGCGAGGGAATGATGCACCATACTGTTCACCATAATAATTTTGTAATCGGGAAATTTGAATGGGATGTATTCATATTCCATGCTGCGACAATCGAGTTTGATAACATGTTCGGCTTTGCCATGCAAGCTGGCGAACTGATCCATGATCCCTACTTTGGCGCCGACGAAAGTGTGTTCGGTTTTCTGACCGATCCGCGCAAGGGCAAGTCTGTCAAGTCCAAGATTGAAGAGATCATTCAGAGCAAGGCCATATCCTGAACACAAAGCTGCTGAAGAACTCATTCCCCCACCAACAGGCACATCACCATCGACAATAATATCGAGTCCCTGCAATACGTTTTTCGTTTGTTGCTGGATGTGAAACGTTACACCGAGGATATAATTCACCCACCCCGAAGCAGGTTTAAGGGCGTGAACAGAAAATGTTTTATATTCCTCAAATTGGTTCGCATATGCACGAATCTCTTCCACATCATTTACTGCGATTGCCAGCATGATTTTTTTATCGACGGCCCCGGGTAATACAAACCCTTCATTGTAATCTGTATGTTCTCCGATCAGATTTACTCTCCCTGGTGCAGTAACGATCATCGGCTCTTTCCCAAACCTTTCCCTGAACTGTTGTTGAATCTTTTTTACATCCATGCAAGCGAATCTTTAATTTTAAAATTATTCTAAATTTATTCAACAGCCTCATGAAATTCAGTATAAAGGATTTTGAAGAGAATGGATTAAAAGGTATCAGGCTTCTCAATACGGAAAATAATAGCTCTGTTGATGTGCTTCCGGAACATGGCATGTTGTTACATGCATTCCGGATTCCAACAAAAAATGTACTGCTCAATGTTATTGACAATTACTCAGATGAAAGTGAATTACGGCGGGAAATAGCACTCTCCTACAAAGGTTGCAAAATGTCTCCCTTTGCCTGCAGAATTCCCGGAGGTATTTATCCACTAAACGGCAAGCATTATGAATTGGAAAAAAAATTTATTGATGGATCGTCAATACACGGACTCCTGTCTGATTCTATATATAAAAAAATATACACAAAAGCGAACGATTCTTTCGCGAGTGTATCTGCAACATTTCATTACAATAAATCCGATAAAGGGTATCCCTTCCGGTATCGATGCGCGATTACATATACGCTGCTTCCAGGCTACAGGCTCCGACTTGAAACGGTAATCTGCAATGAAGATGAGAAGACAATCCCCGTCGCGGATGGATGGCATCCTTATTTTACTCTTGGTGCACCCATTAATTCCTGCACACTCCGGTTTAGTTCAAATAAAATGCTCGAATTTGATGAACGTCTGGTCCCGACAGGCAGAATGGTACCAATCGAAGATTTTCTCAGGCCGGAAATAATAGGAGAGAGAAAGATCGATAATTGTTTTTCACTGCAGCATTCGGATGATGATCCCTGTTGTATTTTTCAAAACCCCGCTACGAACATGTCTTTATTGCTATTCAGCGACGCCGCATATCCATTCCTTCAGATCTATACTCCTGATCATCGAAGAAGCATCGCACTGGAAAATCTGAGCGGCGCACCCAATTGCTTCAATAACGGCATGGGATTGATATTGCTTGAACCCGGAGATTCAGCTAAATTTGCCGTTTCTTATGAAATTGACCCGGGCCCAAATACCAGGTAGCACACCTTTATTGCGGGTCTTTTCTATTTGAGTGGACGGCTGTAAAAGATTTCATCGCTGACTTTCAAAGTCAACAGTATATCATTCCCTTTCAGACATGGCAAATATTTTAACTCCTGATCAAAGTGTGTCGAGCCTTTCTTATAAGCCACGACTGGATGGATTACGATGCCTGGCGGTCGGCAGCGTTATGCTGTTTCATTACATATTCTGGTTGGGGGTACCGCTGTCGACCGGATATTATGGCGTCAACCTGTTTTTTGTATTGAGTGGCTTCCTCATCACGACCATCCTGATAAAAGATAAAAAAGAATCATTCGGAAGCAGATATAAGAATTTTCTCGGGCGACGAGCTCTGAGAATATTCCCGATCTATTACCTAACCTTACTGGTAATGTATATCTGTAATGCGCCGCATATTCATGAAAGGATTGGCTACCTCGCCTCGTATACCTACAATTTTATTATTCCGCAAATTGTATGGTTAAAGGATGCTTTTGCACACTATTGGTCATTATGTGTGGAAGAACAGTTTTATCTGATCTTCCCTATCCTTGCCATTGCATTGAGGAACAGGTTAAAAACACTATTTATTATTTGCGGCTTCATTGTGCTGGTTGCCTATACGCAATTGTTCTTTGATATATTCAACATGCAGGCACATGTAAAAAACAAACTCTATTTTGATCTGACCAGTCTGCTTACACATATGGCACCATTATCCATCGGGGCTATGGGTGCTATTATCAGCAAAACAAAAAAACTTCCCGCATTTCTTTTGTCGAGAAAGTTGGAGATCCTTGCAATCATTGTTATTGTGGCTACCTGTTATTTTCTCCACTGGAAGATCCAGAATGTGATCTGTTCTTTTCTAAACCTCTTCCTTATTTTGAAGGCTTTCCATTTCCAGTTTTCCATCAGAAGGTTTGATAAACTGATGACCCATCCCTACGTTGTCTATTTCGGCAGGATCTCCTATGGGTTGTACATCTATCATCAATTGATCAGTGCTTACCTGGATGAATTTGTAATTGATCCTTTATGGTTGAAGATCCCTTTCGAAAAATTCGGGTTCCTGTCTAAACTCGAATTTCATCCGTGGTTTTTCAAATCATTCCTATATACATTCCTGACCATTATCATTGCTTCCTACTCCTATTTCAAAATTGAAATGCCGATATTAAAGTTGAAGGATAAGTTGTTTGGAGAAAAGAAAAGGCAGAAGAAATTGGTAGTAACGGCGTAGAAATTTTAGATTTAGATTTACGATTTTAGATTTATGTGAGTTGCCGAATTATATGATTTAGAAAGTGATAAAGAAAAATTTCTATTCCGTTGGGGGTACAAGCATGTTGTCAATATCTAAATGTGAAATCGCAGACCTAAAATCTGAAATTGTATTTTTGTCTGATGCAGACGGATTTTCTTGTTATTGGTTCCGGTATTGCCGGCCTCACCTATGCACTGAAGGTAGCTACACAATTTCCCCTGAAACAAGTGCTGATCATTACAAAAGCCCAGGCAGATGAAACAAATACAAAATATGCACAGGGCGGGATTGCCGGTGTGATTGACAATGAAAATGACAGTTTTGATAAACACATAGAGGACACACTTATTGCCGGAGATGGACTGTGTGATCCTGAGATCGTTGATATCGTTGTAAAAGAAGGTGTAGACCGGATCCGTGATATTATAGAATGGGGTGCACGTTTCGATAAAGAAAAGGACGGAGATTATAAACTCGGTAAGGAAGGAGGTCATAGTGAATTTCGGATCCTTCATCACAAAGATGTGACAGGAAGGGAAATGGAAAGGGCGTTACTCGAGCAGGTAATTGCACTTAAAAATATTACCCTCATCAAACACTGTTTTGTTGTTGACATAATCACACAACATCATCTGGGATTTCTTGTTACCAAAGCCACTCCGGATATTTCCTGCTATGGCGTGTATGTTCTCAACCGGGAAAATTTTCAGATCGAAACGATACTTGCAAAAACAACATTACTGGCAACAGGAGGGAATGGACAGGTATACCGTTCTACAACAAATCCGTCGATAGCAACAGGTGATGGAGTCGCAATGGTGTATCGCGCAAAGGGAAGAATCGAGAATATGGAATTCATACAGTTTCATCCGACCGCACTGTATGAACCGGGTGTGCGTGGTCAGGCTTTCCTGATCACCGAAGCCGTAAGAGGTGACGGAGGTATTCTTCGTAACAGGCAGGGAGAAGCTTTCATGGAAAGATATGATCCACGGAAAGATCTTGCGCCGCGCGATATTGTTGCCCGTGCAATAGACAGTGAAATGAAGATCGGCGGAACAGAACATGTATTCCTGGATGTCCGGCATTTTTCTGTTGAGAAATTTGTGGATCATTTTCCAAATATTTACGAAAAGTGTAAATCGGTCAACATAGATATTACAAAAGATATGATCCCCGTAGCCCCCGCTGCACATTATAGTTGCGGAGGGATCAAGACCGATGAATGGGGACGAACATCTATTCGTCATTTGTATGCAGCAGGCGAATGCGCCAGCACCGGCTTACACGGTGCCAATAGACTTGCAAGCAACAGCCTCCTGGAAGCTATGGTTTTTGCACATCGCTGTTATATGGACAGTGTGCTGCATATGGATGAAGGAACGTTTGTATCAGGAATTCCTGATTGGAATGCATCAGGAACTACAGAGCCAAAAGAAATGATCCTTATCACACAAAGTCTGAAAGAACTTCAACAGGTAATGAGTGATTATGTGGGGATCGTGAGAACAAATATCCGGTTGGGAAGAGCGCTTAAAAGAATTGATCTGTTATGGGAAGAAACAGAAGCATTGTACCAAACTACTTCTCTGTCCCCACAACTATGTGAACTCCGCAATATGATCAGTGTCGGTTACCTGATTGTCAAGAGCGCACATTTCAGAAAAGAAAGCCGCGGGTTACATTTCAATACCGATTTTCCCAACAAGAGTGAATTGGGGCAGAACATTGTGCTCTGAGGAAGTAAAAATTAAAAATTAAAAATTAAA
>DATLDA010000257.1:0-5460 GCA_035526135.1 Flavitalea sp.
CGCAGTCCCAGCCGCGCTTCCAGCGCCTTAAACTGCCAGCTCTGAAAACCTGATGCCGGCCGCAGCAGATCACGAAAATCAAGAAAGTCCATTGCAGTCATTGATTCCATGATGTCGATCTGTTGCACAAGTACCCTTAAAACGGTAACAACACGCGACAACCGGTGAACAACCATTTGCAATTCAGGTGAATTGTCATTCACCGCCGGTTTCTTCATGATGGTGATGACCGATTCTACTTCGAAAAGGATTTGTTTGAACCACAGCTCATAAGCCTGATGGATTGTGATGAAAAGCATTTCATCGTGTGCTGCTTCCGGCAATGAATCACTTTCCCTTTTTTGCGCATCGAGGATCTTATCCAATTGCAGGTACTCGCTATAGTGGATTTTTTTTGGCAAGACTAGAGGTTCATGGTTCTTAGTTCTTAGTTCAAAGTTCCTGGTTTGGGAGTTTGGCTAGTGTAGGAGTTTGGTTAGTTTGGAATGTCGGATAGTTTATAATGATTAAAAATCAGTTGGCCATCATCGAATCTAACCCCATACCCCATACCTCATACCCGAAACCTGATTACTCCGTAAACTCATACCCGATATCTTTCCGGTAATACATGCCTTCAAAGGAGATCAGTTGCAGTTGATCAAGACAGTGTTTCACGGCTTCGGTTATATTCAATCCAATCGCGGTAACACAAAGCACCCTTCCTCCGTTTGTTACGACATGACCACCTTCCTGCCGGGTACCTGCGTGAAAGATCACGGTGCCAATATTTTTTTCTTCATCCAATCCCTGTATTTCAAAACCTTTCTGATAGCTACCCGGATAACCACCACTTACCGCAACAACTGTACATGCAGTCCGACGATCGGTATGAATTTCCAGTTTATTCAACCGGCATTCTGCAGTAGCAATAAATACTTCGACGAGATCATTTTTGATGCGCGGAATCAGCACTTCTGTTTCGGGATCTCCCAGCCTGCAATTATATTCGATCAGGAAGGGCTCCTCGCCAACTTTGATGAGACCAAAAAATATAAACCCTTTATAATTGATCTGTTCTTTCTTTAATCCTTCCACAGTCGGTCGGATCACTTTTTCTTCCACCTTCTTCATAAAGTCAGCACTTGCAAAAGGTACCGGACTTACAGCACCCATCCCTCCTGTATTCGGACCCTGTTCTTTTTCTCCGATACGTTTATAATCCTTCGCCTCAGGCAAAATCACGTAATGCTGGCCATCCGTTAATATGAATACACTCAGCTCAATTCCATGAAGAAAATTTTCTACTACTACTTTCTTTCCTGCATCTCCGAATTTGCTTTGCTGAATCATTAATTCAAACTCGCTCATTGCTTCCACATGAGAATGACAGATCATAACACCCTTCCCGGCAGCCAATCCGTCGGCTTTTATTACAATCGGAAGTGGATGATTCTGTAGATAAGGAATACCTTCTTCATAATTCTGAGAATCAAATTCCCGATAATCTGCAGTCGGAATTTGATATTTTTTCATGAAACTTTTGGCGAAAGCTTTGCTTCCTTCCAGTTGGGCGCCTTTGGCTGTGGGACCTATCACAGGAATGTGTTTCAATTCAGGATCGGCGGCAAAATTATCCGTAATCCCATTTACAAGGGGTTCTTCAGGGCCAACTACAACCAGGCCAATAGAATTTTTTTTACAAAAGGAACGGATGGAGGCAAAATCAGCTATTGAAAGCTGTACGTTTTGACCGCATTGTGCAGTACCGGAATTACCCGGTGCTATGAACAACTGGGTACAATTGCTGCTTTGCGCGAGTTTCCATGCCAGTGCATGTTCTCTTCCTCCGGATCCGAGGAGTAAAATATTGATTGGATTCATTTCGCAGCGAATTTCGGATTTCGAGGCTATTTGTCAATTTTAATTTGCTGATTCAAAACGAAATGCAATTAATGTTTATTTTAGGTTATTCATTTGTTCTGCAAAACTGCGTTGTCGTATGTCCCAACCAACTGTTTCATCCAAGCATCCCAGCGGCCTTTTTGTTTTATTTTTTGCCGAAATGTGGGAACGATTCAGCTATTATGGCATGCGCGCCATCCTCGTTTTATATGTAACCAATGGTTTGCTTTTTAGTGATGTATATGCGAATGATGGTGTGTATGGAAGTTACACCGGACTTGTGTTCCTTACCCCTTTGCTCGGCGGATACTTTGCAGACAGGTTATGGGGAAACCGAAGAAGCATTATTACCGGGGGTTTTTTGATGGCAATCGGACAGTTCCTCATGTTTACAAGCGCATCCTTATACGCGGATCAGACAACTGCACACGTTATTATGTGGACCGGATTGGCTTTTGTCATAATCGGAAACGGATTCTTCAAACCGAACATTTCTTCGATGGTCGGGCATTTATATCCTCCCAATGATAAAAGACTTGATTCTGCCTATACCATTTTTTATATGGGCATCAATCTCGGGGCATTCATTTCTCCCCTTGTGTGCGGCGGGCTGGGAGAACAATACGATAGCGATGGTAATCCTGTCAGGGATGCCTTCAAATGGGGTTTTCTCGCAGCAGGCATTGCCATGATACTTGGCACTTTAGCTTTTATCTGGTTAAAAAATAAATACGTGATCAACCCGGAAGGAAAGGGCGTAGGCATCCTGCCTAATATCATGAATACAAAAACGCCCGGTCTCACCACCCGTGAAACAACGAAAGCATCTCTGAATAATGTTGGATTGTGGGCAGTCATTTCAGTTGCACTTTTTATTGAACTGACATTTTTTTTAGAAGTTCACTGGATCGGTTCTTTTGTATTGAGTGTCGCCATTGCAGTTTCAGGTCTTATTATTTCTGATCCTTCATTAACACCGATAGAGAAAGGGCGTGTACTGGTAATTTTTTTATCTGCATTTTTTGTGATCTTTTTCTGGGCGGCCTTTGAGCAGGCAGGGTCTTCCCTTACTTTATTTGCAGAACGAGATACTGACAGGTTGGTAAACATCAATTCCACGATGGGTACAATGGTCCTGATCATTCTGGCCATTGCAGCATTGCTTTATTATTTGTTGCAACGGATCATGCATATTCCGGTCGAATTGAAATTTGTATTCGGCGGGCTCGCAGTTGCTACACTCGGATATGCAGTATATCATTATATCCAGGGAACACCTTACACTCTCAGGGAAGTGAAAGCAAGCTGGTTTGCCAGTGTGAATGCATTATGGATACTGATTCTTGCTCCGGTCCTTTCACAGGTTTGGATCGCACTGGGAAAAGGAAAGATTGAACCATCGTCGCCGAAGAAGCAAGCCATGGGCCTGCTTTTCCTTGCGTTGGGTTATTTAGTCATTGCTATTGGCGTAAAAGGTGATGTACAAAAAGCGAGCATGTTATGGCTATTGGCCCTCTACTTCCTGCATACACTTGGCGAATTATGCCTCTCACCCATTGGTTTGTCATTGGTAAATAAATTAGCGCCCGCTCGATTTGCATCTATCCTGATGGGTGTCTGGTTTACTTCGAATGCGCTCGCAAATATTTTTGCAGGAAAGCTCGGTGCGTTATATCCGGGTGAAGGACCTACCATCTTTCTAGGCTACCGAATAGAAAATCTCTATGATTTTTTTATGCTGTTCGTAGTCATGAGTGGCATTGCTGCAGTTTTGCTTTTTATACTATCCTACTGGATGGAAAAAAGAATGGGCGAAGTGAAATGAGTCGGGTGTGAGGTATGGGGTATGAGGTATGGGGTAATGATGTAGGATTATATTCATTATTAATTAGCCATTCAGAATAACATTTTTAGTTTTTTTTTTAAAACGATTTTCTTCATAATCAAATAACCCCATACCCCATACCTCATACCTCATAACATTCCTATGGTTCCAGAAAAAAAATTTCAGCCGTTTATTTCTGCAGAAACGAACATCCGTGAGCTCACCGTTAAATCGATCCTGCTGGGAAGTCTGTTCGGAGTAATTTTCGGTGCGGCCACCGTGTACCTTGCATTGAAGGCGGGTCTCACCGTAAGTGCTTCGATACCCATTGCGGTGATAGCCATCACGCTTGGGCGCCGGTTTTTTAAAACAACCATTCTCGAAAATAATATCATCCAGACAACCGGAAGTGCAGGAGAAAGTATTGCTGCCGGTGTCGCATTCACTTTGCCGGGTTTTTTATTCCTGTCCTCTCCCTCCAGTGCTGAATATTTCAATTATCTGACGATCCTTATCCTGGCAATCATTGGCGGGTTACTGGGAACACTGCTGATGATCCCGTTGCGGAAAGCACTGATCGTTAATGAACATGGCAATCTTCCCTATCCTGAAGGAACTGCCTGCGGAGATGTATTGAAAGCAGGAGAAAAAGGGGGTGATTTTGCCCGCACTGCTTTCTGGGGACTGGGTGTCGCCTTTACCTATGCCTTGTTACAAAAAGTACTACACATTATTTCGGAAGTCCCGTATTATGCAACACGTCAGACAAATAAATTTTTCCCTTCGGCAAGAATCAGTGGTGAGATCACCCCCGAATATCTCGGTGTGGGATATATTATCGGGCCTCGAATCGCCGGCGTTCTTGTCGCCGGAGGTGTTCTCAGCTGGCTAGTATTGATCCCCTTACTTGCAACGATGATTTCTCCTGATGCTGTTGCTACGCAACTTGTAAAATTAGGATACCTGAAAACACTCGCCACTGAAGGAGGACAGGGAAACTGGAATCCGCAAACGCATACTTTCGGAAATTATGCAGGTGCGATTTATTATGCATTCATCCGCCAGATCGGAGCCGGTGCTGTAGCCGCCGGAGGTATCATCACACTCATAAAAACGATTCCAACAATTGTAAAATCAATTAAATCAAGTATTGCTTCCATAAAGGGCCAATCAGCCGAAGGAAGCGCCAGTGTGGAACGAACCGACCGCGATCTGAGTTTGAAAGTCGTAGCCTTTGGAAGCCTGGCTCTGGTTGTATTGATTGCCGTTCTGCCCCAGATTCCTCATCAGAATTACCTCCAAAGTATCTTAATCGGTATACTGGTAATTCTTTTTGGTGCTCTCTTTGTAACCGTTTCATCGAGAATTGTGGGATTGATTGGTTCCTCTAATAATCCTATCAGCGGAATGACGATCGCTACGGTGATGGGAACCAGTTTGATTTTTTTATCTGTCGGTTGGACGGGTCAATCTTATGAACCGCTTGTATTAGTTGTTGGAGGAATGATCTGCATTGCAGCAGCGAATGCAGGAGCTACATCGCAGGATTTAAAAAGCGGATACATTGTTGGTGCAACTCCGCGCAATCAACAGATCGCTTTATTTGTGGGCGCCATTGTTTCCTCTATTGTAATCGGTGTTACCATCAAATTTCTTGATCGTCCGACTGCGGAAATGGTCGGCAATGGTGTGAGTCATGCCATTGGAACCGAAAAATACCCAGCACCTCAAGCTACACTCATGGCCACATT
>DATLDA010000264.1:0-3627 GCA_035526135.1 Flavitalea sp.
TGAACAAGGGCGTGCTTTCGCTGCAGCCGACTGAAAAGAATGCATACGCTGATAAGAAAATTGCCGCTAGTGATAGTACCGAGCGATTGAAAATAAACATTACCTGTTTTTCCTGAATAAGAGCGGTTTCTCATTATTCATTGTGACAAATAAAAGCTTTTCACCCTTTATATTTTTTATTACAAGAGCGTCCCGGGCTTCCCCTTTTACCAGCAATCCTGATAATGAAGGCGGCACGTAGTGAAATTCTCCCTGCGGGTTTCCAAGAAATAGTTGTCCGTAATTCGCGTCATAACGTCCTATTTCAGGTTTAACACCTGAAAAATTTCCCGCAACAAATAAATCTTGTATGCCGTCATTATCCAGATCTTCCATCTTTATGGCATACACCGGAGACAATTGCGCTTCAATCGGCAGCGGCTGCAACTTGAAATTTCCTTTTCCATTATTAAAAAAAATCGCTGTTTGCATATAAGAAGCGTGCCTTCTTTCAGATCTCCGCATGGCCTCCTCACTGAAAACTGAACTGATTTGTTTACCTCCATAATCCGAATACTTGAGAAATTTCTTTTTGAGCGATGGCATTTGGGCAATCATTTCACCGCGTAGCGGCAAAGGGTAACTTATGCTATCACTTTTATAATATGTCAGAACGCATTCTGTCTGCCCGTTTTTGTCGAAGTCATCCACAAAAAGTTCAACGGGTTGTTTTTCGTTCGCTTTGAACCGGGTATTCAACCCGAGATTTCCTCCAACAAGGTCAATGTCACCATCTTTATCAATATCACCTGCTTCCAGACAGTTCCACCATCCTGAACTCTTTTCTTCCACCTTCCATTTTATAAATTTCCCGCTTTCCCATTTGAAAATGGTGAGGGGCATCCAGTCGCCTACTATTGCAAGTTCAGGAATGCTGTCCTTATCCAGATCAACCCATACTGCATCTGTCACCATTCCGACCTTCATGATTTCAGGGGCTAAAGACGCAGTGACATCAGTAAAATTTCCTTTCCCATCATTCTGTAGCAGGAACGAACGAGGTATAAGACCATAACTACCCGGAATTGATCGGCCACCGAGAAAAATATCGGCATCTCCGTCACTATCCATATCGCCTGAAGTAACAACCGATGCATTGGTTGCCACGATTGGAAATCCTTTCATTGCATTTACGAATTTCCCTTTGCCATTATTTGTATAATATCGAAGGATGTGCGGGGAAGATGAACCATCACCAGTTTCATTTCCGGCAGAAGCAATAAGGAGGTCGTTATCGCCATCTTTGTCTGCATCAAACAATTCAAGTCCGGCATCTTCGAACAAAGATTTTGATGTTTGAAGTTCAGGTGATGTCGTAGCAATGAAAGTTCCATTTGGTTGTTGCAGGAGGATCTTCACTTCATCACCTTTGGCTCCTCCGACTATAATATCCTCAAGTTTATCGCCATTGATATCTCCTGCACACGCTTTCGGCCCTTCCATCGATAGCTGCAACGGCATGAGCCTTTCTCTGTCAAAATCAACATAAACATTTTCTTTGTGCTCAGCATCATTTTTGATTGAGGTGGCAGAGATGTCTGTATAGATTGATTTCTGATTAAATTTTTCAGATGTAAATGTTCTGTCTGCATCAGACTGATTTAACTCGAGGGTTTTATTGTGAAGAATGTTGACGATCCGTTGCATTTTCCTGTCAGGCCAGATCACCACCAAACTGTCAATGGATTCGTTTGTTCCAAGCCCGAAATGAAGTACAGGTTCGACACTGCTTTCAAAACCTCTCGCCGGAATTAATTGCTGCACCTGTTTCATTTTGCCGGAATACAAAGTGACCTCTGCTCCGATTCCAAAAGTGTTGCTGCCCGCTCCGTGAAGTTTTACTTTCAGAAATTCGTTTTTGTTTTTTGTTTCACTTGAGTTCCTGTAAACAAAACATTCCATGTTCACATTATTCACAACCAGATCGAGGTCACCATCATTGTCAAGGTCACCATAAGCGGCCCCGTTACTGAAGGAAGGTTTTGCTAATCCTAATTCTGATGAATGATTGGTAAAAGTGAGATTCTTGTTGTTGATGAAAGCATAATTCGAAATGCGTGTTGATTTCATCTGATCAAGAAATTCCTTATAGTCGAATTTTTTACCTTCTCTCGCCCTTTTCATATTTTCCTCACTCGCCATAAAATCAATAAAATCCTGATCAGTAAGGTCCTTGCTGATTCCGTTACAAATAAAAAGGTCATTCCATCCGTCATTTTCAAAATCAAAGATCAGAGCACCCCAGCTCCAATCGGTCTGGTAAACACCGGCGAGTTGACCGATCTCACTGAATGTTCCGTCGCCGTTGTTCAACTGAAGCATATTGCGAGTGAATTGATGATGAAAATCATTTTTCAATTTTGCATTGAACACATCATAATCATCAAACTTAGTGGTCGTCTTTAATCTGTAATCGGACTCAGGCAGCATATCAGTGGAAAAAATATCGAGTAATCCATCGTTATTTATATCAGCCATATCCGCTCCCATGCTTGAAAGACTGATATGTCCCATGGCATCTTCGAGCACCTCGCTGAATTTTCCGTTCTTCTGATTGATATAGAGATAATCCCGTTCAAAAAAATCGTTGCTGATATAAATGTCTGGCCATTTATCCCCGTTTACATCGCCGACGGTAACGCCAAGGCCAAAACCAATTTCGCTTCCATAAATACCTGCGGCCTCACTTACATCCGTGAAATGCAATGCATCGTTCCTGAAAAGTTTACCGCCCCCTTTTTTATTCCTGATATTCCGTAACGATCTGTTATATCCGAAGCTTTCGATTGGACGGTAACTGTTGTTAAGGATGTAACAGTCAAGATCACCATCACCATCATAATCAAAAAATGCCGCATGTGTTGTCAATCCTTCCGGATCCTGTAACCCATAGGTCCCCGCTTCTTCTTTGAATGTTCCATCGTGCTGATTGATGAATAATTCTTTTTCACGGCTTTTGCCCAGTATATCACCGCTGTTGCAAACAAAAATATCCAGCCATCCATCGCCATTCACATCAGCCATGCTCACTCCCGTGCTCCACGATTTGGTTCCGGCGACGCCAGCCTTTTTAGTTACGTCCTCGAATTTCCAGTTTCCTTTATTGAGATACAGCTTATTCTCACCCTGGTTCGCGGTGAAATAAACATCAGCCAGACCATCATTGTTAATATCGCCAATGGCAACACCCGCACCGTTATAAAAATTCCTGTAATTAAAAACATTGAATTCGGGACTATCATTTACGGTATTTCTGAAATCAATACCGGTTACCGAAGATGGCATGGTTACGAAAAGTGCGTTTGATGGTGCCTGATAGCTTTCCCTTTCCATACACCCCGGCTGGATGAACAGGATTATCATTATCACAACAAAATTTCGCTTCAAAACAAAAATGAATAGGCGGTTCATAAAAAAAAGAAAGCAAGTAGATTGCTACTTGCTTTCAAAGTTATATGCAGGAAGATTTAGTATCCGGGATTTTGTGTAAGCTTAGGATTTGCACCCAGGCGTGGCGCAGGAATCGGGAAAAGTCTTCGTGTGATTGCACTGCCACCGGGATTATAGCCGAATGCGCTTTCCCATGTA
>DATLDA010000265.1:0-2747 GCA_035526135.1 Flavitalea sp.
TTCACACAAATAACAAAAAAAATTTCACGCAAAGACGCAAAGAAAAATACAAAAGGCGCAAAGGAAATTTTCTCTTTTCGCGTGCGGCTTTGCTTCCTTTGCTGCTTTGCTTCCTTTGCGTCTTTGCGTGAAACACTTTTAAAATGCGAAGTCTTTCGGATTTCTTTATGCAGCAACACGAGGTCCTTCGCTATCGCGCAGGATGACAATGGAAGTTTATGCGTCCTTTGCTCCTTTCCGTGAAATAAATAGAGCTATGACATTCAAAAGTCCCGATGGACAAAAAGTGGAATTGACCATTGCCGGGTATCAATTTCCTGATAACAAGGAAGGAGAACTCGATAGTAACCGTTTGCAAATTGCGATGAAAATTTCCGGTCACCGGTGGAATTGGGAAACTGTTGATTGTTGCCTCACCACATTTGAAGTAAAAGATTTGATTAAATGGTTCCGGAATCTTTCCGGTAATAAAGGATTGCAGTATACCAACATGTTTTTTGAGGAATCCAATCTTGCATTTGAACTGATCGGATCAAATACAACCGTGAAAACAATTCAGATCCGTTTTGGTGCTGCAGGACGACCCGTTTCAATGAATGAAGAAGGCGATTATTTCATCAATTTTAATTTTACAAATGAAGAACTGGCAAACCTGGCAGACGAACTAAAAACTGAATACCTCCGTTTTCCTGAAAGATCCGGCAGTCGCTGGTGGCGCTTCTGGTAAATTATTTATCAGGCGGCAAAAGTATACTCAGCGACTTTTCAAGTATCGTCCCCTTTATCTTTTTCACTTTACCCAGGTATTCTCCATCCACCTGGAAATGCGCACGCTTAATAGTCTCTATAGAAACTGCACGCGCATGAAAAACTTCAATTTTCTTTGGATTGAATGGCTGCGGTTTAAAAATCATTTTCAGTAATTCTGATAAGGCAAGTCTGCGTATCACAATCACCTCAAAAAAGCCATCATCCAATTTACTTTCCGGATTGATCACTGCTCCGAATCCATATTTACTCGCATTTGCCAGTACAACCATAAACGCTTTCCGACGGATCTCTTTTTCTTTGGAGCCAATGATCACTTCCATCATTTGTTTGTTCCACAATACTTTTAGAAGCACTTTTGCATAACCAGCTTTTCCCCGCAGTTTTCCTTCTTCAAAATATTTGATCAGCTGTGCATTCAATCCGATGTCGCTGAGATGGAGGCAGATTTCATCATTGATCTCGATCATATCAATTCGAGTGCTGATGCCCGTCACTGAAATATCCAAAGCCTCTTTAACCGTGGCAGGAATTTCCAGTTCTTTCGCCATCCCGTTGGCAGACCCCGCAGGCAATATACCAAGCGCTATAGGGGTGTTTCGGATGAGTTTAGCCACCATGGTTACCGTTCCGTCTCCGCCTACCGCCACAGCCCGGTCAGGTTTTTTATCGTCAATCGATTTTTTAACAGCGGTCTCATCATTTTCACCTGTAAGGATGTGAAAGTCGATGGTATGACTTGTATCGTGGAAATATTCATGTATTGCGGTTTCCCACTCATCTTTATTTTTTCCACCGGCAATAGGATTGATTATAAATAAAAATTTCAGCGGCTTTTGTTCTGGCATGCCTTTGTATGATTAATTTGAAAGATGATTAGTACAGGAAATGTTAGTGTAACAAAACATTCATTTACCGGGCGGGTAAAGGCCAAGTTATTATTTTTGTTCAGGTTGACCAACAATCCTGTGGTGAAAGTATATGATGGTTACGGAAACCATCAATCGGCGATTGTGTTCGGACATGTTTTTACGCTGAGTCCGTTATCACGAAAAAAATACCGGAAAAATTTTATCACAAACTTTTTTGCGTTGTTGCGCTTATTCATGGTGAAACCGGAACCGCGTGCCAGTTTGCGGATGATATGGGACAATCAGCCAATTGAAATTGATACCGAGTCTGACGGATTCTTCAAATTCGAATTTAAACCCGGTACAACCATTCAACCCGGATGGCATAAAATAACCATCGAACTTCTGCGGCTGAAAGGCAAAACGGTTTCAAATGTCCGGGGCGAAGGCTCATTTTTCATTCCAGATGAAAACCAGTTTGCGTGTATCTCTGATATTGATGATACATTCCTGATTTCGCATTCATCGAACCTGCGTAAAAGGTTATATGTATTGTTTACAGAAAACGCACATAGCCGTAAACCTTTTGAAGGAGTTGTCAACCATTATCAGTTATTGTCGCGGGCAGGACATGTAGGGGAGTTGACAAATCCTTTTTTCTATGTTTCCAGCAGCGAATGGAACCTGTATGAATACATTACAGAATTCAGCCGGCAGAATGGCTTGCCACGAGGGGTGTACCTGTTAAACCAGGCAAAAACATTCAGTAAGATTTTCAAGACCGGTCAAAATAACCACGCCACCAAGTTTATGCGCATCGCCCGGATCATCGAATCTTATCCCGAACACCGTTATATTTTACTGGGCGATGATTCGCAGATGGATCCTGTGATCTATTCATCCATTGTGGAACATTTTCCGGGAAAGATCAGATCAATCTACCTGCGGCGGGTTGATGCCGCGAACAGGGAAAAGGTGGAGGGGATTGTAAAAAATATCCGCGATAAAGGCATCGATTGCTGTTATTTTTCTCACAGCGAAGAAGCCATAAAACATTCTAAAGAAAGTGGCCTGGTGAGTGCCATGGAGACCTGATGTCAGGATGGAATAGCAGCCACCAGTTCGAAC
>DATLDA010000273.1:0-4796 GCA_035526135.1 Flavitalea sp.
AATATTTTCCATTTACCCGTTTATATCATCTATAATTCACGACGTGGCACTTTCATTCAAACCAATAAAACCCCTTTTGCAAACCGGGACAAATGCCGCTTCCCGGTGGTTTTCATATATCGGATTGGGGATTGGGGTGCTGATGCTATTGTGTTCGATCCAGATGTTCATCAATATCAGGCAAATGCTTGAGGGAAATACGATCAGGAAAAATGGTTTTGATTTTATTTCAATTACGAAAACGATTACGAATGAAACAATGGGGCAAACGGAAAAAAACCTTTTTAATGAAAAGGACGTAGAGGAAATGAAATCCCTGCCATTTATCGAAGATGTCACGCCGCTTGTTGCGAATAGTTTCAGGGTGCAGTTAAGTGCCGGATCGATCATTCCATTCCAGACCGATCTTTTTATTGAAACACTCGAGAATGATTTTATAGATACGATCCCTCCTACTTTTTCATGGAGCGAAGGTCAACCCGATATCCCCATCATTTTCTCTTCGGATTTTCTCGAGATCTATAATGTTTTTGCACCGGGACAGGATCTACCACAAATTTCAGCCGCAACTGCATCAGGCGTGCCGATACTCATTACCTGCGAAGGAAATGGGAAAAAAAGCACGTTCCGTGGGAAGGTTGTCGCATTAAGCGACCGAATCAATTCCGTACTGGTCCCTAAAACATTTCTCGATTGGGCAAATAAAACTTTCGGCAGCAATACTACTGTTCAGGCATCAAGGCTATTTATCAAAACAAAAGATGCGAATGATCCCGCACTGCTGAATTTTCTTGATCAGAAAAGTTATAAGGTGAATAAAGACAAAACAAAATTCGGCCGGGTGAAACAGGTATTGCAGGGAATTTTCAGTGGACTTGGAGTTTTCGGAATACTGGTCGTAGTACTCGCGCTGATGTTATTTTCATTTTATCTCCAACTTGTCATTGCACGCAGCAGGAACAACCTGCAATTACTTCTTACTCTCGGATATTCACCCCGATGGTTAAGCGCAAATGTTTCCAGACAATTCATTCCTGTTTATATCCTGGTCGTGGTGGCTGCTTTATTTATCACCGGGGTGATGCAATGGGCCTTTCATCAATTTGCTATGTACAACCGTCCTGAAATCTCTTCTTTCGTTCATTGGAGCGTGGTGGTCGTGGCGGTATTCCTGATCATTCTTTCTCTGTATTCGAATTTCCGGCTTGTTAAACAATTGGTGAATAAAGTATTTTAGAAATGAGCTGTGAGCCTTGAGCTCTTCTGAATTTAGAAGTATATTATTTCATTCCCTCAAAAATGACCGTGGCGCCTTGTCCCACACCAACGCACATAGTGGCCATACCATATTTTATTTTTTTTCTTTTCATCTCGTGCAGCAGGGTGGCAGAGATCCGAACTCCACTGCATCCAAGCGGATGGCCAATTGCTATGGATCCGCCATTCACATTCACCTTTTCAGGATCAAGGTTCAATTCCCTTATGCAGGCGATACCTTGCGAAGCAAATGCTTCATTTAATTCTGTAAGCCCGATGTCATTAATCGAAATGCCGGCCCTCAACAAAGCTTTTCTGCTGGCCGGGATAGGTCCTGTTCCCATAACAGCCGGGTCGACACCTGCCACAGCCATTGATACGATCCGTGCAATGGGCGCCAGATTAAATTTTTTCACCGCCTCTTCACTGGCGAGTAACATAGAAGCGGCTCCATCATTGATACCTGATGAATTGCCGGCTGTCACCGTACCGTCTTTTACAAAAGCAGGTTTTAAGGAAGCGAGTTTTTCCATGCTAGTACGCCGTGGATGTTCATCGGTGGTAAAGTTTGTTTTTCCAAGATCTTTAGCCGCAATTTCCACCGCTACGATTTCATCCGCCCATTTATTTTGTTCTTTAGCCGTGAAATATCTTTCCTGTGATCGCAGCGCAAATGCGTCTTGTTCTTCTCTTGAAATTTTCCATTGCCGCGCCACATTCTCAGCGGTCTCCCCCATAGAATACGGATAGTGCATGCTTTTGAGCCGCGGATTTATGAACCGCCAGCCGATTGTAGAGTCTACTACTTCAGGATTTCTGTTCCAGGGTTCTGTGGATTTCAACATTATTATTGGAGCCCTTGTCATGCTTTCTACGCCTGCTGCAATAAAAAGTTCACCATTGCCACAGGCGACTGATTGCGCAGCGTCCATAATAGCCTGAAGGCCCGATGCGCATAGCCGGTTAACGGTGATACCGGCAGTGGTCACAGGCAGACCAGCAAGTAAAGCTGCCATCCGGGCGACATTTCGGTTATCTTCTCCTGCCTGATTTGCATCTCCTGCAATTACATCTTCAATTGCATTGATATCAATAGAATTATTTCTCTTCAGGATTTCCCGGATAACATGCGCAAGCAGGTCATCAGGACGTATAGTACTCAAGGCCCCGCCGTATTTTCCTATCGGTGTCCGGATCACGTCTATTACAAATGCTGTTTTCATTCCTTACCCTGAATCTTTTTGATTGTTAAATATCGCGCAAGATAGCGCTTGACAGAGCAAATCGAACCCCGTTCCCACTGCTTTAAAGTATCTTCGCGAAATGTCGGATGTGGTAAAAAAAAATATACGTCACCTGAATTTAGAGCAACTGGAAGAATACTTTCAAACCCTTGGTGAGAAAAAATTCCGTTCAAAACAGGTATATGAATGGCTTTGGTTGAAACACGCGCACAGTTTTGAAGCGATGACAAATCTGAGCAAAGAACTACGTGCACTGCTGGATACTCATTTTACATTGCCTGCACTGATCGTGGATACCACACAATACTCTTCTGACGGAACTGTTAAATCACGTTTTAAAACAACGGATGGACATTTGGTCGAAGGGGTGCTGATCCCTACAGAAAAAAGACATACTGCCTGTGTTTCTTCGCAGATCGGATGCTCACTCAGCTGCCGTTTTTGTGCCACCGGATATATGGAAAAAAAGCGGAATCTCGATTTTGACGAGATCTATGATGAAGTGGTTTTACTGAACCAGCAATCTGAAAAAATATACGATAAAAAGTTGTCGAATATAGTGTTTATGGGAATGGGGGAGCCGCTCCTGAATTATAAAAATGTGTTGAAGGCCATTCAAAAAATCACCTCTCCTGATGGACTTGGAATGAGTCCGCGCCGAATTACCGTATCAACAGCAGGCGTATCAAAGATGATCAGGCAATTAGGAGATGACCAGGTAAGGTTTAAGCTTGCTCTGTCGCTACATGCCCCCAATGATGCCAAACGCAACGAGATCATGCCGATTAATGAATCAAATAATCTCAAATCTTTAATTGATGCGCTGAATCATTTTTACAAGAATACTCACAACGAGATCACACTTGAATACATTCTTTTCAAAAATTTCAATGATTCAATTCATGACGCGGATGAGCTTATAAAAATTTATCGCCAGGTGCCTGCTGACCTGGTAAATATCATTGAATATAATGCGATCGAGGAAGCCAGATTCGCCAAGCCTGACGAATCTGTGGTAGACGATTTCATGGCATATCTTGAAAAAAATAAAGTAAATGCACGGCTCCGGCGCAGCAGGGGAAAAGATATTGATGCTGCCTGCGGTCAACTTGCCAATAAAGACGGTGTGATCTGAGAATCAAAATCTAAGTCAGCTTCAAGACTCATTGGTCGCTTTTTTCATTTTAAATTTACATTTTTAATTTCCTCCGCATTAACACTTCTTTGGATTATCGCGTTAAACCTATCCTTCCTTCTGTCGTCTATCCCCTATAAAATAATAAACGATGAAAAAGATTTTAGGAATAGCAATGGTACTGATGATTGCGTTTACTGTGAACGCCCAAACTTCCAATACTGAAAAGTCACAAAAGAATCACAACAGAAATCATAACAACCGTGAAGCTTTTTCAAATATTGACCTTTCCGCTTCCCAGAAAGAAGAAATGCAGAAAATCAATAAAGACTTCCAGGCGGAAATGAAGTCTTTAAAAAGCAATTCCCAACTTACAGATGCTCAAAAGAAAGAACAGCGAATTCAACTCCTGTCTAGAAGAAAAGAAGCTGTCAATAAAATTCTGACACCTGAGCAAAAGCAAAAATGGGAAGCTTCAAAGAGCACGCATGAACGTGGCAAAAAAGAATTCAGTAAAACTGCACAGGGCAAAAATGATCACATGAAAGATCTGAATCTTTCCCAGGAGCAGGTTGCGAAAATAAAAACGATCAATGCGAGCTATCAAGACAAAATAAGTTTGCTGAAGAATCATCGTAAAGAAGAAAGAACTGAACAAAAGCAGGCATTTGCAAAACTTCGCAAGCAACAACACGATGAAATAAAAGCAGTTCTGACCCCTGAACAAATTGAAAAATTTGAATCCAAAAAAATGAACCGCCGTATCAAATAAGTAATACCGTACTATGGATGATTGAAAAAGACCGGGAAATTTTCCGGTCTTTTTCATTTTAAAAACGATTCTAAATTTCCGTTCTAATCAGATAAATTTAACCTGTACCTTCGTATCCGTTCCTGTTGTAAAACAGTAAATATTTTCATCATGGCGAAAAATGCTTTTCAACGCTTCATAGAAAGAGAAGAATCCGGATCCAAAAAGAAAGAACGGATCCGTCAGGACAAGAAAAAAATCCGGCAGGAAACCAAGGAATACTTCGCCCGGAAAAAGGAAACACAACGCGGCCGGCCAACTCCCCTATCAGAAACGGAAAAAAGAATCTCTTCCTCTAAACCTCGCATTGCACCTTCTGATGCAATTCAAAATGAACGAAAAAAGGAAA
>DATLDA010000276.1:0-4552 GCA_035526135.1 Flavitalea sp.
CTTCCTTTATCCTTTCTTCTAAATTGGCAGTAGGCACCTGCAACAGCTTCATAAGCTGAATCTGCTGCGGAGACAGTTTTTGTAAAAGTTTCTGCTGTAAACTCTGTCCGAGTGCCATGTTCAAAAAAGGTCTTTTAAAGGTGCGGAGATATTAAAAATTTGAAAAATCCGCGCGATCCACAAAAATCAGGCCGTAAATTTACAATAAATTGGGCTGCGATGGGACAACGATTTTATAAAATTATTGTTGCGGTGCTTTTCAGTGCAGGCTGGGCAATTTCTTACGGGCAGGATCAACCGAAATTTGTGGTGTCTGAATACTCGAAATTGGTAATCCGTAATGTCCGTGCTACCGGCCTTTGGCGGACTGTCAGAAATTCGCCCGCCTCAGATCGTATCAATTTTTATTTCCCGCAAATAATTTCTGAAAAGACTATAGGCACCATAGAAGAGAATTTTTACACAAAGGATTTCGGTTTTTTTTGCAGAAAAGAATTGCAATTCGAAAGATCAACAGGTTTGCCATTACGGATCCGTTTAGGATCGCTGGCCTATTGTAATTCCCTCGAAGATTTTACGGATAGTAAACGGTCAGGACGCAAATGAAAGCCTTGATGGCGCCAGAATCCTTTTGACCCGTGTAAAAATATATTTATTCAGAAGCTTAATTTACGCCCTCTTTAGGAGATATTCCTGTTTACACTTTCGCTTTTTCTTCTGCCAGTACTTTTTTTACGACTCCGGCTATTTTGGAACCCTTTTCCATTAATTGGTCTTTTGACCACGCAAGACTGATTGCAGTTGAAATGCAGCGTCCCATAATTGCATCGCTGGTACTAAAATCTTTGTTTGCCTGATCCATTACTGCACGGCGAAGATCCGGATGTAGCGCATTCAGTGTTATTGATTTTTTAAGATGATCCCATTTGCGTATATAATGCCAGTTATTGTCGAACCAGTAGAAATTGCCTGCAAGTATATTTTGTGCTTTCAATTCATTTACAACAGTACGGGTGATATTTTCAGTAGGAAGGAACCAGCTCAGGAAAGTGCAGCTGTCTCCGGCCGGATCGGGGATTTTTCTGAATGTGACTTCTTGGATTTGTGACAGTTGTTGTTTTAATTCTTTGTGATGACGGCGCTGGATCTCCAGGAATTTTTTTAATTTTTTAATCTGTGCCAGCCCCACCGCTGCGTGCAGTTCAGAAATCCTGTAATTGTAACCGATGAATGGATGAAGGTCCGCACCGCGGTCCGTTCCCCTGTGATCATGACCATGATCAGTGTATCCATCTGATCTAATATAGAGATCCTCCCGATTCGTGATCACAGCACCACCTTCCGCACAGGTAATGGTTTTTACAAAATCAAACGAAAAGGTGCCCGCATCTCCGATAGTTCCGAGGTATTTGCCTTTATAAGAACCTCCGATACTCTGACATGCATCTTCGAGCAAGAAAATCTTATGTTCCCGGCAGATTTTAATCAGTGCGTCCATGTCAGACATGCTGCCGCACATATGGACTGTCATGATGCATTTTGATTTTGGCGTTATTGCATTGCGCACTGCTTCCGGGTTAAGCGTGAGTGTTTCATCGATATCAACAAGTACAGGAATAGCGCCAACACTTAATACGGCTTCGAAACTTGCAACGAAAGTGAAGGCTGGCATGATGACCTCATCCCCGTAGCCGATACCCAGCGCTGAGAGGGCTGTCGTGAGTGCGGCTGTTCCGCTGGATACGAGTTGTGCGTAACGGCAATCAAAGGTTTCGCAGATCTGTTGTTCAAGTTCTTTGGCTTTCCAGATACCGTTGCGGGGTGCATCGAAGCCATAGCGCATATAAATTCCTGTCTCCAGCACGTCATTCACATGTTTTTTTTCTTCGGAGCCGAATTGTTCAAAGCCAGGCATGTAAGATGTTTTAAGGTGTGAAGATAAGAATTGAAGGTGGAAAGCTTCGACTACCGTAGTCTTAAGACTACGGTAATTTTGGTGATGAAAAAACGGTTGCTCATGATGTTAACACAACTGTTATTTTTTGGGAATATAAAAACCCTTTGCTATTCTCTGAACTGGGAGATGGAAAAAAGGGCAAAAAGTTTTGATTAGCCGAACGATTTTAAAACGGAATATTCTTCATGAGCTTTTAGAAACTCTTTCCTGCTTCCAAACCATGATATAGCATCGCTTTCTTTTTGATTAGCAGCACACAGTGTTTTAAAGGAACTGAATTCCCATTCACTGCATGATTTACAATATCCCGCCTCAACGGGATTCAGATGGATATATAATAGCAGAGTTGTATAGTAACTACGTTGGTTAATTTCTTTTTTTCTGAATTTCTGCTGGAAGAGCGCACCTGTTCGCCCGTATTTCTTATTTATACTTTTTGCATAGCAAATAAAAAAATCGCGGAAAGCTTTTTGAACAGCTGTGAGCTTTTTTCTGCAGACCAAGGAGTTCGTTTCGATTTCAGACCCCGGATAACTTTTAATTTCGAGGAGAAAATGAAAATGTGTGACCATGAGGCAGTACGCATGTACCTTAACGTAAGGAGAAAGATATTGGTTGAATTTCTCCAGGAAGTAATAATAATTTTCTTTTTCCAGAAAAATAGGTTGTTTGTTATTTCCGCGATTAAAAATGTGATATTGCTTTCCGGGTATCATAAAAAATTTGCGATAAATCTTGCCTGGTACAAATCAATTCAAAGTTTTTCTACTTCGATTGAGGTTTTCACACCTTGAATAGCAGGTTTTTCTTCTATAGACTACGGTAGTCTTAAGACTACGGTAGTTGTCATTAAATCAATCGGATTTAAACAAGAAAGTAATGTTGGGCACCCAAAAAAGCAGTTCTCTTTTGTAAAGAACTACGGTAGTCTTAAGAAAACCGTAGTTTTTGAAGGACTTCAAAACTCAAGGCATTTTCTTTACTTCGACATCTGCCGGATCACTTTCTTCATTCAGCCGGTTGATAGCAGTAACAACAAGATAGGTATCCTCATTGCCAAACGGTAGCTTGATCGGCTTATTCAAATCTGTAGCGGGTATTAAGTAATATAGATTCGCACCATCACTCATGCCTTCATTTTCCATCGGTCGCTCACGAAAGGCATAAATGGCATATTGACGAATCTCCTGATCACTTTCGGGCGCAACAATATAAAGCGAAATAGAATCCCCGGCAGTATTCCTCACAGATCTCTGCATGTCAATAGTGGGTGCCGATGGCTTATTCATCGTCAGGTACTCCATCGGTGATACGAGCGCCGGGTGTCTGTAATAATTATTCTGAAGACTGTCATTCCATCCGTACGGATTGCGAACAAAAGATTTTGAACTGAAATAAATGGCACCATTAATTTGCGGATAATTCCGCACTGCCTGTATTTGCCGCGGGATAAGTGTAGCATCTCGCCACGGTGCACTGGTACCCGCTTTGTATAACCCTAAGCCGATATAACAATGCTTTCCATATGTATGCCTGCTCCACCATTCAAGCAACACTTCAAATGCCGCATTTTTATGTCCAAACTCCCAATACAACTGGGGTGCAACATAATCTATCCACCCCTCCTTCAACCATAATAAAATATTGGCATAAAGATCATCATAGTTTGTCTGACCGGCACGCGTATCGCTTCCTTCCGGATCACTTTGAATATTTCTCCATACACCAAACGGGCTAATCCCAAAACGGCAATGACTGTTTTCTTCTTTGATAGCTATAGATAACAAACGAATCACCGAATCAACATTACTTCTTCGCCAGTCTTCCCGGTTCATGCCATTCCCGTATTTTTCATATGATTCTGAGTCAGGGAATTCTTTTCCTGCTATCCGGTATGGATAGAAATAATCATCAAAATGAATCGCATCGATGTCATACCTGCTCACAATATCACGAATAACATTTACAACAAATTGTTGTGCATTTTTATTTCCCGGATCGAAATATCGCGTATCACCATATTTTAAAAACCAGTCGGGATGAATTCGTGTAATATGGTTCGGTGCAATGGAAGATTTTCCTAATTGAAATTCTGCACGGTAAGGGTTGCACCACGCATGAAACTCCATTCCCCTTTTGTGCGCTTCTTCAATCATGAATTGTAATGGATCATAGTAAGGCGCGGGCGGTCTGCCTTGTTTTCCGGTAAGCCATTCGCTCCAGGGTTCATATTGTGATGGATAAAAAGCATCCGTGGCAGGTCGTACCTGTACAATGACCGCATTCAATCCATTTCGACGGTGCATTTCCAGCATACGCACGTACTCTGCTTTCTGGCTGTCTGAATTATAATTTCCTTTGGATGGCCAGTCAATATTGTCCACCGTAGCGATCCATGCTGCACGAAATTCATATTTCGGCTGCGCAAGTACAGAGCACGCAACACTCAGGCAAAGACAAATGATGAGAAATTTGTTAGAGATTGATTTCATGCACGCGAGTAACGCATGAAAATACATTTTATTCTGATTTTCTTAGTTTGTCCAGCAGTTGATTTAACTTTTTAGCTTCGTCCGGAGTAATGTTTGTTAAGAA
>DATLDA010000296.1:0-9346 GCA_035526135.1 Flavitalea sp.
ATCCAGTCGGGCCGCCTCTCTCGCTTTTCGATCCCAGTCTACCAGGTCTTCTGCATTGTAGGAATTTTCAAGGGAAAGCATTGGAACCAGGTGCGCTGCTTTTGGAAAATTCGACGTAAGGGTGGTTGCTACCCTTTGTGTGGGGGAATCGGATGTGATAAGGTCAGGGTTTTTCTTTTCTATCGTTTCCAGTGATTTGTATAACTGATCATATTCAAAATCAGAAACCAACGGATCGTTCAGAATATAATAGCGGTATTCATGGTACCTGAGAATTTCACGCAGTTCATCAAGGTGTTTTACTGCATAACCTGTATCATTTAATTTTTTAAGAAAAACTTCTGTTGTTTTCTGCAGTTCACGACCTTGTTGAAGAGAATACATGTCCACTCTGGTTGAAGCAATAAAATTAATGGATAATGGTTCGTTCCACGAACCTTACGAACAGGGTCAAATAAAAAAGGCCGGATGACCGGCCTTTGAATGTTTTTGAAATAATATTTTTTAATTATGACTTCCACTTTTCAACTGTAACAGTCATCAGTTTACCTGGATCTTTTTTCAGCGTTTGGTCTGCCATGGCACTGCCGTCAGCTTTCAGTGGTTCAAAATTCCAACTATTACCACGGACAGGTTTGAATTTTCTTTCCGTATTTGTTCCGAAAAGCGCAACAGGAACGGTCAATCTGTAAGTAGTTTTATTGATCATTTTAAAGACATACTTAGGGTCTGTATCAGCAACATTCCAACCATTTAGTTCACCAACAAGATGGATGGGTGAATTCTCAGGGGTCGTTTCAGGAACTTTTAAAAATACTCCTGTTGAATCGGCCGATGTGACAAGGATCCTTGGATCGATTACGTCGGGATTCGCGGGAACCAGTGCATCACTGTTGCCCCTTTCACAGCTGATAAATAAAATTGACAGCCCGGCAATGGCAATCAATGACAAAAAAATCTTTTTCATATGCGAATGTGTTTTTAGTACATATTAGTAGTTCGCTAAAATAATGTTTTTTTATATACGCAACTATTTTTGTTGAAGTTGCCGGATTCATTCGCGTCGACTTTAATAAATAAGGTATGAATCATTTTTGTGTAATTTAGACACATTAATAAGGATTGCTCATGCCAAAATTTTACCTGCTGTTCGGGTTGGTTATTTGCCATTTCTGTTCCGTCAATGCCCAACTGCTTACCACCTATCCTTACTTTCCCCGCGATAATTCCACCCTTATTATTACCGTAGATTGCTCGAAAGGTAACAGAGGGTTATTTAATTATACGGATAGCGTTTACGTACATGTAGGGGTTATCCTTGGAAGCAATCCTACTCCATGGGACAGTGTCAAATTCACATGGGCCACCGCCAATCCGCTTGCGAAAGCCACTTATCTCGGAAATAATAAGTTCAGATACGTCATTAATAATATCCGGGCTTTTTTCAACGTACCGGCCAATGTACCGATTCGCAAGGTTGCGATCCTGTTCAGGGATGCTGCCGGGAACCTTGTACAGAGAAATAGTGATGGCAGTGATATGTACATTCAGGTATATGATGCAACACAAGCGGTTAAATTTGTACAACCATGGGATGAACCCCGGTTTGTCCCGATACCGGAACCTGTGCAAAAAAATCCCGGCGACATTCTTGACATCAACTTCCAATCAAACAACTTTGCGACCCTTAAACTATTCTACAATGGTACCCGGCTGGATTCTATTCCATCGGACACTGCACTTCATTATTCTCTAATCATACCTGCGGCAGGACCTCAGCAGTTAATAGGTATTGCTACAAATGCTTCGGGTACTTTTTCTGACACCGTTAATTTCTTTATTGCTCCCCCGGTTACTGTTGTTGCGCTCCCCCCCGGTGTAAGAGATGGAATAAATTATGAGCAGGGTGATACTTCAGTTATACTGGTATTACAGGCACCGTTGAAAACGAGGGTATCTGTAGTAGGCGATTTTAACAACTGGACTGAATCCGTTTCATCCCAAATGAATAAGACCCCTGATGGACAAAGGTTCTGGATTCGAATCAAAGGTCTTACTCCCGGGGCAGAATATGCCTATCAATATCTGGTGGATAATTCAATCCGTATTGCAGATCCCTATACCCAAAAAGTACTCGACCCCGTTAATGATCCGTTCATACCCATTTCAGTTTATCCCGGTTTGAAACCTTACCCGACGGGCAAAACATCAGGGATCGTTAGCATACTGCAAACGGCGGAACCTTCATTTAGCTGGCAGGTAAACAATTTTGTCAGGCCGGATAAAAGAAATCTGCTGATCTATGAATTGCTGCTGAGAGATTTTATCGCAGACCATGACTGGAAAACACTCAAAGACACTGTAGCCTACATCAAGCGCATGGGCATCAATGCTATTGAGCTGATGCCCTTCAATGAATTTGAAGGAAACATCAGTTGGGGATATAATCCCTCCTTCTACTTTGCTCCCGATAAATATTATGGCACAAAAACAAGGTTGAAAGAATTTATTGATGAATGCCATAAACAGGGGATAGCGGTAATCATGGATATTGCATTGAACCATTCTTTCGGACAATCACCTATGGTGCAATTGTACTTCAGCAATGGCAGGCCCGATAGTACGAATCCGTGGTTCAATCCCTATCCCAGGCATGCTTTCAATGTAGGTTACGATATGAATCATCAAAGTCTCGCCACGCGAAGTTTTACCAGCAGAGTGGTGGAGCATTGGTTACAGGAATATAAAATTGACGGCTTTCGTTTTGATCTCTCAAAAGGTTTCACACAGGTAAACACCTGCGATAATTTTGGCAATAATTGTAATGTAGGACAATGGGGATCCTATGATAGTAGCCGCGTTGCCATCTGGAAAAGATACTATGATACCGTTCAGCAGAAATCGCCGGGGGCATATGTTATCCTTGAACATTTTGCAGACAACAGTGAAGAGATTGTGCTTTCAGATTATGGAATGATGCTATGGGGAAATGTGAACGGTCCATTTTCAGATGCTACCAAAGGAGTAGCGACCGCAAATGTTGATGGTGCTTTATTCACCGTAAGAGGATGGTCGAAGCCTCATCTTATCGGGTATATGGAAAGTCATGATGAAGAGAGGATCACTTACAGAAGTTTACAGGAAGGGTTAAGCTCCGGAGGATATAACATCCGCGATCTGAATACTGCATTAAGAAGAGATGAAATGTCGGCCTCTTTTTTACTCCTGATGCCCGGTCCGAAAATGGTTTGGCAGTTTGGTGAAACAGGTTATGATTTTTCAATTAACCGTTGCCAGGATGGTTCTGTAAATAATAATTGCCGGCTAGATCCCAAGCCGATAAAATGGGATTACCTGCAACAGTTCTCGCGGAAACGCTTATACGAAGTTTATGCTGCCCTGTTGAAATTGCGTAATCATCCATTATACAAAGATGCATTTGTATCGAACCGGGTTTCCCAACAATTGAATACCGGTGTAAAGTGGCTGAAAATAATTACGGATACTTCTAACCTGATGGTCATTGGTAATTTTGATATCACATCTGTTACCACCCAAATCAGTTTTCCTGGTAGCGGTACGTGGTATGATTATCTGACCGGACAAACTTTTTCCGCCACCGGAGGAGCCCAGTCTATTACATTACAGGCCGGTGAATACCATGTTTATCTGAATAGGAACGTTACGAGTGTTGTAACACCCGTTGGCAATATACCTGTGAGGGATCGCAATTTTTCTTTACATGTACAACCCAACCCTGTAGCAGGTTCCGCTACGATCAATTTTGAAATTCCGCAGACCGGGCCGGTTTCTATTTCTCTTATCAATGTTGCGGGAGAAAAAGTTGCCACCTTGTTTTCAGGTGTACTCCCAGCTGGATCCAAAACCATTTACCCTTCATTCTATATTAATGGGTTGTTGACCAGCGGAATTTATTTTATTCGCTTGCAAACAGGGACCGGCTACAGAATTCAAAAAGTGATCATCAAATAGCTGGTAAATTTTCTAATCTATGAGCAATGCTTTGCAAAAAAACATTCAACAGCTAGCCAGCGACAACAGCCGGTATTTTCAAATGGCGATCTCTGTCGATTGTGTCATTTTCGGTTTCGATAATAATGAATTGAAAGTTTTATTGATAAAATCCGATCTCGAAGAATTCAAAGGCGAATGGTCATTGCTCGGCGACCTCGTGAAGCCGGACGAAAATTTGGAAAGTGCGTCTTACCGGGTATTGAAAGAAAGAACCGGTCTTGATGATGTATACCTCGAACAGGTGCACACATTTGGTGATATCGGCCGGCATCCGGCTGGAAGAGTCATCACTACAGCCTATTATTCTCTCGTCAATATCAAACATCACCAGCTTATTTTATCACACAACGAATTACACTGGCATCCGGTACATGAGATAACCACTCTTGCTTTCGATCACAAAAAGATCATGAATACCTGCCTGCGTCAGTTACAATCAAAAATTGAGGATCATCCTGTGGTATTCAATCTGCTTCCGGATAAATTCAGTCTGCGTGAATTGCAGAATTTGTATGAAGCCATTCTCGGTATAAAACTTGACCGCAGGAATTTCCGGAAGAAATTCTTCCTGATGGATTGGTTGATAGATATTAATGAAATGGAACAGGATGTGCCTCACCGGCCGGGAAAATTGTACAAATTCAATGGAAGTAAATGCTCCAAAGACAATATACATATACCCTTGACAGGATAATTATTTTATTGCGCGAGGCAGCCTTACGAAATCCTGCATTGTCTCTTTCAGATAATTACGGAACTCTTTATAGAATATTCAGGGATAAGTGGCCTGAATACCGCCATCAACGGGATTTTTTTTTTGAAGTAATAAAAAACGGTTATCATTGTGTATACATTACACATTTTTCTGTTTTTGCCATTCGACAACCAATTATAACTAAATGTTTATGATGCTACAACGATTGCTGAGGGCTATCTCCCTGCCCTTCATGCTACTCCTTCTGACAATTACAGTCAATGCACAAAACAAAGTAATTTCCGGAAAGATTACGGACAGCAAGGACGGCAGCGGCCTTCCCGGTGTTTCTGTCACAGTAAAAGGAAGCGGAACGGGTGTTCAGACGGGTGGTGACGGAACGTTCCGTATCAACGTTCCTTCAGATGCAACCACACTTGTTATTTCTTCTGTTGGTTTCACGGCCCAGGAGATTGATATTTCCGGAAAAACGACAGCTGATGTTTCACTTGTAGCGAACAATAGTTCTCTCGGAGAAGTGGTGGTAGTAGGATATGGATCCTCACGTAAGCGGGATCTGAGTACAGCCGTAGTGAAAGTAACTCCTAAAGATTTTAATAAAGGTGTTAACCAGACAGCAGACCAGTTGTTGCAGGGTAAAGTGCCCGGTCTTCTTATTACAAGAGCAGGTAATGACCCGAATGGTGTTTCCAATGTGCAATTGCGTGGACCGGGTTCACTGCTAGGAGGTGCTCAACCTTTTTATGTAATTGATGGTGTACCGAACGCGGATATCAATCTGATCGCACCGGACGACATTGCAAGCATCGACGTTTTACGTGATGCATCTGCAACAGCTATCTATGGAGCAAGGGGTGCCAACGGTGTAATTGCAGTGACGACCAAACGTGCCAAATCAGGCCAGACAAGTGTTTCTTATAATGGATATGTAGGTGTTGAACGAATTTCTCGCCGTGTTGAAGTTTTATCCGGCAGTGAGATTAAAAATTACCTCACTTCAATTGGAAAAAGTCTGAACCCAAATGATATTGATGCAGGTGCTGAAACAGACTGGCAGGATGAAATTACTCAGTCCGGTCTCACACATAATCATAACCTTTCCGTAACCGGTGGTACCAGCACGGCAAAATATATTGCTTCTGTAAATTATTTTAAAGGAACAGGTATCCTGATCACTACAAATATTGATCGTCTTACCGGAAGGCTGGCAACAGATTATTCGTTGTTTGATAATAAAGCACGTGTGAATCTTACACTTGCTACAACCACAATCAATCAGCGTTTTGCAAATGCAAGAGGAAATCAGATTGATGCACAAAACAATGCGGTTTTTTCCGCACTACGGTTCCTTCCAACGCTTGCAATCAGGGATTCAGCAGGTAATTACCGGAGAACACCAGGAAGATTCAACTCTTATAATCCGGTCTCTCAATTGGAACAAAGGCATGATACACGTCAGGCGAATGTGTTTTTGGGATCTGCAAGATTGAGTCTCGATCTGCTTCCCGGACTGACATATGATCTGGCATTATCATTACAAAGGTCGGTTGCTTCAGGAAGCGTATATGATGAAAAAACTTCCCCTCAGGGACAATCTACAAATGGCCAGGCAGTCCGTTACAACAATAACGAAACACAAAAGATCCTGGAGACCTATTTTACTTATCTCAAATCATTAGGCAGTATCGACCTGACAGCAACAGCAGGTTATTCGTTCCAGGAAAATAATTATGACGGATTCGATGCAAGGATGACAAACCTTCTTTCAGATGATCTGGGTGCTAATAACCTCGGGCTTTCTAACGTGCCGGATGGATTCAACGGTGTAGGCGCCGGTTATAAAAACGCCAACAGGCTGATTGGTCTTTTCGGGCGTGTAAAACTGGTCGCTTTCGATAAATATATTTTGGAAGGAAGTGTACGCCGTGACGGTTCTTCCCGCCTCGGTGCCAACAACAAATGGGGGAATTTTCCTTCTATCTCGGCAGGATGGAATATCATCAACGAAGATTTCATGAGCGGACAGAAACTGCTGTCTGACCTGAAGATTCGTGTTGGTTATGGTACATCGGGAGAAAACAACATACCAGCCTATCTCTCATTACAACGTTTCAGCAATCAGGGATATGGCAATTTTTATTATAACGGTGCTTACATAGCTGCGGTCGGTCCGGTTGCCGTTGCTAATCCTGATCTGAAATGGCAAAGAACTTCCGTATTAAACTTAGGTTTGGATTTCGCTTTCGCAGGGAACAAGATCAGCGGTTCAATTGATGCGTACCAAAAGGAATCAAAAGACCTGTTATATGTGTATTCAATTCCTGCTGAAAGATTCGGATTTGGAAATATTACCGCGAATGCAGGATCTATGCGGAACAAAGGAATAGAACTCGTGTTGAATTTTGTTCCGGTCAGGAATACTACGCTCACATGGACTTCAGGCATCAATGCTTCCTATAACAAGAATGAAGTATTAACATTGGGTAATGATCAGTACCCTGCTCCGAAACCATATGTTAGAGTCGGCTTCGTAAGTGGTCAGGGACTTTCTAATGAATTCTCACAAATTCTGCAGGAAGGGTTGCCGGTAGGTTCATTCTATCTTTATCAATACCAGGGTCACGATGAGTTCGGCAATCAGTATTTCACACCAAAGGATGGTCGTAAAAATGGTAAGATCCTCGATGGTGAGCTGGTGAGCGGGGATGATCAGTCACTTTCCGGACAGGGTTTACCAAAATATATATTCGGATGGAATAACACGATCAATTTTGGTCGTATTGACTTCAACTTCTTTTTCCGTGGTCAGGGTGGAAATAAGATCCTGAACTCAACCGCTATGAACCTTGACCGTTTGGGTGAAATTCAGGCAAGCAATGTTTCTAAGGAAGCATTAGAGATCACAAAGTCCACGGCTCCGGGCGTTGCAATCAGCTTCCAGCCAAGGCCTTCCACAAAATACCTCGAAGATGGTTCGTTTATCAGGCTGGATAATGTTACTTTAGGGTATGCTTTGCCTACTTTTACAAAATATATCAGGAGTTCACGGATCTACGCAACCGTACAGAACGTATTTACGTTAACTAAGTATTCCGGGGTTGATCCTGAACTGAATTTATCCGGTCTTTCACCCGGCATTGATGAAGGTATTTATCCCAAAACAAGAACCTTTACACTCGGTGTGAACGTTAATTTCTAAAAATTCTTCAATTATTCGAACATGAATAAATTCACCAAATATTGTGTTTCAGCGCTTACGATTGCTGCTGTCATGACAATTTCTTCGTGTACCACGCTCGACGAAAAAGTTGAGTCTGAACTTACACCAGAAAACTTTCCAGCTACGCCGGAACAGTTCATTGCCTTATCAGGTCCGGCTTTTACGCCCATGAGATCGTATCCCGGTCAATTTTTCAATCTATCAGAAACAGGTTCTGACGAATTGATTGTGCCCACACGTGGTGGCGACTGGGCCGACGGTGGTAACTGGAAAAATATGCACATGCATGATTGGACGCCGACCCTCGGATTCTTCAATGATGCATGGGGATGGTTATATGGAGGAATCGCCAACTGTAACAGGATCATTGAAACGATTCAGGCTGCAGGGGATCTTCCCGGTAAAACCCAGACATTAGCTGAAGTAACTACTCAGCGTGCTTTCTATTATTTTCTGTTGATGGACCTTTTTGGAAGAGTTCCTATCGTAACAGAATTTAAAACTGCACCCGAGGCACCTGAACAAAAAACGAGGACAGAACTTTACAACTTCATCGTCACAGAAGTAAATGCTGCACTTCCTAATCTTAGTGCTGACAATGGTGTTGCCACTTATGGACGACCCAACAAATGGATGGCGCAAGCGCTGCTCGCGAAAATGGCGTTGAATGGTGAAGTATATACAGGTACGCCGAAACTTACAGAGGCAGAAGCAGCACTGAATGTGATCATCAGTTCAGGAAAATTTGATCTTGAAGGTGATTTTATTAAAATGTTCAAACCTGATAACGGTCCTGGAGTTAAAGAAGCTATTTATTCGATTCCTTTTGACGCGCAGAAGGCTACCTCCGATATGAATTTTCAAATGAGAACCCTGCACTACAAAAGCAGGTTCACTTTTGATTTGCCTGCCGATCCATGGAACGGATTCTGTACGCTGGCGAATTTTTACAGCACCTTCAATGATGCGAACGATCAAAGAAATCGTATCTGGCTCGCAGGTCCACAATATGCTTCTAATGGAACTCCTTTAACAGATAATGCTGCACAGATCAATTTCACACCAAACCTCGGTCCTAGTTTTGACCAGGGTGGAACCGATTTCGGTCGTTCTGCAGGTGTTCGTAATATCAAATATTATCCTGACAGTAAATCGAACGGCGGAAATGGTAATAACGATTATATTGTTTTCCGCTATGGTGATGTACTGTTAATGAAGGCAGAAGTACTTCTCAGAAAAACAGCACCCGATGCTGCCGGCGCATTGTTACTGATCAATCAGGTCAGAACAGCCCGGGGAGCCGCACCACTTGCTGCTGCTACACTCACAGCCCTTTATGATGAGAGAGGTCGTGAACTGGCCTGGGAAAGTTGGAG
>DATLDA010000311.1:0-10272 GCA_035526135.1 Flavitalea sp.
AATGTCGCGTATCTCTCTCAGACCGATCGAACAGGAAAGTGCATATGGATCTAATGACCGAATGACTTTCAGTGAATATTTCAAAAAATACGGGTTCCTTTCATTCACGCAGAAGAAAGAATACCTTGATCCATATTTCCGTTTCAAACTTTTCAGTTCTGCAAAATTCAATCAGAAGAAATATGATCAGGATAAGGAAAGCGTTTTGGAATATTATAATTCACTTGGTTTTCGCGATGCGGTGATCGAAGCAGATACACAATATTATAATCAGAAAGGAAATATGAATGTTGACCTTAAAGTGAAAGAAGGTCACCGTTATTATTTTGGTGATATTACATGGAAAGGAAATACCAAATATTCCGATTCAGTATTGACTTACCTTTTAGGCATCCGGAAGGGAGATATCTACAATATCGAAACACTGAATCAAAAACTTGGAAAACAACTCACACAGGAAGGGGGCGATATCAGCGGTCTTTATCAGGACGATGGGTATTTGTTTTTCCTCATCGAACCTGTGGAAACAGCGGTATATAATGACACGATTGATTTTGAGATTCGGATAAGGGAAGGCCCACAGGCGACTATCAAGAATGTAACTATCGCTGGCAATGAAAAGACGAAAGAGTATGTTATCCGTCGGGAATTGCGTACGCTGCCGGGAGAAAAATTCAGTCGTTCCGATCTGATCCGCTCCAACCGGGAAATTGCGCAACTTGGATTTTTTAACCAGGAAAAAATCGGTATTAACCCGGTTCCAAATCCGGAAGATGGAACCGTGGATATGCATTACACGGTAGAAGAGAAGTCCTCAGATCAGTTGGAACTTTCTGCCGGCTGGGGAGGCGGTATCGGGCTGACCGGTACGCTTGGTGTTTCTTTCAACAACTTTTCGATCAAAAATATCTGGAATAAAAAAGCCTGGGATCCTTTACCGACGGGCGACGGACAAAAATTAAGTTTACGTATCCAGTCAAATGGCCGCGCATTTCAGTCATATAATTTTTCATTTACCGAACCCTGGCTGGGTGGGAAGAAGAGAAATTCGCTGACAGTAAGTTTATACAAAAGCGTATTCAGGACCGGGGGAATCGATGCAAGCGGTCGTTACTATTTTTCCGATACCAACCGGTTGAAAAATGCGGGTGTTACCGTTCAGCTGGGAAAACAGCTAAAATGGCCGGATGATTATTTTACCTTGGTGTATGCGTTAGATTTCAAACAATATAAACTCAGTAACTATCCTTTATTTACCCAGGACTTCAGGAATGGAATTTCAAATAATCTCAGTTTAAAAATTTCTCTCAACAGGAGTTCTGCCGGACCTAATCCTATTTTCCCAACCAGCGGATCGACTTTCCTGCTCAGTGGCCAGTTTACGCCACCTTATTCACTCGTAAATAAAAAAATCAATAACGACGACAGCTATAAGTTGCCGGAATATCACAAGTGGAGGTTTAACGCGGAGTGGTTTATTCCAATCGGGAAAGCTGCTGGTGCTGACAAAACCCGTCAATTTGTTTTGAAGGCTGCCGCGAAATATGGTTTTATCGGACGATATAATCATTCACTGAACTACTCTCCATTCGAGCGTTTCCAGGTGGGTGATGCAGGCCTTGCAAACGGGAATTTCATCCTTGGATATGATATTATTGCACACCGTGGCTATCCTGTCTACGAAAATTCCGATCCAAAAGTGAATCCGGACCAGCAGAATGCAAGTCAGTTCTTCACAATGTTCAATAAATACCAGCTGGAATTGCGGTATCCGTTTACGACCAACCCCAGCAGTACGATCTACGGCATGGCCTGGTTTGAAGCGGCCAATGGCTGGTATAATTACAAAGATTATAATCCATTCAGGCTTCGTCGGAGCGCCGGCGTGGGTATGCGCTTTTTTCTACCAATGTTTGGTTTGCTTGGTTTCGACTATGGTGTGGGCTTCGACAGGCTCAGGCCTGGCGGTAAATTACGTGACGCAAGCCGCTTTACGTTTATGCTGGGATTTGAACCTGAATAATAACTTCGAATAACAATTGTCAGCTATGAAAAAAATATTATCAATGGCTGTTATAGCCATACTGCTTGCATTCCCCGCTATGTCGCAGCGTTATGCAATTGTGGATTCTAAGTACATACTTGACCGGCTTCCTGAATATAAGGACGCACAAAAAAAATTGGATCAGTTCAGTGAACAATGGCAGAAGGATATTGATGACAAGCAATCCGCTCTGGATAAAATGTATAAGAATTTTGAAGCAGAACAGGTCATGCTCAGCGATGAGCTGAAGAAAAAAAGAGAGGATGAATTATTCATTCGAGAAAAAGAACTCCGTGACCTTCAACGTCGCCGTTTTGGATTCGAGGGCGACTTGTTCAAGAAAAGACAAGAACTTGTAAAACCCGTACAGGACAGGGTCTACAATGCAATTCAGAAAATCGCAGTGAACAGGCAATTTGATTTTATTTTGGATAAAAGTGAAGGAATTACTGTTATCTTTGCCGACCCAAAACTGGACCGTAGTGAAGATGTTTTGCGTGAACTGGGTGTTAAATAAAAGCAAAAGACCCTTTAAAGCACAACTGTTACTTCTAAAATCTCAACTTAATTGATAGCACGGACATTGATTCCGGCATAAAACAAAATTACTCGCATGAAAAAGCTTTTTACGCTTATTGCTCTGTCATTTGCACTCTTTGTTTTTACAAATGCAGCAAATGCACAATCTAAAATCGGTTATATCAGTACTCAGGATCTGATTGGGGTGATGCCGGAAACTGTTAAGGCAGATTCTAACCTTCGCCAATTTCAGGCTGCTCTCGTGACCAGTGCAAGGGAAAAAGAAGAATCCCTGAATAATGCCATTGAGAAATTCAATAAAGATTCAGCAACGTTTACCGCAGCGGTAAAAGAAGTGAAGCGGGCAGATCTTCAGAAAGCTTATCAGGAATTAACCGGCGAAGATCAGCGGATCCAATCGCTGCTGGAGCAGAAAAGGAATGAGCTTGTTGCTCCAATTCAACGGAAAGCACTGGAAACGATTCAAACGGTAGCAAAAGAAAGCGGATATACGCATGTTTTCGAACGGGATGCTTTATTGGTAGCCCCTCCCGGAGACGATATATTGCCATTAGTAGCCAAGAAAATGAATATCAAACTTCCTCCTGCCTCAGGTCCTGCTGCAGCACCTAAAACGGGCGGCAGGCAGTAACCTATAAAGTAATTTTAAAACAGCCGTTCTGAACAGGACGGCTTTTTTTGTGCTGTAAGCGCACTGACCAAATCATCTATTTTTGCTCATGCCCACATACCAGCCAATCGGGATATTTGATTCAGGATACGGAGGACTAACTGTCATGAAAGAAATTCTTTCACGACTTCCGCAATATGATTATCTATATCTCGGTGATAATGCCAGGGCTCCTTATGGAACTCGTTCCTTTGATTCCGTTTACCGGTATTCGCTCGAATGTGTACGTTGGTTCTTCGATCAGGGATGTCATTTAGTTATCCTCGCCTGTAATACTGCTTCAGCCAAAGCGCTTAGATCAATTCAACAAAAAGATCTGGCGCACATCGATCCTGCCCGTCGCGTGTTAGGCGTGATCCGTCCTACAGCTGAAGTCATTGGTAGGTTTTCAGCCAGTGGCAAGGTGGGCATTCTTGCAACGACTGGAACGGTTCAATCGAACTCTTACCCTCTCGAGATCGAAAAATTTTTTCCCCGGATATCTGTTTTTCAGGAAGCCTGTCCGATGTGGGTTCCACTTGTGGAGAACAATGAATATCAGGGCAGTGGCGCAGATTATTTCATACAGAAAAATGTCCATCATCTGCTGGCGCAATGCCGGGAAATTGATACAGTCTTGCTTGGGTGCACACATTATCCTCTGTTACTGGATAAAATTCAACATTACCTGCCTGCGGGTGTAAAGCTTTTATCACAAGGAGAAATTGTTGCTGACAGTCTCTCAAACTACCTTCTACGTCACCCTGAAATAGAAACACGTTGTACCAGAGATGGTAAAAGAGATTTCTTCACAACGGATTCATCGGAAGATTTCGATAGTCACGCAAGTATTTTTTTCGGAGAAGAAGTTCAATCAAAGCACGTATCATGGTGACATGTGAACGTGTTTATTTGGCAATTTGTATTGGAAAAAACACAGAATTGCCCTAACTTTGCCGTCCCTTTCAAGACAGCAGGATGTAGTAATTAATTGCTGAAAACAGAAAGGTTATTAATATAAAACGTTTAAAATGAAAAGGACCTTTCAACCACACAGGCGGAGACGAAAAACCGTTCATGGATTTCGTAAAAGAATGGAAACTGCCAATGGAAGGGCTGTGCTTTCTTCACGTCGGAGAAAAGGGCGTCATAAGCTATCCGTTTCGGATGAGAGTAAGCTGAAATAACCGCTGAATCGCTGCCTAAAATAATTATTAGCTCCTTCCGGGGCTAATTTTGTTATGTATATTGATAAAAAGATTTCAACGAAAAAAAGATATACACTCGGGAAAGATCAAAAGCTTAAAAGCCGGAAACTGATCGGGCATGTATTTGAAAAAGGAAAAATCATTTCGTTGAATCCTTTGCGGATACATTATTTGTTGCAACCAGATGGATCTGAAATAAAGGCTGGTTTTACTACTTCCGTTAGAAATTTCAAGCGTGCTGTGGAGAGAAATCGCATCAAAAGAATCCTCCGGGAAAGTTACCGGTTGGAAAGGGAAAGTGTGAAAAACGAGATGCATGGCAAGAATTGTAACCTCTATTTTTTTATCGTTTACACAGGCAAAGAATTACCGGAATCAAATCTTATACGAGAAAAATTGAAACTCGGTCTGCAAAAATTGATATCAGCGATCAATGAAAACATTGCTTCAAATAGCTAGTCTCCCGTTTATTTTACTGATTAAATTATATCAATGGCTGATCTCTCCACTATTAGGCCCTAAATGCCGCTTTACGCCGACGTGTTCACACTATTCACTGGAAGCATTAAAAAAATACGGGGTCTTCAAAGGTTTATGGTTGACCATCCGGCGCATTGCGCGCTGTCACCCGTGGGGCGGTCATGGAAATGACCCTGTTCCCTAAGCAGGACGATTTATTTCTTTTGCAACGTGTCGCCGATCATCGGACGCAGTTTTTCGATGATCTCATACATTTCTTTATTTGTATAAAATTTATACACTTCATGTTCTTTGCCTGCCGCAAATGATTGCGGCATTTTCATATATGGCCCTACAACTTGTGCATTCGGATTTTCCGATATCCTGACGAGTTGATTAGGTGCGATGCAAAAATTCTTTCTTGAAAAATTTGTGTTTGCACCTTTTGTGAGTTGCTGCAAACTGTCTAATCTGTTTCGCAGATCTTCCTGTGTAATTCTTTCCTGACCTGCCTGTTCTCCGATCCGCTGGTAACTTCCAACGAGTGTATCTTTTTTCAAATTAAGGATGTATAACCCGGGACCTTCATTTGAAGTAATTTCTGTTTTACTATCAGGACGCTGTATGGTGATTTTATTATTGTCGACAATCATTTTTTCTTCGTTATGCCGCAATCCCGGTTCAAGCGTAATATTCGTCCCATTGATCGTTAACTGGCCGCTTGCCATTACAAGCACATCTTTTTTTGTACCGGAACATCCAGCTAACAGAATGAATAAGGAAAGAATAAAATAACCGAACTTTTTCATATGGCCTTATTGAAAGTGAAATGAAAAGCATTTTTTCGTTGAGGCGTCACTGTAATAATAGCGCTGAAACTATGGAAAAAATATAACTATGAAAAGTTTCCAGTATCATCCTTACTTCTTTCCTGCCTGGAATCTTTCGGTGACTTTTTGCCAGTTTACAACATTCCAAAACGCAGCAAGATATTCGGCACGGCGATTTTGATATTTCAGGTAATAGGCATGTTCCCAAACATCCACTCCGAGAACCGGTTTTCCTTTCACTTCAGCGACATCCATTAGTGGATTGTCTTGATTAGGTGTCGAACTTATTTCTAATTTGCCATCTTTTACAAGTAACCACGCCCATCCTGAACCGAACCGGGTAATACCGGCATTATTAAATTTCTCTTTGAACGCATCAAAAGATCCAAAAGAGGAATTGATCGCATCGGCAATGGCTCCTGACGGCTGTCCCCCGGTTTTGGGTGCCAACGATTCCCAGAAAAAAGAATGATTCCAATGTCCGCCACCATTGTTCCGAACAGCAGGACTGATGGTGCCGGCGATGGCCACCAGTTCTTCAATCGATTTATTCTCATGCGGAGTACCTGCAATGGCTTTATTGAGATTGTCGACATAGGCCTGATGGTGTTTTCCGTGATGAATTTGCATCGTAGCAGTATCAATATGAGGCTCCAGAGCATCATGTGAATAAGGCAATGAAGGAAGTGTAAAAGCCATATAAAGAAGTTTAAATGTAAATAATAATGATATTGTATTAAAAGGATAACAAATGTACAGGTGAATGGTTGAATTTTGGGAATACGCATATTTGCGCAATCAGGAAATTTTGCAGACGGGTGTTCTGATGGAGATAACAAAAATATACTGTAAAATTGCCGGGCAATAGTAAACCGGCTTACATCACAAATCATTATTTCATGAGTATTTCAAAAATTTTTCCATTTCTTCTGTTGTCAGGCTGTTTGTTGTCGCAGGTAGCATTTACACCACAGGAAAGTGTTAATATATTAACGGGCGCTGAAAAAAAGAGTGGCTGGAAATTATTATTTGATGGGAAAACACTGAAAGGTTGGCATCCGTATAACAATGCAAAATCAGACGGATGGACGATTGCCAATGGGGAATTGGTAAATAAGACCCAGGGTGTCAGCAACCGTGCTGACCTGGTCACAAATGATGTGTATGAGAATTTTGATTTACAGCTTGATTGGAAAGTAAATAATGGTGCAAACAGTGGCCTTCTTTATCGTGTGAAAGAAGGTAAGTGGCCTGCTTACGAATCCGGACCGGAATATCAATTTATTGATGATAATGGCTATGCCGATAAACTGGAAGACTGGCAAAAAAGCGGTGCGGATTATGCAATGCATCCTCCGACCCAGCTTGTTGCGAATGCAGTAGGGACATATAACCACACGCGAATAATTGCAAAAAAAGGGCATATAGAACATTGGCTGAATGGCGTGAAGGTAGCGTCGTTTGATATGTGGACACCTGAATGGAAAGAACTGAAATCAAAAGGGAAGTGGAAGGATGTGAAAGAATACGGGATACAGAAAATAGGTCATATCGCCTTACAGGATCATGGAGGCGGAATAACATTCCGGAATATCAAAATCAGAAAATTGTAATTGGGTTTCGAAAGTTTAAGAATTTGGCAGTTTAGAAAGTTTGGAAGGCTGGATTTGATACCTAATTCATAACTGAAAATATTTTCACTGCCAAACTCCCAAACTTTCCAAACTATCCCTACCTCTTTTGCTTAAAAAAATTTTTGATCATCTCTGCGCATTCATTTTTCAAAACGCCTGAAAGTAGTTCTGTTTTTGGATGGAAAGGCCAGGGGGCAAGTTGTATTCCGTCTATACTGGGAGCACAAATGCAATATTTCCGATATCCGTTTTTTTCATCATCGGCACCAAAAACCACACGACCGATTTTGCTCCAGTATAAAGCTCCCGCACACATCAGACAGGGTTCTATTGTAACGTACAACGTAGCATCGGGCAGATATTTGCTTCCGAGATAATTAAAAGCAGAAGTAAGGGAAATGATTTCGGCATGTGCCGTGGGATCCGTCAGGCGCTCAACCTGGTTGTAAGCCCTTGCAATAATCTTATCATTCATGGTGATCACAGCCCCAACAGGCACTTCGTCTGCGTCGTAGGCTTTCTTCGCTTCTTTGAGGGCAAGCATCATGTAATACTCATCGGTCATGGAGATTCGAAAGTTGGAAAGTTAGCAGTTTGAAAATCTGCAATCGCAAAATCAAAATTTAAATCCTTTTGCTATTTCTGGTATTTCCAGTGTCGGCTTTTACCTTCCGACATCCATTCAATGGCCGTACCCATCCGTTTTTTTCTTGTTTCCTCAGTTTTAGCTTCAACAATCCATTCGAGATATTCCCTTTTATGACTCGGGCTGAAGCTTTCAAATTTTTCCTTTGCGATTTTGTTTTTCGAAAGCATCTTCCGGAAATCCTCTGGTATTTCAATTGTGCTTTTCGGAGCGGAAGGTTCCTTTTTGATTTTGACATCCTGTTCATTCAATGCAATCGCTTCCAGCACTGATGATACAATTTCACTGTCACCAGGGAGATCTTTCAAGCTGGTTATTTTATCAAGCCGATAATTTTTTTTCATCAGGGATGCTTTCCAAAAACCAAAGGAACAATGGTTCTTGAAAGCGGCGATGCTACACACAATCCCTTTGTAGCCAAAATGCGGGAAACTCCATTTCATACTTTCTTCAATACCGGGGTGGGCGTTATGTATCACTTTTCTCAAATGCTCCAGTATGGGTCTGGCAAAATCAGCGGAATTTTTTATGTACTGATCAATTCTTTTATCAGTAGTCCCCATAACAATTGTTTCCATTGAAGTTACTAAGTTGAAAATTTACAGACAATAGATACTGTAAGGATTACGACAAACTTTATACCTTTCGATGATCAATTTCAATTTATGCAGCCATCTCTCCCCGAAAAGCTTTTAGCAATGCGTCGCTATTATGATTCGGGTATTACGAAGACGCTTGCATTCCGGAAGGAACAATTACAGAAATTAAAAGCCACCATCCTCCGGTATGAAAAGGACATTGCGGCCGTTTTGTATGAAGACCTGAAAAAAAGTCCGGAAGAAACCTGGGTGACGGAAACAGGTTTTTTATTGTCTGAGATCCGGGCTATTTTGAATGACTTGCGCTTGTGGATGAAACCTGAAAGGGTGCCGACAAACCTTTTGAATCTTCCTTCATCCAGTTATATAATACGAGAGCCGTTAGGGGTAGTGCTGATTATAGGTCCATGGAATTATCCGCTTCAATTATTATTTGCTCCACTGGCAGGAGCTATAGCTGCAGGAAATTGCGTGGTGCTGAAAGCTTCGGAATTTGCTACGGCTACAGCAAAACTGATGGAAAAGCTGATTGCTGAAATATTTGCTCCGGAATACATTCTGTTTGACCGAAGCGATGGGGCTTCTGTTATTCCAGCCATGATGAAATCTTTCCGGTTCGATCACGTATTCTATACAGGAAGTACACAGGTGGGTAAAATCATTTATCAACTTGCCGCCGAGAAACTCGTACCGGTTACGCTTGAATTGGGTGGCAAAAGTCCCTGTGTTATTGAAGAAGATGCCGATCTCGAAGTTGCGGCTCGGAGAATTGGTATGACAAAATTTTCAAATGCCGGACAAATGTGTGTGGCACCGGATTATGTGCTTGTGAATAATAAAATAAAAGGTCGTTTTGTAACTGCATTGATAAATGTTATCCGTCAATTTTTTACAGACGATCCTTCCATGTCCGATAATTTTGGAAAAATAATTCATCAAAAGCATTTCAACCGGCTTATTGGTTTTTTGAAAGAAAGTAAGATTCTATCCGGTGGAAAGTTCAATGAAAAAACACTTCACCTCGAACCTACGATTGTAGGAGACATTTCACTCGATTCGTCCTTGATGAAAGAAGAAATTTTTGGCCCGATTTTACCTGTAATAGGTTTTGATACACATGAACAGGCAAAGGCTATCATCAATAAAAATCCCGATCCACTGGCATTTTATGTTTTCACATCAGACAGGCAGAAAGAAAAAAAATGGATCGAAGAAGTTTCTTTTGGTGGTGGATGCATCAATAATGCAAGCTGGCACCTGACGAATCATCACCTGCCCTTCGGAGGCAGGGGCAATAGCGGTATCGGTTCTTATCACGGAAAAGCCAGTTTCGAAATTTTTTCTCACAGGAAATCCATTATGAAAACGCCAACCTGGTTTGATCCATCAATAAAATATCCACCTTTCAAAGGCAAACTCGCATTATTCAAAAAGGTGATTCGCTGACATCATGAGACACTAGTATCATATGACAATCAGACAAAAAATGCTTCGATTTCTTTATCCGGCAATCCTTCGAATTACGGGTTTGCTGCGAAAAAAAACTTCAGCTGTTACAAACGATGAAGGCATCCCGCCTACAAAATCTCTGTACGATCTTTCTATCGAATTAAATAATGGCAGTACTCTTTCGTTGAATAGCATGAAAGGGAAAAAACTTTTG
>DATLDA010000312.1:0-4732 GCA_035526135.1 Flavitalea sp.
AATATTTCGAAATGGTTGCCGAATATTCCCAGCACGCTACAGCGAATAGGAAATTATTCGCTTTCCGTATTGGGTACTTTCCTATTGCTCATTCTTTTTTTTACCATGATCATATATGGTGTCAGCAACCCAAAGCCACTCGCTCATTTGTATTTTACTTTCTTTCCAATTAATCAAAGAGAAAAAGCGCGGGAAGCACTCATGAATACATCCATCATGCTCGCCGGTTGGATGCGTTCGAATTTTGTTGCCGGTACGATTCGCGCCATCTGTGTTACGCTGTTTTTATCTCTCATGAAAGTTCCTGGCGCATATATCTGGGGAACACTTGCCTTTTTTTCGGATCTGATTCCCAGGATCGGATTTTACATCATGGCAATCCCCTCTCTGATTGCCGCATTATCGGTTAATACAACCGTCGCCTTGTGGGTTTTGGTTTTTTTTCTGGCACTTGATGAGATCATGGGAGATTTTATTATTCCTCGGCTCAGGGCAAAATCAATGAATCTGCATCCCGTTTCAACATTATTTATTTTACTTGCCATGGGATCTGCTTTCGGCCTGATGGGATTGTTAATGGCAACACCTGTCGCCGCAATCATCAAAGCTTATTATGAAGCTTTTCACCTGAAAGACTTACCGGACGATGAAAATCTGGAACACCATGTGAATTCAATCATACACAGAGTAAATTGAATGTCTCAAGCTATACGTATCGAACTCGCAATCAAAATTTCGATCCTGGATTTACGTTAGTAGATTACAACATTCATGGATACACTTACACACATTGTTCTTGGCGCCTGTGTAGGAGAAGTGCTGGCGGAAAAAAACATCGGAAGAAAAGCGTGGATATTTGGTGCACTCGCACAGAGTCTGCCTGATATTGATGCAATAGGTTCCTTATTTCTTTCTCCTTCCGAAAATCTATTGGCTCACCGGGGCATTACCCATTCTCTTTTCTTTATTTTGATGTCATCCTTCGTTCTCGCATATATCAGTCGTACGGTGTTACGTACTACCAGCATGAATATGAGGCAATGGGCTTTTTTCTGGGGGCTGCAATCACTGATTCACATCTTTCTCGATACATTCAATAATTATGGAACGGGGTGGTTCGAACCTTTTTATCATGCACGCTATTCTTTCAATATTTTATTTGTTGCCGACCCTTTTTTTACGCTTCCGGTACTGATCGCTGCAGTTTCTTTCGTATTCATAAAAAAACAGCTACGCAGAAGAAAATGGGCGATCGGCGGATTGACAATTACTTCTCTCTACCTGCTATATGCATGCATCAACAAACAATTGGTAAATGCAACGGTCGAAAAAAATATCAGCAGCACTCAATATCAGCAAGGTAGATTTCTCACCACGCCTACTCCCCTGAATACGTGGCTATGGTATATTGCTGTTGCTGACAGTAACGGATACAGGATCGCGCATCATTCAGTGTTTGATCATTCCGACAGTCTCTCGTTCACGTTTTTTCCTAAACTCGATTCCCTCGTTACAAACCGCACCGAAGACAAAGATCTCCAGCGTCTGATCGTTTTTTCACAGAATTTTTATACACTGGAGAAATGGGGCGACAGTCTTATTTTCAATGACCTGCGGTTTGGACAAATACAGGGATGGAGTAATCCGAAAGGGAAATTTGTATTTCACTATTTTCTGCATGCTCCCGCAGAAAACATGATGGTGATCCAGCGTGGAAGATTTGAGAATTTCGGTATGAAAGAAATCAGGCAACTGGTGAAGCGTATCCGCGGAAACTGATCAAGTTTTGCGTTGTTTAAAATAAAAAGTAGAAACGTAGAACATTACACGGACCACCTCATACGCACTGCGATGAAAAAGCTGGCGCATTAAATTTTCAGGTTTGAATTTTTCTTCCGTAATGCGCATGCAATCATTCGCAATGATCTCTTCAAAATGACTTTTCACTTCCTGTGCCAATGGCTCACTTTTGACTTCGAGATTGAGCTCAATACTTGCATAGGCACTTATGTTATTTACGTTATAAGATCCTACTGTTACCCAATTATTATCGGCCACCGCAATTTTTGCATGAAGGATCGTTTTCTGGTATTCATAAATTTCAATCTTGTTCCTGAAGTACCACCGGTACATGTGCCTTTCAGCATATTTCGCAACTTTCACGTCTGAAGTTCCGGCAATGATCACTTTAATTTTTACACCTCTCCTTGCGGCACGCTGCAGACTTTTGCAGAATTCCGGTCCTGGCAAAAAATAACTGCACATGATCATGATCTCTTTTTCAGCCGTCCTGAACAATTCGTTATAACTCCGTGAGATTTGACGAAAACGCCTGACCCAATCATTTCGTCTGACGCGTACCCTGCATTTTTCGGGAAAAGAAAATTTCTCCTGTTCCGGGGCCGGTATTTTTTTCTTTCTTTCCGACCAGTTCGATTTCTCAAACATTTCTACACAAATCCGGCAAAGCTCAATCGAGGTTTCGCCTTCTGTTAACAGGCACCAGTCAAGCCATGCAGGCTTACCCGGCGTATCATTGTACTTATCGCTGATGTTAATCCCACCAACGAGACTGAAACGTGAATCAACCACAGTTACTTTGTGGTGAAGTCTTCTGCCAAAATAAAAATCACTGCTGCGAATTAACGGTTCAAACCAGCGGAAATGAACGCCGCCATCCCGGAGTTCCTGTATTTTTTCTTTTGGAAAATCTTTTGATGCATACCCATCAATTAACACAAATACTTTCACCCCTCTTCCTGCTGCGCGGATCAATGCATTGTTTATCCTGTTACCCGTTTCGTCAGCGTCGTAGATATAGGTTTGCAGGTGAATAGTTTCGGTAGCGCCGTCAATGATTTCTTCCAGCTTATTAAAATAATCAACGCCGCCACGTATTAACTGGACTTTATTATTTTCTGTAAAGCCCTGTTCCGGGGCTGCTTTCCTGCGGGCCATGGATTATTATTTTAGATTGTAGATTTTAGATTGCAGATTTCCTTTTTCCTTACCCTACAATCATGCCTGAATTGCATTCTCTATGAAGTTTTGGAAAATCGAAATTTAGACTCTGCAATCTGCAATTGTCATTCCCGGATTTCATTCCACCTCTTCAATTAATTTCTATGGATGAAACTCAGGCCGGAATTCCATTCATTATGAATTTTAGAAAAATCTGAAATCTACAATCCGGATCTGCAATTGTCATTCCCCCCATATTTCATCTTCCCCTTTCAACCATTTTTTCACTAATTCTGTCGTTACGGATTTCGGACGCTCAATAGGAAAAGCGAGGGCGCGGTCCCATATAAGGCTCGCCATTACCCCGAGTGCGCGGCTGATGCCGAACAGGACTGTATAGAATTCATACTCTACCAACCCGAAATGCACCAGTAAAGATCCGCTGTGTGCATCTACGTTAGGCCAGGGATTTTTTATTTTTCCAAGCGACTGGAGGATGGGGGGAACTGCCTCATAAATATTCCACACTGTTTGTACCAGGGGGTCGTCGGGCATATGTTTTTTGCCGAATTCCATCTGTGCCGTAAATCTTGGATCCGTCTTTCGCAATACCGCATGTCCATATCCCGGCACCACCTTGCCTTCACTCAGAGTTTTTTGTACGTATTCGACAATTTGATCTTTAGAAGGGTTTTTCGTTTTCAGTTCGTCCTGCATTTCAAAGATCCATTTGATTACTTCCTGGTTGGCCAGTCCATGCAGTGGACCAGCTAAACCATTCATTCCTGCCGCAAGAGAAAGGTAAGGATCACTTAATGCGGACCCGACCAGATGCGTCGTATGTGCGGAAACGTTACCCCCCTCATGATCGGCATGAATTGTCATATACAGTCGCATCAATTCCTTGAAACTTTCATCATTATATCCGAGCATATGAGCAAGATTCCCTGCCCAATCAAGTAATCCGTTCGGGTGAATGTGATCGCCTTTTTTATATTTTCTGCGGTAGATATAAGCCGCAACCCGCGGAAGTCGGGCAATCAAATCCATTGCATCATCAAACGCAGCATCCCAGTATTCTTTTTTATTCATCCCTTCCGCATATCGTTTTGCAAAATTGCTTTCCGTTTGCAGTGCCATGATCGCAGCCACGAACATGGTCATGGGATGAGTTGCCACGGGCAAAGCATCGATCACTGCAAATACATGGTTAGGAACATGCGACCGACGCTGCCAGACCGATGTAATGTGAGCCGCATCTTCCTCTGTCGGCAGCTCACCTATCAGCATGAGATAGAACAAGCCTTCTGGTAAAGGTTCCGTACCACCTTTGGCCTTCGGTAGTTTCTGTTGAAGTTCAGGAATTGAATATCCACGAAAGCGAATCCCTTCGTGCGCATCCAGCAGGGAAGTTTCACTTACCAATCCCGTCATACCACGCATTCCCTGATAAACCTGCGATAATTGTACTTCCCCGATCTTTTTGGTACCGTGCTCTTTCAGTAATTCTTTGATCTCCGAAGCAGCTGCATCCGATTTTACTTTGAACTTTTCCTTGAGAATTCCCATGATAAAATGATTACGTGGATATAACGAACGGCTAAATTAAAACAAGAAGGGGAAAATCTGGAATAGATCTTAGTTCAAAGTTCCTGGTTCTTAGTTAGTTTGGGGATTTGGTGGTTTGGAGGTTTGGAGGTTCGGAGAGTTTGGGAAGTTAGGAAGTATGGGAATTTGGAAGTTTGAAAAGATTTAGCTGTAGTGAATGGGA
>DATLDA010000039.1:0-5305 GCA_035526135.1 Flavitalea sp.
GTTCCTAAAAATGATCGTCTGTTTGTTTACAGCTTTCATTTATATCAGTTGGGCGGGCAAAATGGTTAATAAAGGAGCTATTTACGTGTCCTTATTCCTTTATTTACTATACACTTTCATAGAAATAGCAATTTTAATGAAAATCAGCAAGCCGAAAGCACATGTCTAAACAGGAAGCACCACTGGAGCAACTTTCTCATTTTATACCTCCCCTGGCGAGTCGCCGGGTAATGGAATACCTTCACGAGTATAAGGTGCACCTTACGATCACCCGCGAACGAAAATCAATTTTGGGAGATTACCGCCATGCAACCTTATATCAGCCCCACCGGATCAGTGTGAACGGCAACCTTAACCGGTTTTCATTTCTCATTACATTGATCCATGAAATCGCTCATCTCGCCACGTTCGTTCTTCATAGGAACAAAGTAGCGGCTCATGGCCAGGAATGGAAAAAAATTTATGCTAACATACTACAGGAGTTCATCGAGATGAAAATCTTTCCTTCAGATATTTGTGATGCGCTGAACCAATCCATGCACAATCTTCCCGCAAGTAGCTGTGCAGACGATGAACTGATGCGTATTTTAAAACGCTATGACGTACGTGAAAACGGGTTGGTTATGGTCGAAGAAGTGGAAGAAGGCAAACTCTTTGATATTGGAAAAGGAAAACTTTTTTTGAAGGGAAAAAAACTTCGTAAACGTTACCAATGCACAGAAGTAAGTTCAGGAAAAATTTATCTGTTCAGTCCGATCTATGAAGTAAAAGCAGTGTGAACGACAACTGCCCATGGACGATAGACGATGGATTTGAAGTGACCAATAAATGGAGTATAAAGTGTAGTCAATAATTGAATCAGCTGATTAACGCAATCACAGTATACAGAAGAACGTAAGAAAGGAATGTAATCAGGAGAAAAGTCTTTTCGGCATTTTTCATATTAGGCAGATGATTTTAGTTCGCATTGAGTAGCTAACGCAAATAATGCACCATTATTATTGCATCACAACAGAAGAATGAAATAAAAATCGACCAGTTTTACTATGGTTTTTTTACTACGTAGAAATACGTGTAGGGCGTATCTGAATCAGGGTTCATGCAAGACATCACGATAAGAACTATAATGCCAGGCGACAATGCATCATTGGCTGCGATCATCAGAAATACACTTGCAGAGTTCGGAGCCAATCATCCGGGAACGGTATATTATGATCCCACCACGGATGCGTTATATGACTTATTTCAACTTAAAGGAAGCATCTATTATGTGGCTGAATCATCCGGTACTATTGCAGGAGGAGGCGGAATTTATCCTACAAAGGGACTGCCAGAAGGAACCTGCGAATTAGTAAAGATGTATCTGTTACCAGTTGCCCGGGGGAAAGGGTTAGGTAAGAAATTAATAGACCAGTGTCTTGACTTTGCAAAAGACGAAGGATACAGCCAGGTTTATATTGAAAGCATGCCCGAACTAAAAAAAGCACTTTCGATCTATGAAAAATTCGGCTTCCGTTATCTGGACGGCCCGGTTGGCACTACGGGACACTATGGTTGTAGTGTGTGGATGATTAAACGATTGTAGGTTTTAGATTTCGAGTAGAAAGGCTATCAGCAGTCAGCTATCAGCTATCCCATTATGACTATCGGTAATAGTTTGTCTCTGTATGGAATACTCAATCTGCAATCGCAAATCTGAAATCTAAAATCACCTTACCGCTTTTCCCACCAGTGCTGCGGCTTCGCTCAGGAGGATTGCAGATTGTACTTTCAATCCGCTTTCTTCAATCAGTTTTTTTGCTTCTTCGGCATTTGTGCCTTGAAGTCGTACAATGATAGGAACAGCAATATTGCCGATTGAATTATAGGCATCTATTACACCCTGCGCTACCCGGTCGCAACGCACAATACCACCGAAAATATTGATCAGTATAGCTTTTACTTTCGGGTCTTTCAGGATGATCCGAAAGCCTGCTTCAACAGTCTGCGCATTGGCTGTGCCACCCACATCGAGAAAATTAGCAGGTTCACCGCCACTGAGTTTGATCATATCCATCGTTGCCATGGCAAGGCCTGCGCCATTGACCATACAGCCAACATTACCATCCAGCTTTACAAAATTCAGGTTGTATTTGCCGGCTTCCACCTCTGTAGGATCTTCTTCTGATATATCGCGCAATGCTTCCAGCTCAGGATGCCGCATCATAGCATTATCATCCAGGTTCATTTTACAATCAACCGCAATGATCTTTTCGTCGGATGTTTTGAAAAGCGGGTTGATCTCGAGCATGCTGCAATCAAGCCCATTATATGCGTTATACAGGTTTGTTACGAACCTGACACAATTCTTGAAAGCTTCTCCCTGCAATCCGAAGTTGAATGCAATCTTCCTGGCCTGATAGGGCTGAAGATTTCCTCCTGGGTGTACCCATTCCTTAAATATTTTGTCAGGAGTTTTGTGTGCAACTTCTTCAATATCCATTCCTCCTTCAGTACTGTACATGATCACATTCTGACCTTTTGTACGATCAAGTAGAATTGATAAATAAAACTCCTTTACCGCATTAGGGCCATTGTAATAAACATCCTGTGCAATCAAAATTTTATTCACCACTTTTCCGGCCGGGCCTGTTTGAATCGTAACCAGGGTTCCACCCAGAATATTTGATGCTATTTGTTTTACTTCTTCTGCCGATTTCCCGACGGCCACACCACGTTGTTCCGATCCACGGATCTTTCCTTTTCCTCTTCCACCTGCATGGATCTGCGCTTTCACGACTGCAAAACTATTGCCGTAATTGACTTTCAGATTCCGGTAAGCCTCTTCTGCAGCACCGGCATGATCAACAGGTATTCCCTCCTGTACCGGTACGTTATATTTTTTCAGCAGCTCTTTAGATTGGTATTCATGAAGATTCATGCAAATGATTTGGTACGAAATTAAGGGAAAGGTGTGAAAGAGAAATTGTCGGAATCAACTCTAAAAATTCATAGCACGATCAATACTGAATCGTGAGGGCAGCAGCTATTTGTTTTTGCACTTAGACCCGCACAATGGTTCGCAAGTTCAGTTGCTCTCACGGTGATGTATAGCTGTTGTAATTATTTATCCGTTTCATATTCCGGAACAAAATTTTCGGGTCAACCATCCATCTATTGTTAGATTTTCTCACTGATCGCGCTAAACGCTTGCAGATAAAATATTTTCTTCGGAAGAACAAGTGAACTGGTTGTCCAGGAATAATGAAAAATCCTTTAACCCAGTCAATAGGTACAATTATAAATCGGCCGGAAGGTGATTCCGTATATTTGCAACCATTTTTTGAAAGGCTGCAGGTTATCAAAAATCAATTATGACATTGACAGAGCGATTGAAGGAAACGACGGCATTCATAAATAAGCAATGGCCGCATAAAGCAGAGGCGGGAATTATTCTTGGCAGTGGTCTTGGAAATTTTTCATCCAAAATAAAGATTGAGAAAGAAATTGAATACAGCAGCATACCGCATTTTCCTGTTGCCACGGTGGAAGGTCATACCGGAAGATTGATTGCAGGGGAAGCAGCGGGTAAAAAGATCATTGCGATGGCAGGTCGTTTTCATTTTTATGAAGGATACTCTGCTAAAGAAGTCGTTTACCCTGTACAGGTAATGGGTCTGCTTGGAATAAAACATTTACTGATTGCGAATGCAGCGGGAGGAGTGAATCCGGCATTTCGCGTAGGAGACCTGATGATTATCCGGGATCATATCAGTCTGGCTGTGGTAAACCCTTTACTGGGCAGAAATGAAGATGAACTCGGGCCACGTTTTCCTGATATGAGTGAACCATACAATGCCCGGCTAATCGCACTGGCACAAAATATCTCGAAAAATGAAGGAATACCAGTGCATGAAGGTGTTTATTTTGGTGTAACCGGTCCCACATTTGAAACAAGAGCCGAATATAAAATGATCCGGACACTAGGTGGAGACGCTGTCGGAATGAGCACCGTACAGGAAGTTGTTACCGCTGTCCATCTCGGACTTTCTGTTTTTGCCATGAGCGTAATCACAGACATAGGAATCAGGTCCGAGAATAATACTATTTCTCATCAGGATGTACTGGAGGCGGCCCGTAATGCCGAACCCAGGCTTACGACCATCTTTATGCAACTTCTCGAAAAACTCGACAAAAATTAACTTCCCGAAGTGAACGTTCGGTTGATTATTGATTAATTTTCTTTTTTGTGCAGCGACCCTTTTACATATTTACTTTCTTTTTTCTTTTTTTACTTCAATTCAGTGCCCTTGCGCAGGATGATGCTATCCGTCGCATTCAGGGTGCAGGCAGCCGCTATGGCAGAGGGGCTACACAAGGAAAGGGTGACAGTATTCTTCATCGTACAGGATTGGAAGATTCAATTACTATACGCTTCAGATTTTTAGATTCAAGCAGACTGGTTGGCTTCGATTCGTCTATCTCCGATTTCACAAATCGCTTTCCTATTCCCTGGCATCACGTACACCTTGGTAATCTTGGAAATGCGACTAATGATCTGATCTTTTCTCCATCTTTCAATCCCGGTTGGGACATAGGTTTCCATGCTTACGATGTGTACAAATTCAAGGTTGAAGAAACGCGTTTTTATACAACCACACGTCCTTATTCAGAAGTCGGATACTTATTGGGCAGTCAGGCAGAACAAATGATTCACCTGCTGCATACACAAAATATTCGCCCGAACTGGAATGCCTCCTTTCAATACAGGTTGATCAATGCACCTGGTTTTTTTCAGAATCAAAATACAAACCATAACAATTACCGTTTTGGTTCATGGTATTCTTCCCGCAATAAACGTTATAACAATTTCATTATCGCACTGGGGAATAAATTACAGTCATCGGAAAACGGCGGCATACTTTCCAACGGCAATTACCTGGATAGCATTGATTACCGCGACGATCGTTTTAAAATCCCGACCAATCTGAATGTGGGAAGTGGATTTGAGAGAAGAAACTTCTTTAATTCGAATGTTAAAACGGGAACAAAATATACCACTGGAAATTTTCTGATGCGACAACAATATGATCTGGGACAGAAAGATTCTATTGTCACCGATTCAACGGTCGTTCCTTTATTTTACCCAAGGCTCCGTTTCGAACATACGATTCAGTACAATACATATAATTACCGTTTCGAAGACCGGTATGCGGACAGTGCTTATTATAAATCGAATTATAATATTCAATTCGATACGATACGCGATACATTTATCCGCCGTGACAAATGGCATGAAATGATCAACTATTTTTCTATCTATACC
>DATLDA010000055.1:0-5023 GCA_035526135.1 Flavitalea sp.
AAAATTTAAAATTAAAAATTAAAAAGATTTAATGACAGCAGGTTTTCTGAAGAATTATATAGCCGCACAAAAACAGGCATTGCAAGATATTCCATTGGAAAAGGTGGAACAATTGATTGGCATCATTCATACTGCATGGAAAGAGGACCGGAATATTTTTGTATTCGGCAATGGTGGCAGCGCTGCAAATGCCTCTCATTTCGTCACAGATCTCGGCAAAAGCGCATCAGATAAAATGGGGAAAGTATTCCGGTGCCTGTCGCTGAACGACAATGTTGCCTGGATGACCGCCATTGCGAATGATTATTCATATGAAGAGGTCTACTCGCGGCAATTGCAAAATTATGCGCGGCCGGGTGATCTTGTATTTACATTAAGTGTGAGCGGTACTTCTCCCAACGTGGTAAAGGCAGTGAGATGGGCCAGGCAAAATGGCTTATATACTATTGCGCTGGTTGGTTCGAAAGGCAAAGAGATCGCCGACGAAGTAGACTTTTCCATTGTTATCAATTCAACGCATTACGCGCATGTCGAAGATGCGCAAATGGGGATCTGCCATATGGTTTGTTATGCGTTCATAGAAGGGCACTTTTGATTTTGGATTTTAGATTTGCGATTTCAGATTTAGAGATGAAAAGAATAACATCTTGGTTGATAATCACAGAGGACCGGAAAAATAATATTTAGCTCGTTGCCTGTTTGACCTTGAGAGCGGGCATGAAAAAAATCTAAAATCGCAAATCTAAAATCTAAAATTTACATCTTGCTTTTATTCCTGAAGTAGGTAATCACATTCATGAGTAGAATTCCAAGGCCCATCCCCAGCGTAATAAGCGTAACGCTATGGATGGCGCGGATATTTTCTGTTCCCGTCAGTCGTGTATAATTTAAGCATGCCAGAATAATTACAAAAACCGGAATAACAAATGCCCTGTACGTATCTCTTGATGTCATGATGATGCTTTTTTTAAAGGTAACCAATGACAGCCGTTAAAAATCTTTTTTGCGAACGACCTGTTCAGCGATCAACGCGGTAAATAAAGCGATCAACACACAAGCCACTACACCCTGCCAGTTGAATGGGCGGATAAATAAAAAAGTTTCGTTACTCAGATAACCTGCGCCGCACATCAGATTGAAAATATTCAACATCTTCAAACCGGGAAGTTTGGTAAGAAAAAAAAGTGCTCCGATCACTGCTATTCCGGTGGTCGGAAGCACCAGTTCCCGTGAAATGAACAGGGAAAGAAATATCCCCAGCATCATAAAGACCAGTCCGCCGGCAGTCATTAATATTCCAAAGGTCAACGCATGCTGCCACGGATAACTATGTCCATACATGGCGGCAAACAAAACAATACTGAAAGTACTGAGAAGCGCCAGTGCGAAAACTTCGCTGGAAGCAATGGTGATTTTCGCGCGCATGATCTCCGTTCTCTTTACTGGTAGCGCCAGGGTAAAAGAAGCACTGCCATTTTGTTTTTCCTGCATGACACCTCCCAGTCCGAGTACAAAGGAACTGAAGGTATATAACGTCAGCAGGTATCCTTTGTAAAGCAGAAACCAGATGTACTTTGTAAAAGGAAAGGGTTCGTTGGGCCTGGCCGTGATAAATTGTTTGATCACATTTTCGGCACCACTTATAATATACCACGTAACGGCAATGAGCAGGATCAGCGAGATAATAAATCTCGTCCGGCTTTCGAGCCAGTACCGGTAACTCAGGAGTGAGAGTTGATTGTTCATTAATAATTCTTTTTTCGGATGATGCGATACGATATAAGAAACAATATGCCGCTCACGCACACGCACAACAGTGCAGCGTTCCATGGAAAATATTTCAATGCGTGACCATTATCATTGCCTGACAGTATACCGGGGAGATCTACATATTGCATCCATAAAGGCTTCACGAATTGTGATTCTGCATAAGGTTGAAATAAAAAATAGAATACGATGACACCTGCAATTGAAACAAAAAATGAAATGGATTCTGTTTCGATAAGACTGTTCAATAAGAGCCCGAGTGAATAAAAAACAAATCCACCGGTAATAAACAGCGCTGTGTGTTCCAGGGCAAGAGATACCGGGTAATGCTGTCCGATAATTGCGGAACCTAACGGGAGCAACACAGCAGGAAGAAGCGCAAGGAAAGCCGCCTGTAGGAGGCCCATTAGATTTCTGTGGAGAAACAATTTGCTTCTCGTAAGAGGGAGTGAAAGCGTGAACAAAACGCTTCCTTTTTCTGCTTCATAAGAAAGACTTCCCAGCGACAACAAAATTGTAAACAATACCCACAGGAATTGCAAAAGGTAGTTGTACAGGAAGTGCCATAGAAAATAAACGTAGTCCGACTTTGCCTGCGGCAACCACCACGGATCTTTCCATTCGGGATGAAGTGTTTTATCCAGCGCCCATTGTTCAATTATGTAGGGATGTCCCAATACAAAGAACAGGCAAAGGAAACTGATAAAGACGATCCCGATATAAAAACGTACGCGGGTCTCCAGCCAGCTTTTATACAGCAACATGATTTTCTTCAGCTTTTAAATTTTCAAGAAAGATCTCTTTCAGGTTGAGATCGATGACATCAATGGAAAGGGGGTTGTATGATTGCAGCCGGCTGATTACGTTTTCATAATTCCCCCGCACAAAGAGGTGCATGGATTTGTTTTCACTACGAATGGATTTTACATTGGGCAGATCAGCCTTCCGTATTTCAGGTACGGAATCAAAAAATGCTTTTATCAATTTGTATTTGTTGCGCAGCGTATCGAGGGGAGCATTATCTATCAGCCGGCCTTTATTGATCATGATCACCTGGTCGGCGATTTGTTCCACTTCAAACACCTGGTGCGAGGAAAAGAAGATCGTTTTGCCTTCAGCTGCAAGTCCGACCAGGAGTCGCAGCATCTTTTCATTGTTGACAGGATCTAATCCTTCGGAAGGTTCATCCAGAACCAGGAGTTCCGCATTCCGGCAGACACCAAGAATCAATGCCAATTGTGTTCGCATTCCTTTTGAAAATTTCCGGATGCGTCGATCAGCAGGCAAGCCGAATTCTTTAAGCAATTGTTTTTCCAATTGCAAATTCCACATCGGAAAAAAGGATCGGGTGAATTGAATGATTTGAGAGGCGGTCATATAATCATAAAGCCTTTTGTCTTCGGCCACATAAGCCGTTTTCTTCCTGATCTCCAGGCTTTGCGATTCTTTACTGATATCAAATCCTAAAACTTTTCCGGATCCGGAAGTCGGATGCGTCATTCCCAACAGCATTTTAATGGTGGTGCTTTTGCCCGCACCATTTTGTCCGAGAAAACCACAAATGCTGCCGCGGGCCACTTCGATGTTCAGGTGATCGACAGCGGGGAAGGAACCAAATTGTTTGCACAATTGGTCAGTTTGAATAACTGCATGGTTCATATGATTATTTCTTTTCTTTTTGTTGCAGGATTGATTCCAGAATGCGACGAATTTCATCCGGGTGAAGTCCTTTATTGAGTAACTGGTGAACAATTTTTTCAATCGCCGTTGTTCCCTGCCGGATCTTATTACTTTTCGATTTATCAAATCCCGTACTCGTTACAAATGCTCCGGAGCCATGCCTGATCTCAATGATTCCTTCCATTTCCAACTCACGATATATCTTGATCACTGTATTCGGATTAATTACCAATTGCTCGGCAAGCGTCCGTACACTGGGAAGCTGGTCATTTTTTTTAAGGGCCCCTTTTTCGATGGCATGCATGATCTGCTCTTTTAACTGAACATAAATCGGAATGCCTGAATTCAAATGGGGCCTGGTAAACATCAAACTGTTCTACTGTTATAGTACAGTATAAAAGTAGGGATTCTTTTTATTCCGCAAAATTTTACATCATTTTATTTTTTTTGGCTGCAGACATTTGCAGTTCCGTTATACTCATCAGTGGAGGCACAGCGAGTTAGTAGTTATACGAGGGCTAAGTGTTTTCCCTGTTACTTGCTAGAGAATAGCCGATAATTTTGTGGATTATTCGTGCATAAAAATTTCCAATCCAATTCGGGATGCGACATTTGATCTGTCGAACGAAACGCACCTCCAATCCCTATTGAATCGTAGAAACCTGGTTAAGCACCCTTTACTGATTTTTGGTTAAGAAACCCCAAACACACATTAGCCCCTTCTGGATAAGAGGGGGTTAATCATTTTTGGGTGTGAGGTGTGAGTATGGGGTATGGGGTATGGGGTATGGGGTATGGGGTATGGGGTTTGAGAAATTGATTATAAGATACAATCCTATTGAATTTTTCAAATTTCATTTACTCATTTGCAAATTGGTTGCGTGTTTGCATAGTTCCTGTTTTTTGTTCGATGATTGCTTTTGCTAATATATAGAGGACATTTTTTTTCAAATAATCTACATTATATCCATTTACAAAACCTGATACCTCATACCTCAAAGCTCATACCTCATACCTTATACCCCATACCCCATACCCATCGTACATTTACGATCACGAAACATGTGTGAAAAAAATCATCCGGCTTGCGGATCTTATTTAAAGAATTTGAGTTATTTTCAGTAACGGCTTTCAATTTACCCGGCTTTACCCTGTCGCCCGATTCTTCCTTTACTTCGCTCGAACCACGATAAATATCCATTCATCTTTTAAAGCAGGAGGTTTTATGCTGACACCTATGTCACCTTACATAAACCGTAAGAGAAAAACCATCGAATTTCACATTCATAATACCTGTGCGCATCACATCAGCGTGGCCGGCTCATTCAATCAATGGGCCCGCGACCAACTCACTTTACAGCCTGATGAGGAGGGGGTTTGGAAAATAGAAATTCCTCTGTTGCCAGATGGAAAATACCATTATAAGTTTTTTATTGACGATCGTATGGCAATGGAAGATATCGAAAACCAATTCCGCGAGCCGGATGGAGTAAATGGGTGGAATAGCGTGCTGACGGTTTGAGAAATTAAAAATTAAAAATGCAAAATGAAAAATAATAATAAAAAAATTGACATT
>DATLDA010000113.1:0-4399 GCA_035526135.1 Flavitalea sp.
GAGTTAGGACATTTCCGGCGTTACAATACCAAGTCGCTTTCACGGCTGTTACAATCCCAAAGTTTGAAACTTGTACATAGCCAGTATTTTAATGCGGCCGGATTGGCCGGGTGGGTCATGAGTGGTACTATTCTGAAAAAGAAAATTATACCGGAAAGTCAGCTGAAACTTTTCGAAAAACTGGTTCCATTGATTAAACTGATTGACAAAATCACGTTTCAAAAAATCGGATTGTCTGTAATAGCAGTCGCTCGTAAACCCTAAACCATGTCATCACTGCAGCCCTCTCCCTATCACTTTGCTCCTGCTGCAAAAAAATTTTTTATTCTTGCAGCGGCCTTGTTAAGTATTGTTTACTTAGCCGGTGCGTTCACACCGCTGCATTTGCACGTAGATTCGATCCGTTACTTCAATATTAAGGATTGCATAGAATTCGGTTGTCCTTCCGGGTCATTTGCCGCCACCGATTCGTTACCGTATGGCTATACATTCCTCCTCATTGCATTTTCAAAACTGGGGATTCTGAACCATATATCCATTGTTCTTATAAACTGCGTTTTTCTTTTTTGCGGGTTATACTTTGTATGGCATATTTTAAAGATGCATGTGCCGGCTTTGCTTGTAATCATCCTGTCACTCTTCAATTGGACAATCATCAAATTTGCTATTCACCCTCTTTCCGAAATGCAATACATCTTTTTTTCATTTGCTTCATTGTATTGCTTTCACCGTTACGTTCAGCAAAACAGTTATGTCTGGCTGGGAAGCGCATTTGTGTTAAGCCTTTTTACCATCCTTACACGTACCATCGGTATCTCCCTTGTACCTGCGCTTGTACTTGGAATCGCATGGCAACATCGTGCAGGATTAAAAGACCTGCTTATAAAGAATAAAATCATCGTAATTATCGGAATAGGAATTTTTGCAGTTTTGCTTTTTTTTGCAAAGCAATTCCGGATTCTGGAATATGCCAGCTCTTTAAAGGGCCCTTTTCAAAAGGGCATTGTTCACTTTGTAATGCAGAACCTGGAATATCATTTTACAGAGCTGTCAGAAATTTTTGTCAATGCACCGTCGAACAAAGTGTTGCATTATTTGCCTTCTTCGCTGGGCACCGGTATTTTTATCGGATTTGGCATGCTGATCTTTTTCGCGCTCGTGTATCTTATGTTTCGCAAAAGCACTTTGCCTTTCTACATTAAAGCTTACTTGTTTTTTTATTTATTGATCATCATGAACTGGCCTTATTATGATCCGAGATTCTGGGTACCTGTGATACCAATCGTCGCAGCACTTGCACTGACTTTTCCTTATCATAATTATTTTACCGGGAGGATTTTTTCCCGCCTGTATATCGGATACTACATGGTTACAGGATTTATCGCTGCGGCTTATGCACTGTCTGTCGGACTCGATAAAGAAACTTTTTCAACTCATCATGCTACGGGAGTTTATAGAAACGAGTACGAACAACATTTCTTTGATAAACCACTCAGCGATACGGCCAAAAAAATTGATCAGAATGTGCTGGACATTTTGAACAAGTATGATTGAGGGCTAATACCTTTATGCTCTTTGCAACTACACGAACCAGCAGGTGAATTCATCCATCTTTGTATTAACTGAAATAAAATGTTCATGAAACGATTGTTGATGCCGGCTGCACTAATGTGCAGTATTGCGTCTTTTTGCCAACAGGTAAAACTTGATCAAATATTTCGTAACTGGAAACCAAGAGCAATCGGGCCTTCAGGCATGAGCGGAAGGATCACTGCAATCGATGCACTTACCAGTGATGCGAATACAGTATACATCGGCTCGGCTTCCGGGGGTGTATGGAAAACAGTGAATGGCGGCGCTGCATGGAATCCTGTATTTGATGAACAACCCATTTTGAATATCGGTTCAGTGGCTATTCAACAGGACAATCCTTCCGTTGTATGGGTAGGAACCGGCGAAGGAAATCCGCGCAATTCATTAAACCTCGGAGAAGGAATTTTCAAGAGCATGGATGCGGGAAAAAGCTGGAAAAGAATGGGACTGGAAAAAACCCGTAACATTCACCGTCTTCTAATCGATCCGAAAGATCCCAATACCGTTTATGCCGGCGCTATTGGAAATCCATACGCAGAACATCAGGAGAGAGGAGTTTTCAAAACAACAAACGGAGGAATGACGTGGGAAAGAATTCTTTTTACCAATGATACATCGGGTGTGGGCGATATGATCATGGACCCATCCAATCCGAATAAATTATTTGTCGGCATGTGGCAGCATCGTCGCACACCATGGAGTTTAAAAAGCGGCGGACCGGGAAGTGGTTTGTTTATGACAACAGATGCCGGAAAAAGTTGGAAAAAGCTGGGAAAAGAGAATGGATTGCCGGAAGGAAATTATGGTCGGATCGGACTTGCGATTTCACGTAGTAACCCGAACCGCGTTTACGCATTGGTAGAGGCTACGAAAAACGGATTATACAAAAGTGATGATGGGGGTGATAATTGGGAATTGGTAAACAGTGATCCTGCATGGGTTTCGAACAGACCTTTCTATTTCCAGGAGATTGCCTGCGATCCGGAAAATGAAAACCGTGTGTGGTTGATTTATCAGATGATTTCTGTAAGTGAGGATGGAGGGAAATCCTTCAAGCTTGTGATCCCTTACAGCGGAATTCATCCCGACCATCACGCCTTCTGGATCAACCCGCACAATGGTGCTCATATCATTGAAGGCAATGATGGAGGAATCGGCGTTTCTAAAGACAGAGGCAAGACGTGGCAGTTCGATGAAAAAATTCCGGTTGGTCAATTTTACCATATCAATGTAGATAACGAAATGCCCTATCATGTAATGGGTGGAATGCAGGATAATGGAAGCTGGAGAGGTCCCGCCTATACATGGATGTCAGGTGGTATCAAAAATTATTACTGGGAGAATTTATGGGGAGGCGATGGATTTGATGTAATGCCGGATCCTGAAGATGCTGACTGGGTATATGCGATGAGCCAGGGTGGATCCGTAGGCAGGATTCATGTGCCAACAGGTGACAGATGGTTTATCAAACCAGTTCCTCCTGAACTTAAAACAAATCTTCGATATAACTGGAATGCGGCCATTGCACAGGATCCATTTGATAAAAAAACTATTTATTTCGGTAGCCAGTTCCTGCACAAGAGTGAAAACAAAGGTGCCACCTGGAAAGTAATCTCCGGCGATCTTACAACTAACGACAGTGCAAAAATTGATCAGCGCGATAATGGAGGAATATCAATCGACATTACAGGTGCTGAAAATTTTTGTACACTGTTGACGATTGCACCTTCGCCTAAAGAAAAAGATGTGATCTGGGTCGGTACAGATGATGGGAACATACAACTAACCCGCGATGGCGGAAAAAGCTGGACGAATTTTCGCGGAAAAATTCCAGGGTTACCTACCGGTGCATGGATTCCGCAAATTCAGGCTTCGAGACATAATGCAGGTGAAGTTTTTGTTGTCGCGAACGATTACAGACGCGGCGATTTCAAACCCTATATTTTCCGCAGTAAAGATTATGGTAAAACATGGAGCCGGTTAGCAGATGAAAAAAAACTTACCGGATATGCTTTGTGCGTGCTGCAGGATCCTGCAGAACCAAACCTGATCTTCGCCGGAACAGAACAGGGATTGTGGGTGAGTATGGATAACGGACAAACATTCCAACAATGGAAAAACGGATATCCATCAGTGTCAACTTTCGATCTTACTATTCAGGAAAAAGAAGCAGATCTTGTGATCGCGTCATTTGGGAGGGCCATATATATTCTCGATGATATCCGTCCATTGAGAATGCTTGCCGCGTCACAGGGAGTTTTATCAAGGTCTGCATTTATATTTACCATACCGGATGGATATACAGCTTCCATTAAGAAAGCACCTGGCTATGAGTACAGCACATGGGGATTATGGGATGCCCCCAACCGGCCGGAAGGTGCAGCTATTTCTTATTTTATTCATCCTGACTTGTTCAAAGATACTTCAAGGGCTACGCGTATCGATTCTGTCTGGATGCGTTTCTATAATGATAAAAATGAGAACATCCGTAATCTGAAATGGAAGGCAGATACGGGGATGAACCGGAGATATTGGCAGATGGATGAAAAAGCATACCGTGAACCCGGTTCTGTTAAACCGCATGCCGGGGCACCAGAACCAGGAGGATGGCAGGTACTTCCTGGAAAATATAAAGTGGTATTAACCGCCGGTAAAGCGAAAGATTCTGCATTTATTACTGTGAAAGATGATCCCAGACTGGGTGACCGTACTGCAGTACGGATCGGACAACGGACACTTCAAAAACGGTTGCGAAAAACAGGTGACAAATTAACGGAAGGTCTGGACCGGCTTACCGAAGCGGAAG
>DATLDA010000253.1:0-2349 GCA_035526135.1 Flavitalea sp.
TTTTGGTGTTGTAGTTGGCGGGTATCAGCTGTCAGGTATCAGCTATCCCAGTCTTTCGGTTAAAATTGTCCCTGATATCATGTGTTTTTACTATTGTTATTTGTTGTTTAGCACTTGAATGTTTCAAAACAAAATTTCAAATTGAACAATGAGAAATTTTTTTGAATTAGCAATTTGGATCAGAAGTCATCATCTGACAATGGAAATTTATAAATTGACAAAAGAGTTTCCGAAAAGTGAATTTTATGGTTTAATAAGTCAAATGCGAAGGTCCAGTTCATCAATTCCAACAAACATTGCTGAAGGTTGTGGAAGAAAAACCAATCCAGAGTTCATAAGGTTTTTAGTTATTGCTGCAGGATCCTGTTCTGAGTTGCATTACCAGTTAATACTTTCACATGATCTTGGATATCTTCAATCAAATGATTTTAAGGAACTTCAATCACTCGTTATTTATATTCGAAAAATGATATTCAAGTTTATATCTCGTATAGAAGTTGGGATACCTGATACCTGATACCCGAAACCCTACCAACTACTCCTTCTTCAACACCAACTCCTGCATCGTTCCATAATTTTCATAACTGCTTGTTACCACTTTATCGCCAGGATTTAACCCTTGCAATACTTCGTAATAATCGGGACTTTGATTTCCCAGCTGGATGTCCACCTTGTAAGCAGTTTTACCATTTTCTGCTAGCTTGAAGATCCAATTGCCACCTGTCTGTTGGTAAAAGCCGCCCTTTGGTAATAAGATAGCCACTCGTTCTTCACTCAATGCGAGGCCGATCTGAAGTGTCTGGCCGCGGCGAATGCCTTTCGGTATTTCGCTTTCAAATTGCATATCAACCTGGAACCTTCCATTACTAACCTGCGTATATACTTTTGTGATCGATAATTTATACACCTTATTGGCAAAAGTGAATGTGCCGGTAAGGCCATTGAAAATCCTTGATATATAATGTTCGTCGATGTCGGCGCGTACTTTGAATCCACTCAGTACATCGATCTGTCCGAGTCGTTCTCCTTTATTTTTAGATTGTCCGATCTCTGCATCCAGCGACGTCAACTGGCCGTCAACTGGAGATCGAACGATCAGATCTCCTACTTTTTTGCGCATTAGTGTAAGTGCATTGCGCATTCTTTCATACGATTCCGTCATTTGGCTAACCTGTAATTTTCCGGAAGCACTATCCTGTTTCAATGTGGCGTCCGTTAGTTTTTTACGGCGCAACTGATAATTATATACGTTTTCGGAAGATTTGAATTCCTGCGAACCGATCACTTTTTCATCATACAAATGCTTATTCAGTTTATACAATCGTTCTGCTTCTGCAAGGGCATTGTCTACATCAGCCATCTGGTTCAATTGACGAATCGTATTCTGTTCCGCGTTATTGCGCGTATTCTGCATCTGTGTCAATACATCGAAAACAGCCGTTTCCTGGTTGGCGAGACTTAGTTGCAGGTCTGTGTTTGCAAGCCTCAGGATCGGTTGATCTTTTTTGACAACGGTGCCATCATCCACATATTTTTCTTCCACTCTTCCACCTTCTACCGCATCCAGATAGATGGTCGTAATCGGTAATACAACGCCATTTACCGGAATGAATTCGAGGAAAGGTCCTTTTGTAATTTCGCTGATAGTGATCCTTTCTGTATCAACATTGAGTCTCGATTTGCCGGAAGTGAAATAATAGCTGGCTGCAATCAGCAATACCACTGCTGTTATACCACCGATCGTTAACAATTTTTTTGTCGTCCATCTTTTCTTTGCTATGACTCTGTCCACCGGTTATTACTTTTTTTATTAAGGTTCAGGAATTGGGGTTCGCTTTCAATAATTAATCTGCCAGAGGCCCGGAATAAAAAGGGTGGGTTCAGATGCATTTTTTTCTACGGAAATACCGGAATCAAATCTGCTGAGGTCAGCATTTTTTTCGATATAATATACACAACTAAAGAGCGACAAGACCAGGACGATCAGTCCTGTAAGCAGGAAACCCGTAGGGCGGCTGATGTTTTTTTTGGTGGTCATACATAGCTTTTTAGTTTTGAAAAAATCATTTTTAAAAAAGTCACCCGGATTGACCGGCCGGGTGACATACAATCACATGAGAAAACCAACTGATACCTTATGTTCAGAACTATGCCAGTTTATAAATAACCTGATTTACAGTTGATTGATACGTTCCCATCTACGAAGGTGTTCGTTAGCAGTACAACCGGTGTCCGCTTTTGATACACTGTTCCTGCGAGCGGAATTACTGCTAATAAATTAATTGCCATGGGGTTGAATTTATGGTATAATTGTAGGGAATGATTGTGCGTGTCCACAAATTTCAGGCT
>DATLDA010000143.1:0-10020 GCA_035526135.1 Flavitalea sp.
GAGCAACCAGCAACGAGTAACCAGCAATGAGCAACAAGTAATGAGCAACAAACAACCAGTACGCAACTAAGAACCAGGAACTAAGAACTAAGAACTATTCTTCTCCATCCACTGGTCTCTTTCATCCGGACTAAACTTCCAGGGAGCAAAATTATTTTCAATATTGCTGAACATGGCATTCCACTCCTGTGGTGCATTGCTTTCTTCCATTACCAGAGAACGCCGCAGCTGGAGAATGATTTCGAGCGGACTGATCGCTACCGGGCATTCCTGCACACAGGCATTGCAGGTGGTACACGCCCTCAATTCTTCCGCCGTGATATAATCGTGTAATAGTTTTTTGCCATCTTCCTTCAATGCTCCATTCTTTTTGCGGTTATAGCCCATCTCTTCCATCCGGTCGCGTGTGTCCATCATGATCTTGCGAGGCGAAAGTAATTTCCCGGTTATTGTTGCGGGGCACGCAGCGCTGCATCGGCCGCATTCCGTGCAACTGTACGCATCAAGCAAGTTCCGCCAGCTGAGATCGGGAACATCTTTAGCACCAAACTTTTCCGGAGCCACGGCATTGGCAGGTGCTTTTTCCGGCTGCATGGCATAGAGCACTTCGTTTTGAACTTCCGGCATATTGCGGATTTCCCCCTTTGGTTCAAGACGTGCGTAATAAGCATTTGGAAAAGCAAGCAAGATGTGCAAATGCTTTGAGTAAGGCAGGTAATTCAGAAATGCAAATATTCCAATGATATGAAGCCACCAGCAGGATCTTTCAATGATCAGTAAAGTATTGTTATCAAGGTTGTTTAAAAGTGGATAGATCATTGAAGAAACAAGATAGGGCGTTGCTTCAGGCAGGATGATCATTTCTCCTAAACCATTTAAGAATCTTTCCTGAACGACACCTTCGGCAGCATTCATCGTCAGGAATAGTGTCATCAGAATGATTTCAATAATAAGAATTGCATTTGCATCGCTGCGCGGCCACCCGTTCAGTTCGCGGCTGTTGAGCCTCTTTACCCGCAGTACATTTCTTCTGATCAGGAATGCAATGCAGGAAAGCAATACGAGCAAAGCCAGCACCTCGAAACTATTTATGAGAAACATGTAAGCCGCTCCCAAAAACGGGGCGAACAGCCGGTGCGTTCCGAATAGACCATCCAAAACGATTTCCAGCACTTCGATATTGATAATAATAAATCCTGCATAGATGGCCAGGTGTAACAGGGCGACCATTGGTTTGCGGAACATTTTTTTCTGTCCAAGCGCAAGCAGTAGTACATTCTTCCACCTTTCTGCTGGCCTGTCGGAATAATCCTCATCATGACCCATTAAGATATTCCTGCGTATTTCCTTTGTCTTTTTGACAAATAAAAACACGGCAACAAACGTCACCAAAGCGAATAAAATTTGAGGCAAATACTGCATGTAATTATTGTTGGATTAAAGATAAGGAGAACCATAGGATGTACGATGTACGGTGTACGGTGTACGATATACGATGTACGGTGTAGGATGTGGACAATCGACGGGCAACTATCACAGGATAGCTTATAAATATGTCTCTATTCTGTCGTCTGTCGTCGGTGGTAGGATTAACATCGTACCCCGTACATCGTATATCGTACATTGACTTTTTTCCATTATTTTGCTTTTATCATGACCCGTAATTATATTCTCAACGAAGAAACTGCTCACAGAAAACTCACCCGGTTGGCTTATGAAGTGCTTGAATACAACAGTGACATTTCAGAACTTATTATCGCCGGCATTGAACAAAATGGTGTAGTGGTAGCAAGGAATATCGAAAGGATACTGAAAGAGATCAGCAACCTGAAAGTTACTTTCATAACAGTATCCCTGGATAAGAAACAACCCGGTGAAGTAAAGATCAACCCCGTTACAGATTGGAATGGGACTTCCATCTTGTTGATCGACGATGTTTCCAACAGTGGTAAAACCATGTTGTATGCATTAAAACCTTTTCTTACTGCACAACCTCGTTCAATTCAAACACTCACACTGGTTGAACGTACGCATACCGCTTTCCCGGTACGACCGGATTATGTGGGCCTTTCGGTAGCAACAACCTTACAGGAACACATATTCGTAGAAGTGGATGGGAACAACGTAAAGGGAGCATGGCTTGAATAATTACTTTGTATGAAGCACGCATTACTATTATTTTTTCTGACGTTCGGACTCCTGGCATTTGGGCAAATTTCCCCGGTAAAAACAGAAAGATTAAAAGTTTCGGCCAATCACCGTTATCTGGTTACAGAAAGCGGACATCCGTTTTTCTGGTTGGGTGATACAGGATGGGAATTATTCCACCGGCTCAATTATGCTGATGCGAAAAAGTACCTCTCGAAACGCGCAGAACAGGGGTTTACAGTGATACAGGCAGTTGTGCTGGCAGAATTTGATGGCCTGCATGTTCCTAACGCAAATGGTCACCTGCCATTGGCAAATGATGATCCTACCCGTCCGGTCGAATCCTATTTTCGCTTTGTTGATTCGGTAATTGATCTGGCACAGGGCCTTGGTATATATATCGCATTGCTGCCAACATGGGGCGACAAAGTATATAAAGACAAATGGGGAACCGGCCCGGAAATATTTAATACAGACAATGCGAAGGTATATGGACAATGGATCGGAAACAGATACAAGGATCGGTCGAATATCATCTGGGTAATGGGAGGGGACCGGAATCCGCGCAACGAGAGTGATATACAGATCTGGAGATCTCTTGCGGCAGGTGTAGTTGCCGGATGTGGTGGACAGGATCGCGCTTTAATGACGTTTCATCCCCAGCCCAGTGAAACAAGTTCCTCTTCTCCCTGGTTTCATGAAGACGACTGGCTTGATTTCAACATGCTGCAGACCGGACATTGCGCAGATGTGCCGGTATGGGAAAAAATCAAACATGATTATGATAAAAAAACAGTGAAACCCGTTTTGAATGGAGAAGCCGTTTATGAAGAGCATCCTCTCTGTTTTAATGCAAAAGATAACGGCTATACATCAGCGTATGACAGCAGGAAAGCAGCCTGGCTTTCTGTTTTTGCAGGAAGTATGGGTTATACGTATGGATGTCACAGCATCTGGCAATTTTATACGCCGGGTAGAATTGCAGTAAACGGTCCTTTGCGATTCTGGTATGTATCCATGGAGCTTCCTGCTGCAAGTCAGATGCACTACCTGAAAAATCTGATACAGAAATTCCCGGCAGCAGATCGTCGTCCGGCACAGGATGTGATCGTTGATGCGAATGAAGGTACAAGGAGGATACAGGCCATTGGAGGAAAAGATTTCCTCCTGGTTTACTCTGCCGCCGGCGAATCGTTTGCGATGAACCTGAAGAAATTTCAGACGAAAACTTTCAAAGCTTTCTGGTATGATCCCCGAACAGGAGCAAAATTTTTAATTCCAGCGGTTAACAATACTGGAATAAAATCATTCCGTCCCCCCTCAAAAGGTGCTGACAATGATTGGGTGCTGGTGCTGTTTGATGCGACGAAAAAGTATATCAGCTCTGAGCCCTGAGCGCTGACCTTTGAGTCCTTAGCTCTATGTGTTTCTATGTTACTATGTATCTATGTGTAATTTTTTTTTAAAAAAATCTGCAATCGCAAATGCAGATCCTTCGCTTCGCTCAGGACAGGTCTAAAATCTAAAATTAAAAATACATCCACTTTCCCTTCAATCTGCCTCTGCTTAATTGCAATGCTGGCGCGGGGAACTTGACCATATTCAAAAGAAATAATAAAGAACGGACACTTTTATTTCCTGATTTTATTTTAGTGAAATCAATATCGGGTGAGATCAGCAAGCTTTTTGTACGTCGGATATCTGATCTGTCGTAATAATTTCCATATTTATCTGTCCAGGAATTTTTGAAACCTCCCAGCATCCCTTCTGCATGATATCCAACAGCCACGTTCAACCATGCTGGTAACCTGGTACCCGTTAGAGCATGCACGTTCAAGCTTATCCAATAACTTTGGGAATTATAATCTTTCAGAATCCGTTCGGCAAAGGATTTGCCGAATAATTGATTCCTTCTTTCTTTCAAATCATTTCCGTAATTGAACGGAGAATAACTCATTTTCACCAACAGCTTCTGTTCCTTCCATCCCAGTTCCTGCAATACGTACGCTGCAGAGCCTGCCAGGTTTGCTGCCACATCACCCCAACTGAATCCCCAACCGGATGAATAACCATCCTGAATTTCAATGATGCTCAGGTAAGCAATCCCGCTCGCGCCTCCGGCAATCACGGCAGATTTTTTTTTCATACCCGTCCAACCCCACATCTCAGACCATATCCGGCTCACCTGGTATGACGACCATAGATGTCCTGCTTTATCTGCAAGTTGCCATTCCCTGTTATCATTGAAAAAATGAAAAGATGAACGCGGATAATCAGAATACCAGGCCTGATTCAATGCAATAAAGGAGGAACCCCATACCGCTGCACTTCCCGATGCGACGATGACAAGCCGTGTTTTGTTGATAGATGAAAGCGTACGTGCGCTATCACTGTTTTGTCCGTGGGCTGTTATCAAAAACCAGAAACAAATGAATATGAGGCAAGATTTTTTCATGAGGTGAAGGACCGGCGTCAGGATAAAGATCACGTAAAGATAATTCAAACCCCTCGAATCATCCACGAGAGGGTATTCTTGCGAATGTTATATCAACTGGGTATTGATATTTGATAATCTTCTTAATGTTGCCGAATTTAGTCGCCCATCAAACTAACAAACATGGAAGAAGTGATAGAAAAACGGGCTACCGCGTGGCTGGAAGGAAACTTTGACCCGCAGACAAAAGCAGAGATCAGCAGAGTAAAGCTCGAAAATCCACAGGAACTCGCAGATGCTTTCTACCGCAATCTCGAATTCGGTACCGGTGGGTTGAGAGGTGTGATGGGTGTTGGTACAAACCGAATGAATAAATATACTGTGGGGATGGCAACACAGGGATATGCTAATTATCTCAATGCTTCATTTAAGAATAAAGAAATAAAAGTGGCAATTGCACATGACAGCCGGAACAACAGCCGGACATTTGCTGAAATTGTAGCAAATGTGATGGGTGCGAATGGGATCAAAGTGTATTTATTTGAAGCACTTCGTCCTACTCCTGAACTGAGTTTTGCGATACGGCAGTTAGGTTGCCAGGGCGGCGTGGTTTGTACCGCTTCACACAACCCGAAAGAATACAATGGTTATAAAGCTTATTGGGAAGACGGCGGACAACTTGTTCCACCGCACGACACAAATGTGATCCGTGAAGTAGATAAGATAGCTTCAGTTGACGATGTAAAATGGAAAGGCGGAGAAAAAAATATCACGCTTATTGGAAAGGAACTCGATGATGCGTACATAAATATGGTGAAGGGATTATCTGTCTACCCTGAAGTAATCGCAAAACAACATGACCTCAAGATCGTATATACACCTATCCATGGTACCGGTATCACACTTGTGCCGGAAGTATTGAAAGCATTTGGGTTTACAAACGTGAACATCGTCGAAGAACAGGCAGAACCAAACGGAAATTTCCCCACCGTCGTGTATCCCAATCCGGAAGAAAGTGAAGCAATGAACATTGGCTTGAAAAAAGCGAAAGCACTGAATGCAGATATTTTATTAGGTACTGACCCTGATGCGGACAGGGTAGGGATCGCAATTAAAAATACCAAAGGCGAATGGGTATTGATGAACGGGAACCAGACTGCTGTACTCGCATTCAATTACCTGATTGAAGCAAGAAAAGAGAAAGGTATCGCGAGGCCAAATGATATGGTCGTAAAAACAATAGTTACTACCGATATGATTGATGTGTTTGCGAAGGCCAATGACATCAGGTGCTACAATGTGTTAACAGGTTTTAAATGGATCGCAGAATTAATCCGTGAGAAAGAACAAACCGAAAATTATGTCATCGGTGGTGAAGAAAGTTATGGACTGATGGTAGGCGCAGAATTACGCGATAAAGATGCCGTCAGTGCGGTAGCTATTCTGTGCGAAATGGCAGCGTATGAAAAGAATAAAGGAAAAAGTCTCTATGAAAAATTACTTGACCTGTATGTTCAATATGGATTTTACAAGGAACACCTCATCTCTATTACTAAAAAGGGTATGAATGGTCAAAAAGAGATTGCAGAGATGATGCAAGGCTTCAGGAATAATCCACCGGCGACTCTGAATGGATCTGCAGTTCAGCAATTGCTCGATTATGAATTGCGTAAAGGAAAAAACCTGCAGACGGGAGAGAGCTGGGATATCCAATTACCGAAATCGAATGTGTTGCAATTCATTTTAGCCGACGGAAGTAAAATTTCCGCACGTCCTTCCGGTACGGAACCCAAGATTAAATTTTATTTTAGTGTAAATACCAAACTGGCCAGTGTAGCTGACTATGAAAAAACTGAGAAGCAGTTAAATGAAAGGATCCAGGGAATTATTAAAGATTTGAAATTATAGATAAGACCATCGACGACCGACCACCGCTCATCGACCTTATACTATTGACTATTGTTGTATAGTCATAAATGAGTCGTCCGTCGTCTGTCGTCGATCGTCCGTGGTCTACAATACATTATTCCAAAACTTTCTCGCTGATCTTCCCGCTCTTCTTATGTTTCAGGATCACTTTCTTCGCGCCGTAATGCGTCACTTCTTCTTTCACCAGATAATAATCAGTATCATATTCTGTCAGATGACTGTCTTTTCCGACATTTTCCCTGCCCCTCCATATTTCCAGTTTTACCGGCTCCCACAATTTGCTTTTTGCTGATCTGTAAGCTGCATCCAGTACTGCATTCACTACATATCCATCGTAAAACGTTTCTTTGGGCGCGCGTCCTTCCTCCAGTGAGCGAAACATATCAGTGAACATGTGGTTGTAACCAAGCTCATTCAATTCATCACCTACCGGGAACAGCCAACCGCTATTACTTTCCGCTTTTTCCGCGACATAATCAGCGCTTTTACCTGTGGTGAACATTTCAAATCCGGTACGCAGGAAACTATTCAGCCAGATCGTTCCTTCTGTCCCCATCACTTCATCACGCAAATCAAGGCCGCCGCGGAATGTCCAGCTCACTTCAAACTGTCCGATCGCACCGTTCTCATATTTTACCAATCCGATCGCATGATCTTCCGCATCAATCGGTTTTACCTGGGTATCCGCCCAGCACATCACTTCTACGGGCCTGATATCTTTTCCAATGAACGTTCTTGCGATCTCCACGCAATGACAGCCAAGATCAAGTATACATCCGCCACCGGCCTGTTCAATATCCCAAAACCAGTCACTGTGCGGACCAGGATGTGTTTCCCTCGACTTGGCCCAGAGAATTCTTCCGAGCGCACCATTCTTTACACTTTCATGTGCCTTCAAAAACTTAGGAGTATACACCAGGTCTTCCAGGTATCCATTAAAGATTCCGGCCTTCTCCACAGCCTCAAGCATTCGTTTCGCTTCTGCCGCATTTCTTCCTAATGGTTTGGTAGTGATCACTGCCTTTTTATGTTTGCAGCAGAGCATGACAGCTGCTTCGTGCAGGTTGTTCGGAAGAGAAATGCAAACAACGTCAACCTCCGGCCTTGCAATTGCTTCTTCCATGTTTAGTGTCCAATGTGCGACATCATAATCTTTAGCGAACTTCTTAGCGCTTTCTTCGCGCCGCGAATAAATACTCACAATCTTATCCCTGCTTCTTTGGCCCTGCAATGAATCTGCGTAGAAGCGCCCGATAAATCCAGATCCCAGCATTGCAATCTTCATAATGTTTTAAGTTTTTTGTTTTTTATTTCGCAATCAGCAATCAGCAATCGGCTATCAGCTGTCAGCAGTACCTGATTGATTAAATGCGCGATCCTACTATTCGACTATTGTTATTATCGAACTGTGGAGGGAGAAATTATTTTTCCACCCGCTGGTTCGATCTCGCGTTTTTCTTTGAATAATAATATAAAATAAATGAGTACACCTACTGCAATATAGGCCGGCACCAGCCAGATCTTCGTCCAGTTTTCCTGTCCGTTCACTGTATAATGTTCCGTAATGAACCCGGAGAACCATGTACCGATAAACATACCCACGCCATAAGTAGCGAATGTGAATAATCCCTGCGCAGCATTTTTAATCTTTTCTCCTGCTTTTTTCTCCGTATACATGTAACCGGTTACAAAAAAGAAATCATAGCAAATGCCATGCAGGATGATACCCGCATACAGCATCCAGGTATTTGCACCCGTGTCGCCATAGGCGAAACAAACGTATCGTAATATCCATGCAGTCATTCCCAGCAGGATCATTTTTTTAACACCAATTCTGTTGAACAGGAAAGGTATCGCAAGAATAAACAGTGCTTCAGAGACCTGTCCTAATGTCATTTTGCTGGCCGCATTTGCCAACCCAAGGTCATTCAGAAAAACATTTGCAAATCCATAATAAAAGGAGAGGGGAATACAGACAAGTATCGCCGCTATGAAAAAGATCAGGTAGGGCCGGTTATAAAATAAAACAAACGCTTCCGTGCCTAAAGCTTTTCCTGCAGAGGTGCTGGATTTTCCTTTTGGTGGTGTATTTGGAAGAATAAAACTCAATAGACCGAGTACAGCAGATGCGGCAGCTGCCATGATGAAAGTTGAACTTGTTTTTTCAATCGCGAGGATATTAATAAGAAGACCTGCTACGATCCATCCAACGGTGCCGAATACACGAATCCACGGGAATTGCTTCCCCGGATCGGTCATCTGGTGAAAGGCCACACTGTTTGAAAGTGCGATCGTAGGCATGTATAGTAATGAATAAAACAAGATCACCCAGTAAAAATGACTGTTTGTATCCACCTGTGTTGCCACATAAAGCAAAACAGCCCCCACAAGGTGTAATACGCCCATTATTTTTTGTGCCGAGAAATAACGGTCAGCAATCATTCCAACAAAAAATGGAGAGATCATAGTGGCAATCGCGAGGGCGCTATAAGCAGCCCCGATATGTACGCCGGTTGAACTCAGATAAGTGGTCATGTACGTACCCATCGTAACATACCATGAGCCCCAGATGAAATATTCAATGAACATCATCAATGCAAGCAATACACCCGTGTTGGTTTTCATGCAGCCTAATTTTGGTTTGCCTTACGCAATTGTTTTTATTGGTGGTGAAAATATAAATTAAAATGAATCAGGCAATTCCTGTTATGTGCCTGCAGTTTTTACCTCCTGTTCCCAACCTGTTTCTTTAAGCGCCGGGTCTCTCTCTTTTTTCAGGAAGTCACCTGTTGATGAAGCGCCGGCAGATGCTGCATTCATCAATGCTTCATCAGGAACGATCGATACGGGGGTTTTCCACGAGGTGGATTCATCATTATACGCAGGATTAGAGAGGGAATTATAACACGAAATGATCGACCAGCGTGGACGATCAGAAAGATTTGCTTCCGAACGATGCAGAAGGTTGCTGTGGAAGAATAACGCATCTCCGGGTTGTAATTCAACATATACATGCTCCATCGTTTCCAACGCATGGTTTACCATCACCATATCTGCTCCGACCTGCTCGCCGGCAAATCCATGATTTACCCGTCCTAATTTATGTGAACCTTTTATCACCTGTAAACATCCGTTTGCTTTATTTGCTTCCGTTAATGCGATCATCACGCTTGTCAATTGATCCGGATAAAGAAACTGGTTTTTGTACCAATATCCATAATCCTGATGCCATTCCCATGCACCTCCAACCTTTGGTTCTTTTTGCATCAGCTTCGTATGGAAGTGACAAACCGGTGCTTTGCTGTCCAATATTTTAGCAACTGAATTCACCATCCGGTTACTCCGGATCATGAGGCTGTAAATGTCATCACCGGGATTAAACCATAAGGTAAGCTTGGTTTTTTTCCCTGTCTGATCATTCAGATCAAGTGCATTCAGACGGATAACTTCATCACCAATCGCAATGCGGTACAATTTATCAATCTCATTTTTATTGAAAAATTCACGGC
>DATLDA010000151.1:0-16435 GCA_035526135.1 Flavitalea sp.
ACCAGAAGCGATAGGATTTTATTTTTCTCAATGCCGGAGTGGCAGCTACTGCATCTGCTGTTGTTCGTCCTATATAAGTGTCGAGATATCCAAATCCGGCGTCGTATAGTGTGAAAAAGATAAACACAAGAAATACCCCGAAAGCTATCGGCCCAAATGTACCGCCGACAACAGTTGCAATTTGGAGCGGAACATCCAATCCGCTCGCTACAATTCCTTTTTTATACAGATAAGCATAACCTAAAATCGCATAGAGAAAAGTCATGACGACACCTCCCAGAATACTCCACCAGATCACGAGGCTCCAATTGCTGATTTTTACCCAACCTTTCATTTTCTTTACTTCTATCGGATTTGATTCATCCCAATGTAAGATGCCTGTGTTGATATGCTCCGGAGGGCGCAGTACACCAGTGACTCTGCCTGCATAACGTCCCATTCCCCATCCCGCTTCAATCACCCAGAACGTCACCCACATCAGGCTCCCGCCTGGTTGACTAAATAAAGCCGCCATTAAAGTCCACGAAACATCTCCACGTGTTGGTGCAGTGCCAAAATTCAGGTACCCCCACAATACATTTTTATAATCATCCGGTCTGGCGATGATAACAACGAGGATTATCACAGTGATAATATTTATCAGCAATACCACCTGGAAAATGCGGGAAAGATTTTTGTAGATGGTAGAGGAAAAAATAAATAACAACAAAATCATTAACAAAGCACCTGCACACCATAAATAATAGGTGCCGGTGTTCGTGAGCTTATACATTGCGCTGGCGGCGCCACCTAACCAGAACGGCCATGCGAAAGTCAACAAGGTGGTAATCGACCAGAACCATGGCCAGAATGCACCACCCGGGGGGATATCGCGCGTCATGGAAAAAAAAGACCTGCCAGTGAGGATACTGTACTTCAAACATTCGGAAACAAATACAGTTTCAATAATGGTGGAAATGATGATAATCCAAAATAAATTCGTTGCGCCCAGAGATGCCATATTCGGGATCAGCATGGTTTCACCGGCACCTACTGATAATCCAAGATTGATTGCCTGCGGACCTAACGACGCGAACAAACCAATAATTGTGAGCGGGTAGGGATCAGGGACTTTATATATTTTTTTCTCCTCTTCAAACATTTGCATGGTATTGGGTGAAGGGATGGGTTCGTTGAAATCATTCAATAATAGTGTGAATAATTTCTTTCCATAGTTAAAATAACATATTTCAAAATGAAAAATTATCGCATTTCATGACGGGCCTGTTCCCGGCCAACTTGCTGGTGAGTTTTTTTATTTAGCAGGCTACCGTTTTGCCGGTTAAAATTTTTCCTTTGAATATATAGGCAATTGTATTTTTTAAATGCTGTAACGAGGGCCGCCCTTTCTGTCCTGAAACATTCCGAAAACTTCATTTCCGTCGATGCCATCTTTGATAGTAAAGGTTGTGAATGTTGTACCACCATAACGGCATAAACCTGATTCTGTACCCAACCATAAAAAACATTCTTTATCCTGAAAAATGGAATGAATGGTGTGACTCGCGGATCCATCCTGGAGAACAAAATGTTTGTAAATAGAATCCTGAGAAAGGAACAAGGTTGTAAGACCGATCAGGAAAGTAAATCCTGCCAATCGGGAATTAGTTTTGACTGTCATATCTTGGTGAATAGAAAATTGTGAATCCCTTTTTGATTATCAGACATGACTTAAAATAAAATCATGTTGATTTTACTTATTAAGTTACGTTTTCTAATTGCCAATCAAAACGTTTTCAGGGCCACAGTATTCAATAACTTCCTATCCATAACACATGAACAAGCATACCGGTAAATTTTATTTTAAAGAATAGTTGAAAATGAAAGCAATTGGTAACACTCCATTGATCAAATTAGAGCGTCTTTCCGAACCTGGTAGCGCCGACATCTACGTAAAATATGAAGGGGCTAATCCAACCGGTAGTATGAAAGACCGGATGGCCTTATCAATGATCGAAGGCGCAGAAAAAAGGGGACAACTTCAACCAGGCGGCACTGTGATGGACTATACGGGGGGAAGTACAGGCAGTTCACTCGCCATGGTCTGTGCGACAAAAGGGTATCAGGCATATTTCATTTCCTCTGATGCATTTGCTGAAGAAAAATTACAAACCATGCGGGCATTTGGCGCCACCCTGGAAATATTTCCCAGTGACAATGGAAAAATAACCGCAAAGCTGATAGATTCTATGGTCGCCAGGGCAAGAGAATTAAGCAAGCAACCCAATACTTTCTGGACAGATCAATTTAATAATGCAGATAACAGGAACGCTTATCATTCGATGGCGAGAGAGATCATCCATGTTCTTGGGACCGGTATTGATGAATTCATAATGGGTGTAGGAACGGGTGGCAGCTTTTCCGGGAATGCCGAAATGTTTAAAAAAGAAATCCCCGGCATCAGGTGTATCGCCATTGAACCCTATAACGTACGCGCCCTCTCAGGCGGAGATACATCGGGTACACATAAGTTAGAAGGTATCGGGTCAGGGTTCGTACCCACTATTTGCCGGTTAGACCTCGCTGATGAAATTATTGCAGTAAAAGACGAAGATGCTTATGCAACAGCACGCAAACTCGCGAGGACGGAGGGAGTATTTGGCGGAACCACTGCCGGAGCAAATGTTTGGGCCGCTTTGCAGCGGGCAAGAAAGATCGGAGCAGGAAAACGAATTGTTACGATCATACCCGATTCCGGATTAAAATATTTGCACGGTGATCTATACAGGTCCTGAAAGGATAATTCTCACAATCACTTCGACTGCCTAATTGTATTTATCCGCTAAGAAAAGGGCGAGATCCGTTTCCAGATTTTTCCAGGCAAAAGGAGAAACAGGCACGTTCAAGCCAGCCAAATTAAGCAGGAAAGAAAACAATACCGCCGGAATTGAGGGTTGCACCCCTTCTATAGTGAGTTCATTTTCGCATTTCGAAATTTGTACTCCTACAAATGTTGACTTTCGTACGATGATACTTCGTTCTTTACCCATCCGGAATAACCGGAAAGAATAACGGCCGGAGAATTCTTTTTTCAGGATTTCTGCCAGTACCCGGGTGGTAGGTGTTATTTTAGATGTTCCGACCTTCATAGTTTATCAATCTGCATTCTCAATAAAAGATACAAATTATCCACCATGATTAGCAGGAAAAACGTCAGAACACATTTTAAATAAGAACACGAAAAGGATTAAAATTATGCGTTCTTCTTCGACACTAATACAAAGTTTTTATAAACAAAAGGCCAGGGTATGATGAGGAGGTCCAGTACTATCCCAATCCCATTTGCTTTCGTAAGACCTTGGGCAGAAGAACCTGCCAGCTGATTTGCAGACAAAAGCGGGTAGGCGACAATGATTAACCAGATCAATTTGTAAGAAAATTGCACCAGCAACAAGGGGATCATTTTCAAAGGATGAATCAGACCTAAAATAGCGAGAGCAGAAAATGCACCCCAAAAACTATAAGCAACTGCAGGTAACGGTTCCCATATACCATTATGACTAATTATTTTATTCCAAACCTGTACGCCCAAAAATACAATGGCCATACCATAAAAAATCCTCAACAACCATAGTCGAAACGCAGACACACCGATTGTCTCATCTACCTTGAAAATGTTTTTGATACGGGAAGTGGATTCTTGCTGTGTGTAGTTTTTTTGTTCCGTTGTTTGCATTATTTTTCTTTTTGCCTGATTAGTGCGAGTACTGAAACTCATTTATTTTAATCGACGCAAGAATAACTAATATAAAAACCCGGTTAGATATTTATCAATAAACTGCAAACGTGGGTCAACAAACAACGCAGACGGGTCAATGGCCTTGATAACAGTTACGAGGAATTTTTCGTAATGAGAGATTGCTTCAGCGGTGAAATCGAATAACAAATCTTTATGGTTCTATCATTCCGTTCTCAAACTTTTTACGGGATTTGCAACTGCTGCCTTGATGGATTGTATACTGATGGTAAGCAGGGCAATGAGTAATACCAGTGTTCCCGCCACGACAAACATCCACCATTCCAGCTTGATGCGATAGGCAAAATCCTGCAACCATTTATTCATGAACATCCAGGCGATAGGTATTGAAATGAAGAAGGCCAGTAATACCAATAACAGAAAATCTGCAGACAGCATGGCTGCGATCCTTTTTGCTGTTGCACCTAAAATTTTTCTTATTCCGATCTCTTTTGTTTTTTGAAAGATGGTAAATGAGATCAGCCCGTATAATCCCAGGCATGCAATCAGCAATGACAGGATAGAGAAGTATAAAAATATGGTTGAGAACCTTTCTTCCGCCTCGTATTGATTTTTTATTTGGCTGGAGAAAAAATCGTAGTCAAATAATGCATCCGGAAAATGTTTTTTCCAGGCATTTTCCAAAAAGGCAACCACCCGGCTGGCTGACTGAACATCAACTTTTAATGTAATTCTGGAAAAACGGTCACTAACAGGATAGATCGCTAATGGCTCAATGGTTTGCAGTAAAGAATTAAAATGAAAGTTATTTGTTACTCCTACAATAATTCCATTTTGATTTCCCATTCGAAAAGGCCTGCCAATAGCTGCTTCCGGAGTTTCCCATCCGAATTTTCTTACTGCTGTCTCATTCAATAGCACCTGACGAACCGTATCACGGGCTGCTCCCTCCGTAAAACTTTTCCCTGCCAGCAGCCTGATACCGTAAACGGAAAAATAATCGGCATCCGTACGAAGTCTTGCAGTATTAACCTGGATAGGATTTCCTTTACTGTCAACCGTTTCTGCACCTCCTTCTGCGAGCCCTCCGGCAATCAAGGAATTTGAAGTAGTGATTCCCGAGACAAGTGGATTACTTTGAATATCTGTTTTGAAAGCGTTGTAACCGTTGATGACGTCTGTATTTCCGTGAACACGCAAAAAAAGTAAAGCATCCTTATCAAAACCGAGGTTCTTGTTCTTTATGAACGACATCTGTTCGTAGATGATCAACAGCCCGGTTACGAGGAGAATGGTAATGACGAACTGTGACACAACAAGGGTTTTCCGTAACCGGATCCCTTTTACACCGGAAGTAAAGGATCCTTTCAATATACCTGCCGGTTTGAACGCAGAGAGGATCAGGGCCGGATAAATTCCGGAAAGTATTCCTAAGAATATAGTTCCGGCAAAAAGAAATACAACCAGCCATGGTGACGAAAAAACAGAAATATTTTTCCCTGTAATCTGGAAAAAAAGTGGCTGCAGTAATAAGGTAAACAAAAAGGAAAGGGATAATGCTATCATAGCTGTCAGAACCGATTCACTTAAAAACTGGAGGATCAATTGATTTTTTTCTGCGCCTACAACTTTTTTTACACTCACTTCTTTAGCCCTTCCCGCTGAACGTGCGGTCGCAAGATTGGTATAGTTGATACCCGCAAGCAGTAAGATGAATATTCCTATCGTTAAAAAAATATAAACCTGCTTAATGTCTCCCGTAGTTGCTATCTCATATTGTAGGTGAGAACGGAGATGGATATCACTTAAGGGCTGTAGTTGATAGGAATAGATGGGACGCCAGATTTTGAACAGGTCACCAATATATTTACCATAGAAGTGGGAGATCTTACGGGAAAACGCTCTATAATCAATTCCTTTTTTTAATAATAAATAAGTATAGAAACTTCCATCACCCCAGCCATCAACCGTTAGTACATCAGGGTCGGCAACTTCAATTGTTTTAAACGATACCAACATGTTGAATGTAAAATGTGCATTCAGCGGAGGGTCGGGCAATATCCCGGTTATCTTATATATGGCACCACGTCCCGTGCTGTCATACATATTTAGTAGGAGTGTCTGACCCATCGGATCTTTATCACCAAAATATTTTTTAGCAGTAGATTCGGTCAACATAAGAGAGTAGGGTTCGCTAAGCGCAGTTTCAATATCTCCTCTTGTCGCAGAATAACTGAAAACATCGAAGAAAGAAGGATCGGTAACCAATATTCCCGGTTGTAGTACCTGCTGATGATTGTAGGTAACGATCTCTTCACGCATCCGAAACCTGACTGTATTTTCTACTTCAGGATAATCGTCCTTCAGGGCTTTCGCCATGGGTGCACTGGTAACGGCAGATTCGGCGACGCCGGTTTCAGTTTTTGCAACCGATGTCAACCTGACGATCCTGTCGTAATTCATATTAAACCTGTCATAACTTAATTCATCCGAAACCCACAGTACGATAAAAACGAAGCAGGTCAAACCTGCTGCGAGTCCTGATATATTTAATATAGAATAAGATTTATGCTTCCATAAGTTGCGCCACATTTGTTTTACAAAATTTTCGAACATACTTCTGTTTTACTTTGATTATAAATTCAAATTGAATTACCTGCTGGAATGTATTACGCAACTATATATACAGGCAGAGAATTATCAGCAATCCCATTATAGCTATCGAATTAAATGCCAGTCTGGAAGAGGCTACTGTTCAACGGCCTATACAGATATGATCGGACAGGGTTGTCCGATTTCGATACAATCACTCGTTCATTCCCGTGCATTGACCGGTACTGAATGAATAGGGTTGCGGTATTTATTCCCTTTATTCTTTCAGGTTCAATATCACTTTTGCATTCCGTTGTTCGGTTGAAGAAATAAAAACTTCATAACGGTTTGCACCAGCCGTTACAATCATGAGTGATGTGTTCGGTGGAATGGAACCAAGGTTCTCCGCCACCATGATCAATTCATGATGTGGATGTTCTTTATCGAGTGCAATGCGGAGCGTAACCGGTTTTTGTGAAAGGCGGGCATGTGCCATCAGTAACACATTATTATGATAGATACTTACGGTGTCGCCATCGATTTCACCATTATCATACAGATCAATTTTTATTTCGCCGGCAACGGTTTCAATTTGTTTTACCAGTGTATTTTCCCTTGATCGCAGCACAGGTGGTGCCACAGGGAAATTCAGTTGTCGCGGTTTTACAATGGCCACAGCGATTTTAGTGGAATCTTTTTGCGGTGTAATAACCTGCGCGATCTGTGGCTGTTTTTTTTCAGGAACGGTCGTAACTTTTTTCGGGGCCGGCTTTGCAATAGCAGGTTGCCTGGCAACAGGAGGCTGCTTTACAACAGGTGGTTGCTTTCTTTCCGCAACAGGCGTTTTCGTGACGGTCTTTACTACGGGTGGTGGTTTCACACATTCGCGGAAAGTGATATCGTCCAATGCAAAGTCGTTTCCACAACCACCCGGATTGTTATCCATCATGATCAAGGTTAACATCGTCGTTCCCGGAGGTGTCGTGAACACGGCCTCATGTCTTTTCCAGCGGGGTGATTCATCGCGTGGCACTTCTCCGATGTCGAGCTGTACTACATTTTTTCCTTCGGGAGTTTGCAACCGGAAAGTGATATCCGGCAATAAAGGGAAAGGACATTTTTCACTGGGTTTACAAAGATTCATCAGCCATGCAGCGAATTCATAAGTAGTGTTGCTTTTTAAACCGGTGAGAGTAGTTTGCAAAAAAGTACCTGAACGGTGTGATGCATTTACAAGCATCATATTGCCATTCGCATCTCCCGGAGTATGATCCTCCTTCAGTGTATGCCAGTCGCCGCTAAAGCAATCGCTCGTATAGGAGGCATACGCGTAATACCCATCCTGCGGACACATGCCCGGAATCCGTTCATAGTGGAAAGATGCTGTTACATTCACATCGCGGACATTCCCTGCGCCAAAGTGAATCGTGATCAGGGGTGGCTTGAAGACACAGGGGGGAGACTGCGCCCTCGTTACCGGAGCGATGAAAACAATAACCAGCAGCAATGTCAGCACTTTCATCATCACATTTTTCTTTCCTATAAGGTAAGTTTAATTCCGGTTTACACGCCGTTAAAATGTATGAATGGAGACAATAGACACTGACGCTATATATGTACGATGTACGATGTACGGTGTACGATGTGATCAGGACCACAGACGACGGACTTTATATGTACGATGTACGATGTACGATGTACGGTGTACGATGAAATCAGGACAACAGACCACTGACCCGGACAGGAACTGTACGTTTCAGATTTATTTCTTTGCGTCTTTGCTTACTTTGCATCTTTGCGTGAAACGTATTTACGTGAAACTTCTATAAAAATCAAAACATGAAAAAATCACTTTTGCCAATTCTATTTGCTGCGCTCTTTTTTGGCTCCTGCAATGAGGCTGCACGAAACACTGCCTCGGGTTCTGCCGACAGTACGATTGCCGAAGGAGTTGACTCCTGGAAATTCGGTGTTGCCCTATGGACGTTTCACACATTCAATTTTCCTAAAGCATTGGATAAAGTGGATAGTTCGGGGCTTACCTACATCGAACCAAATACTTTCCATAGCGCAGGCCCTGAGTTGAAAGACTCCATGATCCTTCAACTTTCGCCGGAAGGCATTGATAAATTAAAATCAATGATCAGCAGCAGAGGACTGACTGTGGGATCCTTGTATATCGTTGGAGATTCTACCATTCAGTCGTGGAAAAAACAATTTGATATCGCGAAAAAATTCGGAGTGAAATATGTTACTACCGAACCACCGCTCGATATGTGGGACAGTATTGACAGTCTCGCAGGAACTTATGGTATCAAAGTCGCGATACACGAACATTGGAAAGGAGTGAGTCATTATTGGAATCCGGATACCGTACTGATGGCCATCAAAGGTCATCCCAATTTTGGCGCGTGTGCTGACCTTGGTCACTGGCCAAAAAGCGGAATCGATCCGGTGGAAGGCGTAAAAAAATTAAGCGGGCATATCCTTGTCGTACATCTGAAAGATATCAAAGCATTCAATGACCCCACCCTAAGGGATGTGCCCGTAGGAACAGGCGTTGTCAACTTTCCCGCTGTTTTCGCGGAATTGAAAAAACAAAATTTCAATGGCTATATCTATATTGAACGGGATGCGGAAGATCAACCCAGCAACCTGCCCTCTGTACTTCAAACAGTAAAGTATTATAACGATCAGGTAAGCCGGTTGAAATAACACTGCATCAGAGTGTAGCTGTTCGAATAAAGAGAGGAAACCAGTTGTTCCTCTCTTTACTTTTCATCGCACGCAAGCTCCGGGTATCACCCATCCATTCACAGGAATGATTGTATTAGTATAGTCCCTGGTATTCGAAAGTATTTTGAAATGTTCTCTCAGGGGAAACTTTTCCTTTCGGAGAGATGAACTTTGGGAAAGCACAAGTCCGGTGATCAGGAATTCGGCTGTGGCAATCGGAGTAAATAATTGTGTAAATTTTTGATTGTATTCGAACAACGGATTTTTATTCAGGAGCAAAGATTTTCCATTCCATTTTTCCTGGTCAGGATATAATGAAAACCAGTCGACTAATGACATGATTTTTTTTCCAGCCAATTGAAAGATGTACTGATTGGAATAGGAATAATAATTATTATGCAAAAGCATAAAGGCAAATGTATTCACTGTAGTGTCTGATGCGATCAGGTTTACATTTCCTTTAGTGACGACGATATTATTGGCCATCACGACATTTTTAAAATGAGGTCCCAGTAATGTTATAGCCGCTGGTTTTCCATCAATAATTTTTTTATCATCCACATAAATGGTGTTATTGTAGATGGCCGTATTCGTAACGGGAAAATTTTTTCCGGCGCCCCAAACCGTGATCGCACCATATGAGTTTTTCCTTCCATCGTTGATGCTGATGTTAAAGCGTATCGTATTATTTGTAAAGGGAAAGCTTGCACCGAATTCCGCCAATAAATATCCCGCACCTTCATTATTGTAAGAGTAATTGTATTGCAGGATGCAATCGGATGCGCCCCCGTCAATGTCAAATCCTCCTCCGTCTTTGGTTGCACCTGCATAATTATCGTGCGAGCTGCAATATTGAATGATGGCATTCCTGCACATCCAGACCCAGATGCCGACCGGACCACCGGCGGTAGAACGGTTGTCACTGCCATTTCCGAAGGCTTCACAATATTCAATGAGCAGTCCATCGATCTTTGCCATTACAATTCCATTTCCTGTGTGACTATCAGGTTTGGAAAGATTGCCACGGTTCTGAAACGCTTTACACCAGGCGATGTAAAAATCCTGGTGCTGAAATCCATTGCCACCATAGGAGGAGATCCCGGCTTCTCCATTTTCCGTCACGTTGCAATGCACGATACGAACGTGCCGGTATCCCTTCCAAGAAATATTTTCATTCGCCCCGAATACAATTCCCTGCCCCCGAAAACCATTGACGTCACAATCTGTGATCGTAATACGCGTGGGCGCATGAAGAGAATCATTTGCATAAAAATGAATACCGCTTCCTCTATTAATATAAACACCGGCGCCCACGAAATGAAGTGAAGAAATGGTAAAATGAGCTGTATTAATCGCGAGGACGCCATCACCATTTGCCGCGTTCACAATAGCCTTGCCTTTTCCAAAACTGCTTAGTGTGACCGGCATATCATCTGATCCACTGTCAAATGCCGTAAGATGAATCGTGCCATCGAAAATTATCCCTCCTTCCAATAGAATGCTGTCACCGGGTTTAAAATCCTGCTTGTTCATTCGCTCAATAGACCTCCAGGCCGTCTGCTTTGACAGGCCGTCCTGCGCATCATTTCCTGCCGCGGTCATATAATAATTCTTTTGCTGTGCGGAAAGTCGTACCGGTGCAAACAACAAAACGGAGTAACCGACAATAAATAAAATGGTACGCATTGTTTTTATGTTAGGGAAATTTTGTAAAATCTGTAAGTTATTTTTTTCTGATGTGCATCACGCATCCGCCGCCTGCAGCCAATTGAAATGTCAGGTTATCTGATTTTCTGACTGTGCGTTTATGTGTCACAAGCTGATTCGGATCTTTGTCAACATTGTCTGAATCTGAAAAAATTTCAGCAACGTATTCACCTTCATTAAGAAAATCGAGTAATACTTTGAGTTTTCTGGCTTCGTGGTTGTTGATACTTCCGACGAACCATTCATCGGATTTCTTTCTCGCAATGGTGATATATTCACTCACCGAAGCATTCAACACTTTTGTATCATCCCATACCGTAGGAACCTTTTTAACGAAATCAAATCCGGCTTGTCCTTCGTACGCTGCGGGATAATCGCAGACCATCCCAAGGTAGCTTTCCAATACAACATACATCGCAAGCATATGACAACGGGTACCAAGCATGAGCGGTCTTTCGAATTGTACAGCAAACAGGGAATCAGGTACCGCGCGGAATCCTCCCATATGATAATCGGTGGGACCTGCGAGCATACGTGTAAAAACAATGTTCAGATCATGATCCGGTGTGATTCGTTTTTCCCATTTGTTCACTTCATAATTCAGGGTGCCTTCACGTGTGAGTTCATTGGGATAAGTTCGGGAGAGTCCTGTTGGTTTTTCGACACCGTGAAACTGGATATGTAATTTGTGTTGAGCGGCCTTCACCAAAATTTCCTCTTTCATCTGAATCATTTTCTGGTCGTCCCGGTCCATAAAATCCACCATCATTCCGGTTAAGCCCCAATTTTCAAAAACAGCAAAAGCCGTATCGATTTTAGGATACAATGCTTTCCAATGCACCCAGACGCGAACCGCTACTCCTTTACTTTTCGCATAATCACAGATCTGTTTCATATCCAATCCAGCTACTGGTTTGGTAACATCAGCATTCGGCCCGGGCTGATAACCCTGACCATCATTCGTATACCATTCATGTCCACCACTCTCGACAACGGTATGATATTCGATACCGTTTCGTGCACAAAAATCTATATAGTATTTGTTGTTCTCGAAATTATTACCGGGCGCAAACGTAGTATCCGGTATGATGCTTCCATTCCACCAGGGAAATGTCGTTTTTCCGGGTTTTATCCACGATACATCTTTAAGTTGATTCGGTTGGTTCAGGCTTGTTATAATAGTGGACTCAATAAGTGTTCCAATGCGATTACTGATCATCAATACTCTCCACGGAGTTTTGCCGGGAATTTTTCCTTCGACCTTTATTTTTTTCGTACGTGCGCCAGGCAGGGGGGATAAAGTACTTGTCAGCACGCCTTTCTGTTTGACAAGGTACATGCCAGCATAATCGCGTAAGGCTGCTTCTGTGATAGCAACATATACGTTTCCGGGAAATTGAAATAATGCAGGCATATCCATCAGTGTGTCTTCTTTCACGTGACTTAACAAAAAGGAAGTGTATTCTCCTTCGTGTGACGTCGTGAATCCGGGTAGAAATAATCCAAGTACTTTTGGATCCTTTACAAAACGGAACGTTGAATTTTCGTCGGTGAGGGCAAATGAATTCCAATTCTTCTGTTGAGGAAATGAATACATGAACGCGAGGCCGTCATTGAAAGCCCGGACGATAAGATGTATTTTTCGATTGGGATGGGTGGTTTCTTCGAGTGGAATGATCACTTCTCTGAATGGATCATTCACAAATTTCTTTTTCCCGACAACCAACTTATAAGTTTCTGTTGCTGTGCGGTATCGAGCGATTAATATCCTGAATTTTTCGAAACCAGCGGTTTCGAATTTTAATCCAAGCTCCGCATCTGCAATGAGTGCACTTCCTTTGTAGGAGACTCCATAAACCGGTTTGTTATTTTTCAACTGAAAATTAAATTGAATGGTACCATCAGGCGAAGCAAGACTGATGAATTGTTGTGCCGGCAAGCAGATTTGCTGAAGTAGCAGCACAAACATCCAAACAAATTTTTTAGCCATTTCATTAAAGTAACATAATTCCGTACCCCATACTCCCTGAACAGGAAAAGAGGCGAACAGGAATCGCAAAGTGTAAAATACAGCGATAATTATTGTCGTAAATTAGATTTCTTAAATGGATTCATGGAATTTATTGATTACTATAAAATTCTGGAATTAGATAAAAACGCATCGGCGGAAGAAATAAAAAAAGCTTACCGAAGACTCGCGAGAAAACTTCACCCCGATCTCAACCCGAAAGATAAGGAGGCACATAAAAAATTTCAGCAGGTGAATGAGGCCAATGAAGTGTTGAGTGATCCTGAAAAAAGAAAAAAATACGATCAATACGGAAAAGACTGGACGCATGCAGAGCAGTTTGAAAAGCAGCGCCAGTCCCAGAATCAATCACGATATGCGGGAAGGGAACCGTTTTCAGAAGAAACAGAAGGAGACTTTTCAAGTTTTTTTGAGTCGATCTTTGGCAATTCATCTGGTAGGAGTAAAGCAAAGTTCAAGGGGCAGGATTATCAGGGTGAATTGAACCTGAGCCTTGCCGAAGCAATGGAAACACACCAGCAGATCTTTGTGGTGAATGGAAAAAATATTCGAATCACTGTACCCGCCGGAGTAGAGAATGGACAGGTCATTAATGTCAAAGGACATGGTGCTCCCGGTGTGAATGGTGGACCTGCAGGGGATCTTTATATTACTTTCAACATTAACAATCACACAACCATAAAACGTTCCGGCAATGATCTGTACACAATGGCCATCATTGACCTGTATACGGCACTTTTAGGAGGAGATATCACCATTGATCTATTAAATGAAAAAATTAAATTAAAGGTTAAACCGGAAACGCAGAATGGTACGAAGGTCCGGTTGAAGGGAAAAGGCTTTCCGGTTTATAAAAAAGAGGGTGAAAAGGGGGACCTGTATATTACTTATGAAATACGACTACCTACTAACCTTTCCGATCGGGAGAAAGCGCTGTTCACTGAATTATCAAAATTATCAAAAGCTACACCATGAAGACAGAGGAACTGATACCTGCACAGGAATTTTGTACGCATCACCAGATCGACCTGTCTTTTATTTATTCATTAACAGACGCGGGCCTGATTCAAACGATCAGACGCGAAGAAAGCGTATTTGTACCGGTAAATGAGATCAGTAATCTGGAAAAGCTGGTGCGATTGTATGAACTGGATATAAACGTCGAAGGAATTGAAACCATTACGTATTTGTTGCAAAAAATAGATGATATGCAGCAACACATTATACGTCTGTCTAATCAGTTGCGTATGTATGAGGAGGTAACTCAGGAAGTTTTATAACAGTTTTTGTTTTTCTTATTTTCAATTCAATAATGATATGCGTTCTATAATTATTTTATCAGTTGTATTTCTTTCAGTTCAGATCTCGTGTTCAAAAAAAGATGACCTCTCCGAAAAGGAAAGCTTTCTTACGCTGAAGCCGTGGAAGTTTTCAAAATCAGAAACGAGGACAAATAACGATCCTTGGGTAGATGAAGCCGTATTCTGGCCGGTTTGCGAAAAAGATAACGAAATCGTATTCAAAAAAAATCACAGTTATGAAATCAATGAAGGTGCAACGAAATGCGATCCTTTAGATGAGCAAATGATTGATGCAGGCAGATGGTCTTTATCATCGGGGGATACGAAATTGGTAATAGACGGAGAGGAGGTAATAATCGAAATACTGGATGCACAACAGCTGGTCTTTTATTCAGTACAAACCCTGGGGACGGATACCTTTACTGAAAAATTTACTTTAGTTCATTGATAGTAAGTTTTTGTAATTGTGAAACGAAATGATTCCACATTGGTAAGCTTATGAACTTCAATATCCGGTCTTCATTCCGCCGACATTCGCTTCTTTTTTTGTTCACTGCATTGGCGTTTTCTTCATTCGGTCAGATACCCATGAAAAAGCCGGTCATTGCAAAAGAAAAAACGAACAGGTTTTTGTACGTTGCCACACCGGGAATCCGGGATTATCTCGGTTACGGAGGACATGGAATACTTGTATTTGATATTGACAACGATCACCGTTTTGTAAAGCGCATTAAATGTGGGGGACTCGGAAAAGACGGTAAGCCCTTAAATGTAAAAGGCGTGGCAGTTAGTGTTCCGTTGAACAGTATTTATGTGAGTACCCTGGAATCAGTTCAGCGGATTGATCTTGCCACTGAGAAAATAATCTGGGAAAAGAAATATGAAGGCGGTGCTGACAGGATGTCGATATCTCCGGATGGGAAAACAATGTATCTCCCTTCGCTCGAAAAAACATTCTGGAATGTTGTCGATTGTAAAACAGGAGAAATCATAGCACCAAAAATTGAAGTAGTCGGGAGGGCGCACAATACAATTTACGGTCCTTCCGGAAAATTTGTTTATCTCGCCGACATTGCTTCGCCGTTATTACATGTAGCAGATACGAGGACACATACAGTAGTTAAAAAGATCGGACCGTTTGGAAATGGGATCCGGCCGTTTACGATCAATAGTGATGAGAGTCTTGTGTTTGTTACTGTCGACAGTCTGCTCGGTTTTGAAGTGGGCGATCTGAACACAGGGAAGAAACTGGCGAGCATCACCGTGGAAGGATGGAATAAGGGGCCGGTACGAAGACATGGTAATCCGAGTCATGGCATCGGGCTTACACCCGATGAAAAAGAATTGTGGCTGGCGGACGGCCACAACATGCGGCTGCATGTTTTTTCTGCGATTTCCCCTTACCAGCAATTGACAACTATTCCGCTGCAGGATATGCCCGGATGGGTGACATTTAGTCTCGATGGAAAATATGTTTATCCTTCCAGTGGGGAAGTCATTGATGTAAAGACCCGCAAGATTCTTTATACACTGGAAGATGAATTCCATAATAGTGTGGCCAGCGAAAAAATGATGGAAATTCAATTTCGCGGTGGAAAGGCTGTTCGAATTGCCGACCAGTTTGGTGTTGGTCGCGCTCATAATGCAAAAGCATCAACTGCGGTAAATAATTAATAATGCTATTTGCTTTTCATCATTTCAACTTGTTTTCAAACCAAACCCTTTAGCGCTTTTTCCTGTTCAATTTTCAAATCTAGTTTTTGTAATACTACGGGTGACGCAACACGTTCGAGGCAGTCGAGAATTCCGCAACGCTCGCAGGTAGTATGTACTGTACGAACGATAATCGCCGGGTCATTTACAAAAGGCATGGTGTGAATCAGGTTCTGGTCGATCAGCAAACCGATCGTAACGCTGTCTGACAACAAACCTTCCCGTGTCAGTGGCTTTGCCATCGTGATACAGAGATACCTGTTGTGCGTTTGCCAATATTGTGAGATCTGCGCCTCGACCAAGGGAGCTGTATATTTTTTTGCCGCGGCCTGCGCTACGACATCTTTAATGGATTTAATCGAGATCCAGCGATGGCAATAATGTTCATGGAGCGCATTTCCATACGGATTGTGCAATTGTGACAGATGCAGTTCTTTCGTCATTTCATAGTGCAGGTCGATGCCGTTTCCATTCATCCGGAGGAAAAACAGGTGATCGATCCCGAAATGGCGCGGGAGCAAATTCGTCATGCGCTCCATCATCATTTCTGGCGTCACATCGTACTCTGTTACCAGGTCCATCCACGATTGCGCATTCCACGTCGGTTGTTTCGAAACTGTT
>DATLDA010000283.1:0-7916 GCA_035526135.1 Flavitalea sp.
CCGGTTACATGACACTTTAGTAAAGCAAAAGGATAGCTATAAAGCGAACCAGGTAAAAATTCAGATCGAAGCAGGGGAAGCATGGATAAAACTCAAAGAGGGGAAAAATAATGAAGCACTTATACTGATGAAAAGTGCGGCTGATAGGGAAGATAAAACTGAAAAGCATCCGGTAACTCCCGGTGAGATCATCCCGGCAAAGGAGTTATTGGGTGACATGTTACTGCAAATGAACAAAGCTTCTGAAGCTTTGCACGCATATGAAGAAGATTTGAAAAAGCATCCCAACCGTTTCAACGGATTGTATGGGGCAGGAGTGGCTGCAGAAAAATCCGGCAACATCGAAAAAGCCAGGATATATTTCCGACAATTACTGACTATTGCGAACCCCGAACATTTGCGCAGACCTGAATTGAAAGAAATTCAGCGGGTGCTTGCAGGGGATAAACCAAATCAGATGAACAATTCAAAATAAATACAATGTTCCGAAACCCATGACCGTATTTTAACGGCGCAGTTAACGCATTTAAACGGAAAAAAGGCGAACCCTCTTAAAAGGCGAAGCCTTTTAAGAGGCGAACCCTCGTTCTATTTCAACACTTCCTCCAGTTTCTGCACCAGATTATTTCCCCGCAAACTTTCTGCAATGATCTGACCCTGCGGATCAATTAATACGTTGTAAGGAATTCCCTCAAATTTAAAAACAGATACAGCTTCACTATTCCAGAACGCAAGGTCGCTCATCTGCGGCCAGTTTAACTGATCATCACGGATCGCCTGGATCCAGCTGGCTTTTTCTTTATCGAGTGACACTCCCAATATGGTAAAATTTCTGTTTTTAAATTGATTGTAGGCACGAACCACATTAGGGTTTTCCTGCCGGCACGGACCACACCAGCTTGCCCAGAAATCAACTAATACATATTTTCCTTTGAAGGAAGAAAGTGAGATCTTCCGCCCCTCCGTATCTGACATGGTAAGTTCCGGAGCCTGCTTGCCAACCCATGATTGTGCGCGGCGCTTGGATTCCATTTCTGCCGCCTGGCTTTTATAATTCAGGTAAGTTCGTTGGAGACTGGTAAGATTTGAATCCTGGGGGAATTTGGTGACGGCTTTTTTTAATTCATCTTCAAAATCAGACTGGGCGAAGGTTTTCGCGCCTCTTCCCAATACAAAAGAAGCTACTGTTGGATCACTTGCGCCAGCCAGTGAAGTTTTCACATAATTGTTGACATTTTCAATCGCATTGTTTTTTACGGCAGTTGCAGCAAGCAGGGCGGAGTCAGAAGATCCAAATTGTTTGAGGTTGTTTAACCTCGCCATTGATTCATCCACGGCCGTGTTCTTCTCATTGTATGTGAAAATGAAATTACGCAGCTGCTCACTTGCGACAGATCCTTTTACGGAGTAATAAGGATCTTTCTGTGCAAAGTCTATATCTACCTGCAACTCCCTGCTATCATTTATCAAAGGAATGACGGGACCATTACCGATAACGATATCATACATTCCCTTGTGTGGTGCTGCTGCTTCCAGAGTGAAAGACGCATTCTTTTGTTTCACTGCGATCGAAAGTGAATCGAGAATCACGGGTTGTGAATCACCTCCGAATGGGATCTCATACAATATCAATGAAATATTTTCCGACTGAATGGCGGAAGGATATTGTTCTCGCAGTGCTTCGATATTTTTCACCGTTCCGGTCACTTTGATCTTTTGGTCTTTATCGGCGGAACAGGAAGCTAGTAAAAAAATAAAAATGGTTATTAACAGGGAAGCACATTTTCGCATGGGATTATTCTTGTAATTTTTGTAATAGAATATCTGTTGTTATTTTTGGATCTGCTTTTCCTTGTGAAATTTTTTTCACCTCACCTACAAAAAGCCCGATCAGTCCCTTTTTTCCTTTTTTGAATTCCGTGACTTTTTCCGGCATCCGTTCCAGTACTTCATTCACCCATCTGGTTATAGAATCTGAATCTGAATCCTGAAACAGATTTAATTCTAAAGCAAGCTGCTCCGCTCTTTTTGCAGGTTCTCGCACGAGGGCCGGAAACAATTTTCCTGATGCAATCGAGAAATTAATTTTTCCGGAATCTATCAATGCAATTAGTTGTGCTATGACAGGGGGTTTCAATGGGAAATCCTGAATGTCTGCCTGATGCTCATTCAGCCACGAACGGATAGGGCCAATCATCCAGTTTGCTGCGGCTTTGTTATTCGAGGCCTCCGCCGCCAGCAGGTCAAAATAATCTGCAAAATCTTTTTCTTCCGCCAGAATTCGTGAATCGTACTCCGATAATTGCATTTGAGTGCGATATCTGTTCACTTTTTCTTCCGGTAATTCCGGCAGTTGCTTTTTGATCGTATCAAGAAATTTTTCCGAAACGATGAAAGGGGAAATATCCGGATCTGCAAAGTACCGGTAATCGTTGGCTTCTTCTTTTGTACGCAGCGCGAAAGTAGTTCCATTCACCGCATCAAAACTTCGCGTTTCCTGGATAATCTTTTTTCCCTGCCGAACCACTTCACACATCCGTTCGGTTTCCGACTCAATCGCCTTCTTTACATTTTTGATTGAATTCAGGTTTTTTACTTCCACTTTCGTTCCCAGTTGTAAATCACCGCCGGGACGGATGGAGATATTGGCATCGCAACGAAGACTTCCTTCTTCCATGTTTCCATCGCAAACCCCCAGATATCTTACAAGTTTACGCAATTCTGAAAGAAAGGCATAGGCGTGATCGGCGGAAGGAATACACGGCTCCGTAACAATTTCAACCAATGCAACTCCGGCCCTATTATAATCCAGATAAGTATATTCCGCATCCGCATCGTGTATACTTTTACCAGCGTCTTCTTCCAAATGAATTCTGTTCAGCTCAATTGTGAAATGTTCTCCCTCCACTACCACGCTTAATGATCCTCCCGTGCAAACAGGCGTAGTATGCTGCGATATCTGGTATCCCTTCGGAAGATCCGGATAGAAATAATTTTTCCGTGCAAAATAATTTTCTCTGGTGATTGATGAACCGCATGCAAGACCAAGCCTGATTGCATATTCCACCGCTTTTCTATTTAACAAAGGCAACGTGCCCGGATGTGCCAGCGTAATGGGACTCACTTGCGTGTTCGGCTCTGCACCATAGGTTGTAGCATCACCGGAAAATAATTTAGTTTTTGTCAGCAACTGTGCATGCACTTCCAACCCTATTACTACTTCGTATGTCGTATTGTTGATCTTCATGGAACGGCCGCCTTTCCTTCATGCAAAAATATCCTATTCGAAACGTTGCGGAAATTTAATTACACCCGGAGTTTACAGAGAGGCAAGTCACAAAAAAAAACCGCCCTACAAAGGCGGTTTGGACAAACGATAAGTATTGTTTACAGGTTGGAAGATTTCAATCTTTTGGCAATTTTCAGTTCCAGTGTTCTTTCTCTTCCATCACGATCGACAACTATTTTCAGCGATGATTTGTCATTTGCTTCTCTGGCTGCTTCAGCAAGTTCATCTGCACTGTTGACAGATTCTCCGTCAAATTCTGTGATGATATCATCTTTTTTCACACCTGCTTTGTCCGCTGCAGAACCTTCATCAACATCGATCACTTTCACCCCTTTTCCATCCTCTGTATCCTGTGCACGAATACCTAACCTGCCTTTTCCGGCGTAGGCAAAAACATCACCAAAGTCTCCTTTGAAATTATAATCCATTTTTGGCATTGCTTCAAAAGGTTTCACGTCTAAATCAGGCATCACATCAATTTTCGGTTGAAAATTAAAGCCATTGCCAAAAGTCATTCCTTTTCTTTTTCCCAATGTGGCAGTAAGTTTCCGTGACCTTCCATCTCTTTTGTAAGTAATTGTTACTTTTTGTTCCGGTTTCAGTTTGCTGATTGCTTCGGTAAGATCAGAAGGTTTGTCAATCTCCATATCGTTTACAGCCGTGATCACATCCCCTTTTTCAAGTCCGGCTTTCTCCGCAGCGCTTTCATCAGTCACTGAAAGAATCTTTGCTCCTCCGTCTTCATCTTCTTCTGTGGAAACACCCAGAAAGGCTTTATTATCTTCTGTATAAAATGTTTTATTGTCATCTGTTTTCCATAATCCTCCATTGGCCCTGAAGGGAGAAGAAGGCGCAATCAGATTGTAAGTAGAAGTTTTCCGACGAGAAACGGTGACATCATCGTCATCGTAATCGTCAATGGGTTTTCCATTAACAAGGATTTCGTTGTCGCGGATTTCAATGACCACCCTGGCATCTTTTCCTTCTTTGGGTCTGATGATGATCTCTTCATTATCATCAGATGAGGATCTTGTTTTGCTCTTCCTTTTTTCTTCCCTGTCCTGTGCTACAGCCGAATAGCTGATGAGGGAGAGAACAGCAACGGCACTTAATAATAATTTTTTCATGGTTTTACTTTTTTGTATTTAAGTACGACTTCTGACTACGGCAAACTTCGTAGTTCAAATATAGGGAAACCGACGAAATACGAAAAATTTCGGAAATGAATTTTTCCTTTTAACGGGTATTTAAGAAATCAAGGCAATTATTGGATGAGGTTTCTGACGGTCTTGATAACTTCAGCGTAATTTGAAATGTCCTGTCCGCCAGCCGTGGCAAGGGTTTTCTGACCACCACCGCCTCCTTTAATCAATAGTGCAATCTGTTCCCGGATGAGCCGGGATAAATCAAAATTCCGGCTGGCAGCCACTGTTTCTGATGTGCCAACCAGCACGGCCGCTTTACTTTCAATGGAAGCGCATAGAACTACCAGATGATCTGCAAGACTGGTTTTCAAATCAAAATACAATTTTCTGAGTGCATCGGCTGAAGAGACTTCCACGATTTCTCCGATAAAAAAAATACCATCCAACCTTTCTTTCTTTTCAAACAATTCATTTTTCAGATTGGAAAGCAATTTATTTTCGAACGACTCGATCTTTTTTTTCAATTGAGAACTTTCCTGCAGAAGGGTATCTATCGCTACAGTCAAATTTTTTGGATTTTTCAAACGTTCCTTTACCTGATCAAGTAGATCAAGTTGCCCGCTTATAAAAATTTCAGCTGATCTGCCACTCACCGCTTCAATTCGGCGGACCCCGGCTGCCACAGCTGTTTCCTGTGTTATTTTGAAAAATCCCAGCTCTCCTGTTTCTCGTGCATGCGTACCACCACACAGTTCGACTGAATAGGCAGGATCAATCATTACGACGCGGACCTGGTCTCCATACTTCTCACCAAACAAAGCCATCGCACCGAGTTTCAGCGCTTCATCCTTCTTCATTTGTTGAGTCACAACCGGAATGTTCAGTCGGATCTTTTCATTTATCAGCGATTCTATCTTTTTTATTTCTTCATCAGAGAGCTTTGCAAAATGTGCAAAATCGAACCGGAGGTACTCTTCATTCACGAGAGAACCTTTCTGGGATACATGGGGGCCCAGCACTTTCCTTAATGCTGCATGAAGGAGATGGGTTGCGGTATGATGGCCGGCTGTCCGGATGCGTTTTTCTATATCAACTTTGGCTATAACCCGTTGATCGATTTTAGCCGGAAGTCCCTGGATAAAATGAGTGATCAATTCGTTTTCCTTTCGTGTGTCCGTTACAGTTACCTGCTCGGACCCAAACTCCAGTATACCTGTATCTCCTACTTGTCCGCCGCTTTCTGCATAAAATGGCGTTTTGTCAAGTACAAGTTGGAATGATTCTTTTCCTTTTGAACTCACTTTGCGATACCGGGTAATACGTGCATCGGATTCAAACTGGTCATATCCTACGAATCGGGTTCCGCTGTTTTCTTCCAGCATGATCCAGTCTTCCGTATTGACAATTGAAGCAGACCGACTTCTTTGTTTTTGTTGTGCCATTTCCGTTTCAAAACCGCCCTCATCAACCGACAGGTTTTTTTCAGCAGCAATCAGTTTTGTCAGGTCGATAGGAAAACCATAAGTATCAAACAATTCGAATGCAGCACTTCCTTTTATGCTATTGCTTTTAGTTTTTATTGATTCAGCAATCAGATCATCGATCTTTTTGAGTCCTTTATCCAGTGTACGCAGAAACGCTTCTTCCTCTTCTCTCACAACTTTTGCGACAAATGTTTCCTGATGCTTTAATTCAGGAAATACTTCGGCAAATTGTTCCTTAAGTTTCGGAACAAGTTGAAAAAGCAGAGGCTGCTGGTAGCCGAGATAGGTATAATAATAACGTACTGCCCTTCGCAGAATTCTTCTGATTACATATCCTGCTCCCGTATTTGAAGGCAATTGTCCATCAGCAATGGTGAAACATATTGCGCGAATGTGGTCTGCCAGTACACGAAATGCTATTGACTCGCGGGAATCATCTCCGGTATATGATTTTCCGGTGATGGAAGCAGTTGTCCGGATCGTTCCTGTGAATATATCGGTGTCATAATTGGAAGATTTATTTTGTAAAACCCTCACAAGACGTTCGAGGCCCATTCCGGTATCTACATGTTTGTCGGGTAATGGTTCAAGTGATCCATCCTTTAACCGGTTGAATTGAATGAATACATTGTTCCAAATTTCGATCACCTGAGGATGATCTTTGTTCACAAGTGATGCACCCGTGGTGATTTGTCTTTCGTTTTCCGGTCTGCAATCAACATGTATTTCTGTGCACGGTCCACAGGGGCCTGTATCGCCCATTTCCCAGAAGTTATCTTTTTTATTTCCGTTAATGATACGTGATGGCTCTATCCATTTCTTCCATTCACTGATTGCTTCTTCATCTTTCGGTAATTTTTCATTTTCATCGCCTTCAAAAACCGTTACATATAATCTGTCGGGGGAAATTTTATAAACAGACGTCAGTAACTCCCAACTCCACTGAATGGCTTCCTTTTTAAAATAATCACCAAAGCTCCAATTCCCCAGCATTTCAAACATTGTATGATGGTAGGTATCAACACCCACTTCTTCAAGATCGTTATGCTTTCCGCTTACCCGTAAACATTTTTGTGTGTCTGCAATACGTTTGGATTGCGGTTTTGCATTTCCGAGAAAATAATCCTTGAACTGGTTCATTCCGGCGTTAGTAAATAAAAGGGTAGGGTCATTTTTCACTACAATAGGTGCAGAAGGAACAATAAGGTGTTGTTTGGATTGAAAAAAGGCAAGGAAATGTTGTCGTATGGCCGCACTGGTCATCATAAGAGCACAAATGTTTATTAGAGAATCTCGCTATTGCAATAATTCGTTTACTTTGGCGTAGTATAAAGTGCAGCAAAAGTAAGGAATAGTTGACCCACGCCGGCAGTTACCGGTGAACGTCAGCCTCGTTACATCCTGGATAAAACCATTTGCTATACCGCGCCGAAGAGGAACGGAAGCATGAAAAAGATCAAATATTTTTATAACACGACCTCGCTCCGATATGAAAAACTGGAGACACCGTTACGGGTAAAACTGTTGCGTGTGCTCGGTTTCATTTCTGCCGCCATTGTTACCGCTATCATTATTGTATCCATAGCGTACAAATATTTTCCATCTGCAAATGAAAAAAGACTGATGCAACAAAATGAAGAGTTGCATAACCGCTTGTTTGTACTTCACGACCAGACAAAAAAGCTGCAGGAACAAATGGGCGAACTTGAAAAAAAGGATAATGAAGTGTACCGGGCAATCTTCGAAGCGAATCCTATTCCAGATAGTGCACGAGCGAAAGAACTGGAACAACAAAAGGAACTTCAACTCGTGCTGGGGATGAGAAGTGATCAATTGGAAAAATCAATCAACAGCAGTATTACCAATCTAAGCCAGCGTCTCGACTTCCAGGAAAAATCGTATGCACAGATTACCACCTTCATTAAAAATAAGGAAGACTTACTCGCCTGTACGCCGGCCATTCAACCTCTGAGTAATAAAGACCTTAAAAGAGTTGCC
>DATLDA010000310.1:0-3998 GCA_035526135.1 Flavitalea sp.
TTCAATTGAAAATCCGGGAACCACACACTCCCGGATTTTTTTGATATATTATCTGAAACTGCAAAAACGAACCATTCATGGACCTCATGTATCTTATCTATTCCCTTTTACGTAAAAAATGGATCATCATTTTTTGCACAGTATTGGGTATAGCTGCAGGATTGATCTTCACGCTATTTCGTAAACCCATGTATGTTTCATTTGCGAAATTTTCTACAGGGTTTACAATGCAGAAACAAGTGCAGATCAAACAGGAGGAAAGCTTTAATATTTACGAGATCGACTTGCGTTTCAACAATGTGATCGAAACTTTCCAGGCTCCTACTGTATTAGGTATGTTGTCATATAACCTTCTCTTACATGACCTGGAAGATACACGACCTTTCCGCCGGCTTACTGAATCTCAACTGAAGAATCATGCAGACCTGATATCTCATTCTGACAAGATCAGGCAGATCCTGCGTAGGAAGATTGCGGAGATGAGACTGGTAAGCCCTTATGATGTGGAAGAGAAGAGGGCCTGGGATCTGATCCGGTTATATGATTATGATGAAGAAACCCTGTCGAAAAAATTAACGGTGAACAGGGTATTGCGTTCAGATTTTATCGATATATTTTTCAGATCTGAAAATCCTGAACTGTCTGCCTATGTGGTGAATACAATTGGCGAGCAGTTCATGCGCTTTTTTAATTATGTATACGGAGTAAGGACACAGGATGCAAAATCAAACCTTGATAGTCTAACGAATGCTAAGAAACGTGAAGTGGATTCATTGACAGCGAAGATGAGGATTTTGCGCGATGCAATCGGAACACCCAATGTCGGAGACAGGGCTTCTGCTGCGATGACCGTAGTGCAGGAGGTAACAGCGAATTTACAGAAAGAGCAGGCCAATCTCAATAACCTCGAGGGAGAGCTTAATGCAGTTGATGACCAGCTTCAAACGCTCATCAACTCTCCCCAGGTGACCGTTACAAATAACAATGCGGAAATCGTCAACCTTCAAAAGAAAAACAGGGATCTGGAATCTGAAAAGGCGGGCGCTTCGCCTCAGGAAGTGACAAGGCTTGAAGGGCTGATCAATGAGAATGAAAAACGTATTCTGCAATTGGGTTCATCCAACACGCCGAATCGTACCCGCGATATTGAAAAGAGGAATACGCGTCGCGATGAATTGGTCAGCCGGAAAATTGAACTCGAACAACAGATCAATGCAGCAAAAAGAAACGTACGATTATTTTCAAGTGAAAAGAACAGGTATGAGCGTATCACTGAAACAGGTGGCGGGGACGAGGTGGTGGTACGTGCCAAGGATGAAGAATTACGGATTGCAAATTCGGAATACAGTACGCTCAAACAAAGCTTGCAGGCTTCTGCAGATGCCGATGTAAATCCGGTCAACAGTTTCAAACAACTCAATGTCGGACAACCGGCTTACAAACCTGAACCTTCCAGGAGAGGTGTGATACTGGCGCTTTCAGGGCTGGCCATGATGTTTCTCTCATCATTTGTGATCCTGCTTCTTGAATTTTTAGATAGTTCATTCAAAACACCTTCTATTTTTCAGCGTGCTACCAATCTCAAATTATTGAGTACCGTGAATAAAGTCGATTTCAGGAAACGTGAGCTTACAGATTATTTTCATAATGACGGACTCTCGAATCGTGATGAAGATCAAAACATCTTTGTTGAAAATTTGAGAAAGCTCCGATACGAACTTGAAAAGACCGGAAAGAAGATTTTTCTCGTTACCAGTACAAAACCACGGGAAGGAAAGACCACCATCATCGAATCGCTTGCCAACAGCATGAGTCTTGCCCGGAAAAAAATCCTGGTGATCGATGCAAATTTTTCAAATAATACGATCACGCAAAAATATAATGCCAAGCCATCGCTGGAAGCTTTCAGCGTGAACGGTCAGAGTAATCCGCTGGAAAGGTTTGGCAGCTCTGTTACAACCAGTAGCATTCCAAACACGGATGTTGTGGGATGTAAAGAAGGAAACTATACACCTTCGGAAGTGTTACCGAAAAATAATATGATGGAGAACCTCAAAAAAATCGGCGAACAATACGATTTTATTTTTGTGGAAGGTGCTGCATTGAATACCAACGCAGACAGCAAAGAATTATCGAGGTATGTCGAAGGTATTGTCGTTGTTTTTTCAGCACGATCCATTCTCCGGCAAACCGATAAAGAGTCGATTCAATATCTCAAAAGTAATGGTGATAAGTTTGTAGGATCTGTTCTGAACTATGTTGAAGAAGAAAACCTTGATCTCTAAATCGGTAGCATGTCCGTGAAAGACTATTTATTTAATGCAAAGGAGGTTTTGGGAAAAAGCCGTTATCCGTGGGTGGATTATGCCCGCGGAATATGCATCATACTGGTATGTTACCGGCATGTGTTCGAAGGGTTGTCTAACAGTGGTCTTGATATTGAATCTTATCCTTTGATTCAATACTTTAATATTTTCTTTTTTAGTTTCCGGATGCCCTTATTTTTTATTGTGTCAGGAATTTTTTTCATGGCGAGTCTTCGCGCCAAGGGGATGAGTGAATATGTACGCAACCGGTTCTCAACGATCTTTTATCCATTATTGATCTGGGGGTTCTTACAAATAACCCTTCAGTTGTTATTTGCCACCTATGTGAACGCAGACAGAAGACCGATCGATTACCTGTATCTCATCACGGATCCGCGGCACATAGAACAATTCTGGTATTTGAATGCGCTCTTTTTTGTATGTATCCTGTACGTATTTCTTCATGTGTATGCCAAACTTAAAGCCTGGCATCAATTGATCGTAGGTATCGTATTATTCTCAATTGCAGAACTTGCTTTTTATTCTCAGGTCAATATTGGTTTACTCTTTGACATTTTCTTCTTTTATTTTTTCTTTGCGATCGGTGACCTGCTTGCGGATTTTATTCTCAATACTCGCAATTATAAACTTCTTACTTCACGATGGCTTTTTTTAGCGATCCTTCCGCTGTTCGCCATCTTGCAACATTATTTTACCCGGCTGAACCTCGTTGCGAACGATGATTACTTCGTTCAGTACCATCGCCCTCTTTTATACATTCTGTGTGCTTTGGTAGGGGGCGCATTTATTGTGAACATTTCATTCATCCTGCAGAAAATGGATGTGGGCAGACTTCTTCGTGTGATTGGTTATCATTCCCTGTTCATTTATGTGATGCACCTGATGGTAACGTCATTGACGAGAATTGTTATGACAAAAGTTTTTCTGATCACAAATGTACCCGTACTTCTGATCACCGGTATGCTGCTCGGAATTATAGTGCCTATCATGTTTTATAACGTCGCACTCCGGAATGGAGCATGGTGGCTTTTTTCACTGAAACGAAAATCACCGGAAAGGGTGGGCAATACGTCGCTTTACTATAAAACAGACCTTATCAGCCCGCGCGAAAGCACAGAATATAAAAAAGATGAAGATAAGAAGGAAGAAAAGCCATGATTATAATGGAAAACAATGATTTCAAATATAAAGGCTACGAACTGATCAGCATTCTCTTTATTCTTGCTTTTACGGTTGGCATGTTTGTCAAGTTTATGTTCTTTTAGTCCCCATGGAAAGGAATGTGCTGCATAAAAATCCGGGTTCTGCCAGTGAATGGTTCCGATATCATTTTCTTACCAAGAAGATGTCGACTCCAGTTGGTATTGGCATTCTCGTGCTTCTTACAATTGTAATGTCGTTTATAACAGTGTTGGTCGACTACAAGATCAGCCTGGGAATTGTTGCGTTCGCAGGAATCATCCTCTTATGCCTCGCGGGAATTATTTACCCCTCCTTTGGTTTCTATTTTACATTTTTCATTTCCATCTTCATTGTCTTACCCGAAAGGATCCTTAATACTTCCCAGGTTTTGCCTACCGGATTGATTCCGGAGTATTTCTCGTACCTCGTATTAATCGGTGTGATTACACGTCAATCGTACCGGAAGGAAATTGACAACAAATTCTGGAA
>DATLDA010000316.1:0-8445 GCA_035526135.1 Flavitalea sp.
GATGGCTTTGGATTCACTTTTGCCATGCGCACACTCGCGGGGGGGCGTATTGGTATCGCATCGCAGGCATTAGGTATAGCGGCCGGCGCATATGAATTGTGTTTGAAATATACAAGGGAAAGAAAAGCATTCGGAAAAGAATTAATGCACCACCAGTCTATTCAATTTAAACTGGCAGATATGGCAACCCGCATCGATGCTTCACGCTTGTTATGTCTTAAATCTGCGTGGGAAAAAGACAATAATATTGATTATGCGCTCAGTTCCTCTATGGCGAAAGTGTTTGCCTCCGAAACGGCAATGTGGGCTACAGTAGAAGCAGTTCAGATTCATGGTGGCTACGGCTATGTGAAAGAATATCATGTGGAAAGACTTATGCGCGATGCCAAGATCACCCAGATCTATGAGGGAACAAGTGAGGTTCAAAGAATGGTGATCAGCCGGGCAATTCTGAAATAGTATCACATCATTATTTAGAAATATCAATAGGATTTCTTTTTTTATTCTCAAAATTTACTTCACTGGTCAATAAGGAAAATTATCTCCGAATCAGAGAGCAAATCGGCAACCGGGCCACAATTGTTGCCGTTTCCAAAATGAAAACAGCGGAAGATATTCTGGCCTTGTACGAATTGGGTCACCGGGATTTTGGAGAGAATTACGTACAGGAACTTCTGGTAAAGCATGCAGCACTGCCCGCGGATATCCGCTGGCATTTTATTGGTCACCTGCAATCAAACAAAGTAAAACTCATCGCTCCTTTTATTTCCCTTGTTCATAGTGTTGACAGTTTGAAAATTTATAAAGAGTTGGAGAAGGAGGGTACGCGTCAAAACAGACCCATTGATTGCCTTTTGCAGGTGCATATAGCGAAAGAAGAATCAAAATTCGGATTCGACACAACCGAGTTGGGCGAAATATTGCAGGAAATACAAGGCCGGGAGAATAGTAAAGCTACATCCTACGCAGTAATCAAAGGATTGATGGGGATGGCATCCTTTACAGAAGATCAGCAAGTGCTTGAAAAGGAATTTGATTCCCTGCATAAACTTTATCAGCAATTCGCTTCGAAAAAATCTCAGCTTATCAACTTCACTTTCCTTTCAATGGGAATGAGCAGTGACTACGAGCTGGCTTTAGAATATGGTAGCAATATGGTTCGTATCGGTAGTCTTTTGTTTGGCTCCCGCATGTAAAGAAAACCTTATAAACACAGCGCTTACTAAAAAAAGTAAAATTGCGAGCGCTCCTGCAAAGAAGGCTTGCGTTGCGTGATTGAAAGGTGAAATTATTATGGCAACATTCTTTATGAAATCATTTTTCCGGATCATTCTCACCCTTGCATCGCCCTTTAAAGTATATTCAAGAAGGTACAGGTTACCGTCTTTGTCAAACAACCCATTTGTAGGTGACCAGGGTGAAGGTGAAGAAAGAAAAGTTGTTATGATCCCGGTCGGAGTAATTTTTTTTATTCTTTGTCCTCCATGTAATGCCACATAAATATTTTCAGAAGCATCCGTCCATATCCCATAAGCATTATGTATTTCGCCAATAATTTTGAAAGGCGAGGTTGATTCATTGAGATGATCAGCGAGCAGGGCAAACTTTCCTTCCTTCAATTTGTACAATCTGTCAATATCCATAAAATAGAGCACTCCGGATCGGGTGCTCGACATCCATCGTATATTCCTGAAACGCCCTTCGCCGATGGTTTCCGTTCCACTCGCTGATCTTTTTTTAAAACGACTGACTGTAAACTTTTCTACCCAATACATATTTCCTGCCGAATCGCGAATGAAACTGTAATCTTCCAGGAAGCCCGGCAACGGCCCTTTTATTTTTTCTATTTTGTCATCCGGGGTTTTTTTCCAAACATAGTGCCCCCATGTATCTGCACGTTCTCCATTATACCAGACGTGCTCTCCATACAAATTATCATTGTGGTCAATATAAAGTTCATGAGTATGTACATTGGGGACCACCACTTTTTTATTACCATCTCGTGAGATTTTCCATACCTGGGTAAGATCAGTATAATAAACGTTGCCTTTTGAATCCTGCACAATGCCTATCCCCGGATGGCCAATGGAAAAATTTGAAAAACAAAGTAAGATGAGAAAGATTTTAATTGTTTTCATGGCTTTAATTATAAATTCAAATTAGCTAATAAGGGACCCATGCCGAGTGATGGATCAAAATCGATATGTTTATCTACTATTTTTCTACCATGATAAATCAAAATCGTATTGGAAACTTTACCGTTTATCTGGTATAAACCAGCCGTCCCGCCATCATCGGGTGATGGGATGTATGTAACAGCGAGCTTATTTAAATGATATTGTCGAACAAATGCCTGCAGATATCGCTGTACATCGGGAATGCGCTTCCTCTCCTTATTCATATACATCACAAACACACGAAGTTTGTCATAACCGGATATTTGGATTTCGTTCTCAAGTTGTGTTAGTAAAGGAGCGAGCGGATCAAGAGAAGATTCGTTCCACCAAACCATCATACCTTGTCCACGGCCATATTTGCACATGGGACAGGCTTTACTGTTTTTATCAGGTCCGGAAACATGATATGGATCAAAGGCCGGGCAGTCTGCACCTAGCGCGAGGCCCGATTCATGTTCAGGCGTATATCGGGCAGTTGGATAGTTGGCAACATTTCTTCCCAAAACAATATCTCTTTGTACAATGAGTCGGTCGCCACTCTTAGTTAATTTTACTACCCCGTTCCCTCCCGGTTCAGTAGTTGATTTTTTTGCCTCGGTAGTTAAGAGCGGATCTCCGTCAAACAAGTATTCACCAATATAATATTCATTCAATCCCGGTTCTTTGACTACACCGTGTATGTGGGCTGGATTTTTTCTTCCCGGATAAGGTGCAGGTTTTGCAGTATAGAATTTGTATTCTCCTTTTTCATTCGTTTTCACCCAACCCCGTAAGTAGCCATGCCGCCGGGCCCATCCTTTTTCATTTCCCCGGACCGGATATACGCCTGTATGATCAGTATGGTAGATATAAAACACCACCCCGGGTGCCGGTGTCTTACCATCTATTTTGAAGATATGGCCTGAAATTTCAAGTAAAACATTCCCGCGTCTGAAATCTTCCAACGTATCTGCATAGATGAGTTTTGCAAAAGGTACGGGTGATTCATAGATCGCTTCACATCCCTCACATCTTCCTCCTACTTTCTGATCTGTAGCGGAATTCGTTTGTGCCTGTGGGTGATTACCTGTGCAGGCAGCATTCAGCATAAAAAATAAAATGACAGATAAATTTGATTTCATAAAATAAACATTTTGAATATTAATACATTCTTCCGTTAGTAAATCGTGTGTTGACGACATTATTCAGTGCCGAACCGAACTGGTAATTGATTCCGAAACCAGTATAATAATTATAGCTCGTAGATAAAGCTTTGAGGCGAAGCAACACTTCCTGGCTGTTGGCACCCGATTTTGCGATATGTAGCTGATCATTGATCCTACTTGCATTTCCTTCAAAAGTCAAGGAAAGCCCTTTTGCCACCCGTACTTCCATATAGGCATTAAATGCAAGTACATTTTTTGACAGGTCGTGCAGATAATTGTACCACGATAGAGATCCGTTGACACTTCCCCATTTCTGGGCATAAGATGTATAGAGGCTCAGTTCATTCGAGAATAGTAATTCGGTCGTTTTATCATAAAGTGTTTCTTCATAATAATTCCGGTGTTCCGCATTGAGTCTGTAACGCAGCGCCAGGAATTTACTATTAGAAATTTTATAAGGATAAATGTTGTATTCAATACCCGCATAAAAATCCCACGACGATTTAAAATTATCATAAGTACTTTTTGTATAGGCAAGTTCATACCCCGTTGACCACTTGGGAGTCAAACTCCTGACATATTCATGTCTCACGTTGACATATCGATTAGAAGTTTTGAACACGATCTTTTGACTGTCCTCAAGATATCTGTAAGCATTTTTTGATAAGCTTTGAAATAAATACAACCCGGTCTTGAACTTTTCGGTGACTTTTCCGACGCTGATATTTGTACCGATCGAATGTTCATTATAATTGTTATCTCCGTTCAGGCGCATTCTTCCCCCTACATTGAATACCCAGCTTTTCCATTTATCTGAAGTGGTGTGTGTGAGGGTGTCCGTGGCACTAAAAGACACTTCCAGTTTCGAAAAATCCCCGTTCTTCATGAGGAACGGGATTAGTGCTACTTTCAACTTTTTGAGAAATATTGCTCTTGTTTCAGCTTCAGTGCCAACATTCGGAGTATGAAAATTCAATGTATCCTGAAGTTTAGAAAATAGTCCTTTGCCTGTTAAAAGAATTGTATGCTCCTGGCTGGCACCGCCGGTGTTTCTGCTTGTGATGAGAATGTGAACATCGGCCTGGTACGGGTTTCTGACATAATCCGCAATTACGACTTCCCGACGTATATAATCAAGATCGCACAAATTGGAAAACTGACATTCAATAAACAATTTCAGTTTTTGCGGAGGAACCGGTTGGGCGACTGCCACCTGGAATGAAATAAGCAGGCACGCAGAGAGAAGCATTGAAATTTTCATAATAACCATTTGCACAAAAAGACTTTGTTTCTGTCCGTATTACAAATGAATTACATGTTCCGCATCTTTCGCTTGACAACCGAAGAGAAGAATTGCTTCAGCTTATCAATTGCAGTTGGTCAAGGAAAGCCCGCTGCTTGTGTAAGAGCGGGGAACCATCTGGTTTTTGTATATTTATTTTAGGTATGAAATGGTGGACAACTTTATCGAAGTATAAATTGCATCACCTGCTCTTCTGGTCGCTTTTTTTTGCGGGATGGCATTTCTTCAGGTCAACAGATTACGCGGGTGCTTCTTCTCCATGGGTAATCACTGCCGTCAAGGTAGCTGTATTGATGGTGCTGACTTATATAACCAACTATTTTCTGATTCCAAAACTGCTGTATACCAAAAAATATTTGTTATTTTTTTCAACTTACCTGGTATTGATCTTTGGACTCGGTTTGTTGAAGCTGCACATTGTTGTACAATTGATTTATCCCGGTATCAATTCTTTCGACAATTTCAAAACAAGAGTATATGATAATATTATTCCGCTCTTTCTTCTGGTGTCAACCGGGGCAGCCTGGCGACTGATCAATGATTATCTACGGTCGCAACGCAGGTTAACCGAAATAGCGATCGAAAAATCGGAAACGGAATTGAAATTTCTTAAATCGCAGATAAATCCTCACTTTTTATTCAATTCGCTGAATTCAATTTATTTTTTGATTGATAAACAAAATACCGAAGCACGAAATACACTGCTTCAGTTTTCCGATCTGTTGCGATATCAGCTTTATGAGTGCAATGCAGATAAGATCGAGATTGAAAAAGAAGTTTCTTATTTGAAGGACTATATAAAATTGCAGCAATTAAGAAAGGATAACAATTATCATGTAAATGTGGCAATTGAAAATGATGTGCGTGGATTCAGTATAGTCCCTTTGTTGCTGATACCTTTTGTTGAAAATGCTTTCAAACATATTTCGCACCATTCCAACGGGAAGAATTTTGTGGATGTTCAATTACAGCGCAATAACGGTACTTTCACTTTTGTAGTAGAAAATTCAAAAGAAAATCATCAGCATTCCATTGAACCTCCGGGGGGCATCGGACTGAAAAATGTTAAGAGGAGACTTGAATTGCTGTATGCAGACAAACATACGCTCGATATTATCAACAACGATTCAACCTTTAAAGTGGCGCTCCATCTAAGTGTCAATTAATTTATGCTGAACTGCCTCATCATTGACGATGAACCGATCGCCCGGAAGGGACTGAAAGAATATATCCAGGATGTAGAATTTCTTCATTTCGAAGGAGAGTTCGACAACCCGATAAAGTCAATGGATGCGATCAGTAACGGCAAGATTGATCTCCTCTTCCTCGATATTCAAATGCCAAAGATCTCAGGTATGGAGTTTCTGCGGTCTCTCAGAAATCCTCCACTGGTCATTTTTACAACGGCCTATCCGCAATTTGCAGTGGATGGATTTGAATTAAATGCGGTCGATTATCTGCTTAAGCCTTTTTCATTTGAAAGATTTCTAAAGGCTGTATTGAAAGCACGACAACTCTTAGAATCGGCAAAGGCAACACAAACGCCAAAAGGAGGAGAGGATTATTTTTTTATCAAAAGTGATAACCGGCTCGTTAAGATTTATTACCATGATGTTCTTTTTGCGGAAGCTTTACAAAATTATGTTGCCATTCATACCAAAGAAAAAAAATTCATTACCTATTTAACCTTCAAAAGTGTAGAGGAGCATCTTCCTGCTGATAGTTTCCTTAAAATTCACAAATCGTATATTATTTCCCTTGCCAGAGTGGATAGTATTGAAGGAAATGAAGTACGTATAGGCCCCCATTCGCTTCCGATCAGCCGTACTTCAAGGGATGAGATTATGGAAAAATTACTCCAGGGAAAGTTTTTGAAGCGATGAAATTTAATTCTCAGTTCTTAGTTGCTGGTTACGTTACTAGTTGCTACTTCAAAACTTCTTACAATCTGCAATCGCAAATCTAAAATCTAAAATATTACTTCGTACCTCGTACATCGTACATCGTACCTTGAATGCCTCATCCCCATTCTATCCTTACATTTGCAATCATGAGTGAAATAAAAAGCCTGAATTTTATTGAGGAGGTGATAGAAGCAGACCTTCAAACGGGGAAATATAAATCAATTGTAACAAGGTTTCCCCCGGAACCGAACGGGTACCTGCACATTGGCCACGCGAAAAGCATATGCCTGAATTTCGGCTTAGCATTGGAATACGGAGGGTATACAAATCTTCGGTTCGATGATACAAATCCTGTTACCGAAGAAACTGAATATGTTGACAGCATTAAGGAAGATGTGAAATGGCTGGGTTTCGAATGGAAGAATGAACTGTACGCATCTGATTATTTTGACAATTTGTACCAGTTTGCGGTGGAATTGATCCGCAAGGGGCTCGCATATGTTGACGATTCTACTGCCGAAGAGATCGCAGAAATGAAAGGAACCCCCACAGAAGCCGGTAAAGAAAGTAGTTTCCGAAATCGAAGTGTTGAAGAAAATCTTGACCTCTTTCAAAGAATGAAGAATGGTGAATATCCGGATGGTAGTCGTACACTTCGGGCTAAGATTGACATGACTTCTCCGAATATGCATTTACGTGATCCGTTAATGTACAGGATAAAACATGCGCATCACCATCGTACAGCCAATACCTGGTGCATTTATCCCATGTACGATTTTGCACATGGACAGAGTGATTCGATTGAAAAAGTTACCCATTCAATATGCACCCTTGAATTTATTCCTCATCGTGCCTTGTATGATTGGTTTATAGAGAAACTCGATATTTTCCCCAGCCATCAATATGAATTCGGACGACTCAATCTCACTTACACGGTCTTGAGTAAGCGAAAACTGTTACAGTTGGTCAATGACGGGTATGTATCAGGGTGGGATGATCCACGCATGCCGACGATTTCAGGAGTAAAACGAAGAGGATTCACCGCAACGGCGTTGCGCGATTTTTGTGACCGCATCGGAGTACAAAAAAGAGAAAACCTGATCGATGTATCACTTCTTGAATTTTGTGTGCGCGAACACCTGAATAAAATTTCCCTTCGTCGTATGGTAGTATTTGATCCATTAAAAATTGTTATTACCAATTACCCGTTAATGAATGAAGAAATGCTCAGGGGGGAGGACAATCCGGAAGATGCAAATTCCACTCATCGTGAAGTTCCCTTTGGTCGGGAATTATACATAGAGCAGGAAGATTTTATGGAAAATCCACCGAAAAAATATTTCCGGTTATCTCCCGGCAATATGGTGCGTCTGAAGAATGCTTATATCATTCGGTGTGAAAGCGTAATTAAAGACGATTCGGGTAAAATAAGCGAAGTTCTTTGTACATATATACCCGAAAGCAAGAGCGGCTCTGATACTTCCGGATTGAAAGTTCAGGGTACTTTGCATTGGGTAAGTATAGCACATGCCGTTTCCGCGGAAGTGAGACTATATGACCGGTTATTCCGTGTGGAAGATCCAAACAGTGAAGAAGGAGATTTCAAAAATTATATTAACCCTGATTCGTTGCAGGTTGTCAGAAACGTTTATGCCGAACCGTGTGTTGCGAACGCAAAATTTTCAGAGCGCTATCAGTTTTTGCGTAAAGGATATTTTTGTCTTGATAAAGAAAGTTCAGAAGACAAAATGATCTTCAACCGGACGGTCACTTTGAAAGATGCATGGGTAAAAGAGCAGAAGAAAGGGTAGAAAAACATTGATTCAAACCGTACAAAACACTTTTAATTATTGCAGGAGCCGCTGATATTTGCTGATGGCGGTTCCCATGAAGTTTCTGGCATGTTTGTGTCCGGA
>DATLDA010000327.1:0-9426 GCA_035526135.1 Flavitalea sp.
CTGGAATACTTTTCAGCCCAGACAAAAGAAGGAAAGAGTATCAAGGCAATTTTAGACAATAGAATCACAGTAGTACAATAATAGAATGAACAGCATAACCAAAAGAAGGGACTTTATCAGACAATCTGCACTCGCAGCAGGTGGATTGCTGACATCAGGCAGGTTTTTAGATGAAATGGATGATGTGTTGCCGCAACAAAAACTTACCATCCTTCATACCAATGATGTTCATAGTCGCATTGATCCTTTTCCGATGGATGGAAGTCGTAATCAGGGATTGGGGGGTGTTGCCGCACGCGCTGCACTGATCAGTACCATCCGGAAAAAAGAAGAACATGTATTACTGCTCGATGCCGGTGATATTTTTCAGGGCACACCATATTTTAATTTTTTTAAAGGCGAGCCCGAGATAAAAGCAATGACGGCGATGCAATACGATGCATCCACTATGGGTAACCACGATTTTGACGCGGGTCTTGAAAATTTTGCGACACAATGGCATCATGCTTCTTTTCCACTCATTATTTGCAATTATGATTTTTCTTCAACACCGGTTGAAAATAAATATCAGCCTTATACGATTTTCAAAAAAGGACAATTAAAAATTGGTGTCACCGGAGTTGGAATTGAATTGAAGGGACTTGTGCCTGACCAGCTTGCGGGAAATACGCGTTATCTGGATCCTGTACAGCATGCGAATGTGCAGGCGTATAATTTGAAACATAAAAAAAATTGTGATATGGTGATATGTCTTTCACATCTTGGGTATAAATACGCAGATAATAAAGTAAGTGATGAAATTCTTGCAAAAGAAAGTGAGAACATTGATCTGATTATTGGCGGACACACACATACTTTCATGGATGCGCCTGTTTCCTTAAAAAACAAAATCGGAAATGATGTAATTATCAATCAGGTCGGATGGGCAGGAATACTTTTGGGACGACTTGACTTCAATTTTTACAAGAACAAAAGAAAAAATTTGATTGATTACAAGTCGATTATTATTCAAAAAAAATCGAGTGAATAAAAAATTTTTTTTTTAAAAAAAACATGTGATATTCGTCCCCCTGCGTAAGTTTTTTTTGTGAAGAAAATTGCAAGTGGTCTAAGAACTCTGATTTTTTAAAGTTCAACTCTTAACTCAACGTAAAAACTGCTCAATCAATAATGGCTAAGTCTTTTGATAAAGTTTGGAGCAATTGTTTAGAAGTAATTAAAGACATTGTTGAGTGGCAGCATTTCAAAACCTGGTTCGAACCGATACAACCTGTAGAATTAAAAGACAATATTTTAGTCATTCAGGTTCCGAGTCAGTTTTTTTACGAGTACCTCGAAGAGCACTACGTTAATTTATTGGCAAAGACTTTGCGGCGTATACTCGGCAAGGAGGCAAGATTGGAATACCGGATCATGGTTGACAGTGGAAATCATCAAAACAAACCTCTGACGATGGATGTTCCGGCGCACGGTTATAAAACCTTCTCCAATAATGAAATGGATTTTCCACTTATCATACATAACCCAGTAAAGAATCCTTTTGTAATTCCTGGTCTGAAAAAAATGCAGATCGATTCCCAATTAAATCCTATTTACACTTTTGAAAATCTTATTGAGGGCGATTGCAACCGGGTCGCGCGCCGTGCTGGAAAAACCGTAGCAGATAAACCAGGCACAAGTTCATTTAATCCGCTTGTTATTTATGGTGGCGTTGGACTTGGTAAAACACACCTTGCTCAGGCGATTGGCAATGATACCAAAAGATCACAGCCGAATAAAGTTGTATTGTACGTGAGCTCCGAAAAATTTATCAACCAATTTCAGGACCATAGTCGCAATAACGCGATCAACGATTTTATTCATTTCTATCAACTGGTGGATGTTCTTATTATAGATGATGTGCAGTTTTTCAATCGTGCTGAACGTTCACAGGATGCATTCTTCGCCATATTCAACCATCTACATCAAAGTGGCAAACAATTGATCTTAACTTCTGATAAATCTCCTAAAGACCTTGAAGGTGTTCAGGAACGATTGTTAAGTCGGTTCAGATGGGGCCTTAGTGCGGATCTTCAGATTCCGGATTATGATACGCGCATAGAAATCCTGGAAAGAAAAATGAAAAATGATGGACTTGAAATGCCGAAGGAGGTTGTCAAGTACCTCGCTTATAATATTAACAGCAATGTAAGAGAACTGGAAGGCGCATTAATTTCTTTATTGGCACAATCTTCGCTCAACAAGCGTGAAATCGATCTTGATCTGGCTAAACGCGTGCTGAGAAATTTCGTGAAGACAACCAGTAAAGAGATTACCATCGAAACCATTCAAAAAATGGTATGTGAATTCTTCGACGTTCCCTATGATAAATTATTGCAGAAAACCCGCAAAAGAGAAATTGTCCAGGCACGCCAGATAACAATGTATCTCGCCAAAGCTTTTACAAAAAATTCTTTGAAAACAATAGGTGAACATTTCGGAGGTCGTGACCATACCACCGTTATTCACTCATGCCAGACAGTGAAAGACCTTATGGATACAGATAGCACTTTCCGCGAAAGCGTCGTGGAGCTGCAACAGAAAGTACAGTTGGCAGCAATGTAAATTTAGGCTGTCAGCAGTCTGCAGTCAGCAATCCTACCAAGACATTAAATAAGAACTTCACTATCATTTTTTGTCAAAAAATATTGACGCCTGATCAAGCTCCTTAGTTGACGCTCATAGCTGACAGCCAATAGCTGACACTTTTCCCGAAACTTTTTTAAACTTCAGCCTTTTACTCCTATTTTTGCCCTCCCAAAAAAGCCGGTGAGGTGCCTGAGTGGCCGAAAGGAACGGTTTGCTAAACCGTCGTACGGGTTAAACTGTACCGAGGGTTCGAATCCCTCCCTCACCGCACAGGAATAATTCGACCGGAACCTGTACCTTCGCGCCGCATGTGAGAAGTATACCGGAAAAATTTTGTTCGGGGCGTAGCGTAGCCCGGTTATCGCGCCTGGTTTGGGACCAGGAGGTCGCAAGTTCGAATCTTGCCGCCCCGACTCAGAGGATCTGTATCAAAGCCCGTAACATCTAGTTTACGGGCTTTTGCATTTTCGACCTCGCAGCAATAGTAATTTATTATTGCCTTTCATATCGAAGTAACATACGCATTACTTTTTAACAGGAGAGTTGAATACATTAGTAAAATGTTTCACTAATCAATATGAAATCATTTTATTTTTCCAGGTCATATGTATTGCTTCTTTTTTTTCTTGTCGTATATATCTCAATTTCATATGCTCAAACCCGTTATTTGATTCCGTATCGCGAAGGAAAATTATGGGGTTATGCCGATACAAACCTCAAAATAATTGTGACTCCTCAGTATGATGTTGCGGATGCGTTTTGGTATGGATATGCGATGGTTCGTAAAGGAAAGCTGTTTGGTGTCGTGAATGGGGAAGGAAATGAAATTGTTCCGCCAATTTATGACCACCTGGAGAATTGTTGTTATTCATATGTAACGGCAACAAAAGGAGCGAATAAAGGATTGATTGAATTGCCATCCGGAAAAATCATTTTACCTGCTAAGTATAAGGATCTCCGGACAATCGATGATTTTTATTGTATCGTAACAAGCCACAATTCAGTATCGGGAGTCATAAATTTAAAAACAGGAAGGTGGATATTTCCTATGGCTTACTCCGTTAATTCAGAACAGTATCCCTGGTATAGTGCCACGAATTCAAAGAGAACCATTTATTTCAAAATCGAAAACGGGAAGTTAATAACAGGTTTCCCTACAAAGCCTGAACAGAAACAGATTATCGTAGATGCTACTCCGCCCGTAGAGGAGATGTTAGAAACAAGTGACTCTTCTTTTTATTATCAAATGCCTTCTTACGACAACATTGAAGTTCCAAGAGGAATGGGATGGCTTTATATCGTTCGAAAAAATGGGAAGTCAGGTGTTTATTCCATCGAAAAGTATAAAGAAATCGTTCCACTCATTTATGACAAAGTAGAAGCGGTCCCGAATTCACATTTCAAAGAATTTTTCATCGTGACTAATGAAGGAAAGGCAGGTGTAGTAACAAATGGAAATAAAGTAGTTGTGCCGCTGGTTTATGAGGAGATCAGGTTTGTCGATAGTTCGGCGTACGATAGTGTATATATTGCCAAATTCGATGGAAAGTATGGAATTATAAAAGCCGATCAACAGCTCCTTCCATTCAGGTATGATAACATTTATGGTTGGTTTTCCGTCAAAAATGGTTTTGTTCTTTATCAGAAAAATAAAACAGGGGCCTTTCTTTTCAGACGAAATAAATTTCTTCCTGACATTCTTGTTGAACCGAAATACGATGCAATATCCAGTTTCCGGATGCTTCAACTGAATAATTTCAATCCATCGATGCCATACATGCAGGAAGGAAACGGAAAAATAATTGTAGAGGTTTATCAGGATGGTAAAAATGGATTTGTTGATTTGAACGGAAAAGAATTTTTTAAAAATTGACACGAAACACGCAAGGAATGTATATTTTCTACTTTGATACCGGTGATAGGGTAGTCGGTAACTTTTCAATATTTTTTTCCTCAATTCGCAATGCAAGTCAAATGATTTATGATGGATAGAGCTCTTACCATTTTAGCCTTATGCGGCAGTCTTCGTGAAGATTCTTCGAATGCAGGGATCATCAAAGTCATAAGCAAAATGCTGCCCGGCCATATCCGGATGTTAGGTTACAACGGAATAGCTTCATTACCGCACTTCGACGGAAATGAAGAGGCTGCTCAATCCGTAATCGAGTTTCGAAATGCAATTACAGCTGCAGACGGCATTCTGATTTGTTCTCCCGAATATGCATTTGGAGTGCCGGGCTCCTTTAAGAATGCACTGGATTGGACAGTATCTTCCGGTAGCCTGAGCGAAAAACCGGCAGCATTGATTACAGCATCAACCGGTGGAGAAAAAGCGCATGCAGCGATGCTGAATATTCTCACGGCGTTGAATGCAAAGCTCATTCAGGAAACCACCTTGTTGATTTCTTTCATCCGGTCAAAACTTAATAGTAACGGTGAGATAACGGATGAGAAAACCGATCAACAACTGAATGCGTTGACAAATGCATTTGTGCAACTTATCGAAAGAGAGCAATCCTCAGCATTTACAGCAGATAAAAAACACGATGATGTTCCCATGAAATAACCGGACATCAGGTGGCATATCATTAATGGGGTAGATATTCTCTTACTAACCCGTATATCCAGGTACCCGCAATGGCACTTAACAACGTAATAATAATAACAGTATTTCCTGCACCGATTTGTGCGAATAAAGGTCCGGGACAAGCTCCGGTGAGTGCCCATCCAAAACCAAATACCAAACCGCCAACCACCTGACCCCGATGAAATTTTTTCACAGGCAGATCAACAGGTTTGCCGTGGATGGTACGTATATTAAATTTTTTTATTAACCAGACAGAAATGATACCTGTTATCACAGCTGATCCAAGGATTCCATACATGTGAAAGCTTTGAAGCCTGAACATTTCCTGAATGCGAAACCACGATATCACTTCTGATTTAATCAATAAAATTCCAAACCAGGTACCGGCCAACAGGTATTTTAAATTGTACCAGACTGATTCCGGAGCGATTGTTTCGTGAATGTTGCCTACTTCATAATCAGTTTGCTCCAAATGAATTTTTTGTTCACGAGAAAACGCTGTGATGTTTTTTATTGATCCTGTCATCGCTGTCACATTTTTAAAATAAGCGGCAGAATTAAATTCGATACTAAAAATCCTCCGGCCATAAAACAAAGCGTGGCTACGAATGACGGCCACTGTAAATTGGAGATGCCCATGATAGAATGTCCCGATGTACATCCACCAGCATACCGTGTTCCAAATCCAACAAGAAATCCGCCTAAAATCATAAGTACAAAACCTTTCCCCGTTAGCAACATTTTCCAGTTGAAAAGGTCTCGCGGTACCATGTTTGTATAGTTCGTAATGCCAAATGTTTGAAGTTCTTTAGTCAGAACAGGGTTCAATTTTACAGGAGACGGATCGTGAAAAAAATACATGGTAATAAAAGAGCCTGCGATGATTCCCGCAACAAAAAACAGGTTCCAGATTTCATTCTTCCACTTGTATTTAAAAAAGGGAATATTTGCCGGAAAACAGGCTGCACAAATGTGTCGGAGAGAAGACGATATACCGAAAGCTCTGTTTCCTAGCAGGAGCAGACACGGAACCATCAAACCGATCAAAGGTCCTGAAATATACCAGGGCCAGGGTTGTGTTATCCAGGTCAAGAAATTAAAAATTAAAAATTAAAAATTCAAACCAGCAACCAGCAACCAACAACCAACAACCAGCAACCAACAACCAGCAATCAGCAACCAACAACTTAGAACTAAGAACTAAGAATTGCTTGCACTCTTATGCTTCTCATGAGCAAGAAATTTCTCTCTGATCACATCCTGCACAGGCACTTTATTGATTTTACTTTCCAGCCACGAAATTATATCGAGATACATAAATGCACGGGTTTCAAAGCGATCGTGTTGCAATCGTTTCAACCTGTCGAGCAGATTTACAAATTCGGGCTCCAGTAGTCGTGGTGAAACCCGTAATGAACGTTGCAGAAACCGGAAAATCTCTTCCTCTACAATACTGAGGTTTTGCATTTTCGACATGAACCGGTACACTGATTTGGCAAGGTACTCGATGAGTTCAAAATTTCCCAATTCGTAATGTGCAATGAGGTGCAATAACCTTGAATAACATTGCAGATCTGTTCTCAGATCAACTTTCCAGTTAATGATTTTATTCAGGTAGTCGATTGTTCTTTCGTAATCCGCGGTGCCGAAAAAAAGTGAAGCGATCTTATAATAGAATACAAGTATGCGGTGCCTGTCAAGGTACAAACCATACTCCTCCAGCTTTTCCTCTATGAAAGGGACTAGTTTTAAACCTTCGGTGAAGGTGCCTTCCATAAAATGTTTATTCAGTTTCGAAATATTGAGGTAGACGAAAGTCTGTATTCGGCTATTGTCATTGAGCGCCACGATCTCTGAATCAGCAAACCGTTCGAATTCTTCGAGTGTTGTATTGAAGCGTTGGTAGTTCTGCAGATCAAAATGCGCGCCGAGGAGATTATGCATTCCTTTAATATAATGCGCAGTTTCGACACTGATCATGAACGGCTCCTGATCAAACAAATCCACCCATCTTTGGGCATATCTGTAATATTGAAGGAAATCCTGCCGGATAAAAGCGTACCAGCAATAACTTTGAAAGAGGTAAAGTTTTTCGTAAAATCCTTCGATTTTCGCCGTATTGGCAGGAAGATTCTCTTCGAAGAATGTGGTTATCGCCCTTGTATCTTCTGCATTTCTTGCATGACCATTTTTTATATACCAGCTATAAAGTTGTAGTGACAAATTCGACAGCAGACTGATCAAGGCAAGTCTTCCATTCACGAGGTTTACTTCACCGGTTAACTGATCCGCGCGATCCTGCATACTGCGTGTAATATGCAATGCCTCAATCTTTTTTTCAAAAAACAAAACTTGTAGTAAGTAGGTAACCTGGTTATAACTGCGGGCAAGTTCTTTCATCCGGTCAAGTACTTTCAGGCTCTGCAGATAAAGACCCTTGTTATAAAGTATCCGCGCATAGTCCATCTGTTCATGCAATTGCAGATCGATGTTTTCCTGATCCTTGATGATACGCATGCTGGACAGCAGTTGCCGGTATAAACTTGCTTTGATATTAGACAACTGCAACTTTGAAATGCCGGAATTTTTCTTCAACAACGCTACTTCATCATATTCCGTCATTTTATCCAACGCATCAAAGAGTTGTACGACCTTAAGATCCTCGGAACCGGTACTTCGCTTCACAAAGAGCTTGAAGTTCCTTTTTTCCGACTTTTCGAGGGACTTGATAAGTTGAAAGAGTGCATCCGTGGATCTGTTGGGCATCGTAATAAAAAATCGTTGAACTCACTGACAGACAAGGGTTTTAAGCCTTATGTGAACATTTAAACGATGTAAAATAGTTACAAATTTGATTTCATGCCCCAAATAAGGAAGGATAATTTACAGGAGGCAGGTTGTACCTTATTGTATATCAACGCAGCTAAGAGATTCAAACCTGCTTTCATCCACCATCCTCAAACTATTCATATGCCAGATAACAAGATTTTCATATTTGATACCACTTTGCGCGATGGTGAACAGGTCCCCGGATGCAAACTCAATACAAAAGAAAAACTTGATCTCGCTACACAACTGGAAGCACTGGGTGTCGACATTATTGAGGCAGGCTTTCCAGTGTCAAGTCCGGGTGACTATAATTCTGTTCAGGAGATCAGTCGCGTAATAAAAAATGCAACGGTCTGCGCTTTGAGTCGAGCAGTCGAAAAAGATATAGAAGTGGCGGCCCAGGCATTAAAATATGCAAAGAGACCACGCATTCATACAGGGATCGGTACTTCCGATTTTCATATCAAAAGTAAATTCAATTCAACGCGTGAAGAGATCCTGGAGCGGGCGGTACAATGTGTAAAGTGGGCGAGAAATTATACGGATGATATTGAATTTTATGCAGAAGATGCAGGGCGTACCGATAATGAATACCTCGCGCGTGTCATTGAAGCGGTTATACGTGCTGGCGCGACCACTGTCAATATTCCGGATACAACAGGTTATTGTCTGCCGCATCAGTATGCAGATAAAATAGCATTCCTTGTCAATAATGTTCCAAATATTGACAAGGCAGTTATTTCCTGCCATTGTCATAATGATCTCGGACTCGCAACAGCAAATTCTATATCCGGTGTGATTCACGGCGCACGGCAGGTGGAATGTACCATCAATGGTCTTGGAGAAAGAGCCGGGAATACTTCGCTCGAAGAAGTGGTAATGATCATCAGGCAGCATTCTTATCTGGGATTCCATACAGACATTGACGCAAAACAGTTGAATCCTGTAAGCAGACTCGTAAGTGATACTATGCGCATGCCTGTTCAACCAAATAAAGCTATTGTCGGATCGAATGCATTTTCTCATTCCTCCGGGATACACCAGGATGGATTTTTGAAAGATGCACTTACTTACGAGATCATCAATCCTGAAGATGTAGGGGCAGACGGATCGCGTATCGTGCTTACCGCCAGAAGCGGCCGAAGTGCATTGGCGCACCGGTTCCAGAATCTGGGATATCTGTTTACGCGCAATGATATTGATGTACTGTATCCGCAATTTTTAAAAATTGCAGATGGAAAAAAGGAAGTAGTGGAAGAAGACCTCCATTCAATGGCAAAAGAATACGAGCGTCGCGCCGTAATCGCATAACAGAGTAACACTTCATAATAAATTTTCGATAAAGAAAATGTCAAAAACATTATTCGATAAAATTTGGGAAA
>DATLDA010000269.1:0-2641 GCA_035526135.1 Flavitalea sp.
TTGATATTATCATTTCCCAACACACCATAACCAACACGGATCTTCAGGTCATTGATACCATTGATGTTCTGGAAGAATGGTTCTTCAGATACCCTCCAGCCCACACTGAATGCCGGGAAATTTCCGTACTTGCTTGTGGGACCGAATGCTTCCGACGATCCATCTCTGCGGAATGACGCACTGAATAAATATTTATCACGGAAAGCGTAATCTACCTTGGCGATAATGGGAGAATATTTCCGGCTGCGGTATTCACTGCTTGTTCCGAATGGAGTGGGATTCAGCGTCGCGCCGATCTGCCAGAAATTCCGATCGAAGTTGAAATAGTTTGTGGTATTTCCTGAAACGGATCTGCCCTGTTCCTGTACCACTTCTGTCCCAACCATTGCCTTGATCTCATGAATGTCACGGAATGTTTTGTTGAAACTTAAAGTATTGTACCAGGTCATCAGGTATCCCCAGCTTTGTCCTTCACTGAATGATCCATTACCACCGCGGCCTTCTGCATTTTCATATACAGGGGGAAGGAAAACATAGTTACTGCTGTTACCATAATCCATACCCAGATTGGTCCGCAATGTGAAATAGCGTAAAAAGGATGCTTCGGCAAACACACTTCCAATCACACCGATCTTTCTGTCTTTTGCATCTTTTCTTCTGTCAAGGTTTGCATACGGGTTCGCTGCATTACCGAGGTTTGATCCGCGGGTCCCGGCGTAGTTGCCTTTAATATCGAAAACAGGAATGATGGGTTGTTCCCTGTAAGAAAATGAAATGGGGTTTCCTTCATCCTGATTCACGAATGCATTGGTTCCGCCTCTGTCGATATAATTCACCTGTAAGAATTCACCGATCTTGACTTTATTTTTTATAGTGAAGCTGGTATTCGCTCGAACCGAATAACGTTTGTATTTCGTAGTATATACGATTCCATCCTGATCGAAATAATTCAGACCAAAAAGATAATTCGCTGCATCGGAACCACCCGATACAGTCACCTGATGATTTTGCATCGGTGCTTTCTGAAGTATCGCACCCAGCCAGTCTGTACCATTTGGATTTGCGGCCACAATCTGGTAAGTACCCGGGCCATTCACATCAAACAGATTTAAACTGTATTTTGATGCATCTGCAGCAGCATCTCCTGCAGCAATGCCACCGGATTTACCACCCGTCAGTCCACCACCTGCATAAATGAATGCCGGAATAATTGGTGAAGTGCTTTTTCCTGTGGGGCCTGCATATTGTCCGTGTGCAAAATTTCCTGACGCATCAAGTTGCCCTGCGTTCTTTTGTAACAGGAAGAGGTAATCTCCATATTCTTTAGTGTTTACCAGGTCCAGACGCTTCGTAAATGTCTGCCGGCCATAATAAGCTTCATAGGTGACTCTGGGTTTACCAGTCTTTCCTTTTTTTGTGGTGATGATGATCACACCACCTGCCGCTGCAGAACCATAAATAGAAGCGGCTGAGGCATCTTTCAGTACCTGCATGGATTCAATATCACCGGGGTTGAGGTCGGAAATAGATCCGACACGTGTTCCATCTACAACATAGAGCGGCTCATTGTTTCCAAATGTGCTATATCCATGTATCCTTACATTCGATCCCGCGCCGGGAATACCGGATGTTCCTACCGTTACACCGGCCGCACGGCCCTGTAATAAGCTCTCCACATTAGATCCGGGATTTGCAATCAGTTCTTTTGTATTGACAACTGCAACAGATCCTGTAATGTCTTTTTTCGCTTGTGATGAGTAACCGGTCACGACAACATCCGTAAGCGTAGAAGTCGTTTCTTTCATAGTGACTTCAACGGCATCGCGTGAATTGATAGGAATTTCCTGCGGTTCATGGCCTACAAACGTGATGAGCAAAACACTCTTATCACTGGGTGCCTTGATGGAAAAAAATCCGTCCGCATTAGTTTGTGTGGCAACTGATGTTCCTTTTACAGCAACAGTAGCACCGAAAATCGGTTGTTTATTGGCGCCTACTGTTACTTTACCGGAAACTGTTTTTTGGGACATCGCCATGGTGGCGAAGAGAAGCATAACTCCGGACAATAATAGCCGGATACAAGTAGATTTTACAAGCATCATTAGTTTGGTTTATTCGTTCACGAAAATGAAACAGGATAAAAAATTATTGAATATTTACATCGTGACCAAATGTTTCTCGTAAAAAAAGCGTCGTCATGATAACCGCCTTCTTTAATGTCTAAACAATAATATAAGTATAGTGTTTTGAATTTCAGGCCTGTACAAACGAACTTAATATCCGACATATTTACAATCAGAAGCAGATTTAAAATAGAAGCCGCCTGACGGCTCTCACTTTTTCGAAATATAATACCGCATCATAACACCGGGGGATAAACGAAGAAAGGTATGTACCGGCCCGATTGTACACAGCACCGACACACGCTGCGGAATCCATTGCAATCGTTTTGTGATCACTGCTCTCCACCAATAAAATTCTGCGGATCCGTACGTTGCGTCTCCTATACAAACAATGTCTGATTATCCTGCTGATTGAATCAACATATCCAGATCTTCCGGTGTATTTAAAACGTGTGCCGGAATTACAGGCACAGAATGAGCCGGAGTACTTTTTCTCAACGACGGTTATTTTACAGGGA
>DATLDA010000381.1:0-3632 GCA_035526135.1 Flavitalea sp.
TTTCCAATTTTTTCAGTGATCAAAATGATCAGTTCAACCATATGACGGCTGCGGAATTTTTTTTTGATGAAAGCCGTTTCATACCGATCGAGGTCAAACCCCACAAAGAAATTTTTGATCTCTTCGAGCTCTGCGGCATAAGGTGCCGGAAAAACACTGGTGTTGATCTTTGTTAAATAATCCCTGTTGATAGCATAAAAAAGACGGACAAACAAAATCAGCTTTCCTCTTTTTTGTTCTCTTGCCTTTTCGGAAAACATAAACCTCAGGCGAAGTTTCCTGGTTGAAACAGAACTTATCAATATAGTTTCAAAAAAATCATATACATCTGATAAATTGAACCGGTAAAAAGAATAGCCTTTTAGTATTTCCCAATTCGCTATGAACCCTTTCAACAACTGTTGCCGGACCAATATTTCTTCTTTGGATGGAAGTGTCTGAGACAGGATATTCCTCACCTCATTGGCTGAATAAACATTGTAGGTGAAATCGAACAATGGTTTTATCTCTTCTTCAATATGTAAATCATCAACATTGATCATAGCAATTGCGTTAATGGTTGCTGGTTGCTGGTAAAGAACATGAACACGGCGTCCGAAGCGAAGGATCTGTGAATATTTTAGATTTTAGATTTCCGATTTTAGATTTTGCACTTCAATTCAAAATGAATTGAGCCCTTGTAACATCAAATAAGATTAAACCTTTAACCCAATCTGAAATCGCAAATCTAAAATCTGAAATTCTGCTTGCCGTGAAACAAATCTTCTCCCTATCACAGCTTCAACTTCACTCCCCCGTTCACTACAAACCCTTCGACCGGTGCATAGATATCACGGAAGATCGGGTTTTCAATGGTGCCCGTATAAATGGTATCAAATTTTGTTTGACGGGTATCAGTGAAATTTTCAAAATTGATAAATATGGAAAAGTTTTTCCACAATTTCTCTGCCATGAATCCACTGATCCAATAGGCTCTTCCCTGTGCGCCATCATTCAGGTTCTGCCGACTAAAGTAATAAGCTTCGGCACCCAGCTTTAATTTATTTTCAATTTCATACATCAGCACATTATTTAACCGGTGGCGTGCGGTGAGGAGCAGCGGAGATTTCATCGCAAACTTCTCCTGTTTGTTGGCATCAGTAAATGTATAGCCGATGAATAATTTAAAGTTGCTATACACCAACCTCACATTCGTTTCAATTCCTTTTGTATCAATATACCCTGAAGCATTCTCAAATTCCCGTTGTCCCATGAAGGTCGAACTCAGTTCAAGGGGTTTTGTTAACCGTGTATAGAAAAAAAGATGATTGATGCTTAATTCGAAATCCCCGAAAGTATTTCGATAGTTGATATCCCAATTGCCACCCACTGATCTTTCATTTTTAAGTTTATCCGGGTCAACGGGCAACAGATTTCTGAACCAGATGCGTTCCGCTTCCTCGGTAAACACAGTAGGCGTCTTATAGCCGAATCCACCACCTATGCGCGTACTCAATTTTGCAGACACCCTGTATAAGGCAGAAATTCTGGGTAACAATTCAAAGCCGTACCGGTTTTCATAATCTCCCCGCAACCCGGTTTCCAGTACCATCTTCTCGGATACAGACCATGCATTTTGTATGAAAAGGCCGAAAGTTGTATAATGATAATCGCGAACCGGGTCTGCTGTAATGCGATTTTCTTCCAGATCGTCTGTCAAAAAATTCGCTCCAAAAACCCAATCTGATTTTTTCTGTCGGTAGTTCAGGGTTATTTCTGAAAATGATGTTTGCTGTATCGCTTCAAACCGGTAGGATGGCAGCATGATCCATCTGCTGAAACGGCTGTAACTATTTTTCAAACGGAGAAGTAAAGATTCAGAAAACGGGTGGGCAAGTTCCACCTGTGAGGTAATACGCCTTGTATTGTTCTTTTCAAAAAATCCGTTACCGCCATTCCGGATATACGCAGTGCTTCCTCCAATCCTGTCTTCACTGACATAACTGATACCCGCATTCGCAGTTGTTCTGATTCCATAGAAGAATATTCTTGGGTGAACCGTGTAGCGTTCGAATTTCGGGATAGCAGTGAGTCCGATAGCGGAAGGATCAAATGCGGCATTCCTGTTATGCGAACTGAAGATGGTAACGCCTGTTTTTTTAAACCGCTGGCTGTAAAATCCACTCAGGTCAAGACCCCGTGCAGAAGTGGCATTGGCGAGGAAACTGATCTCGCGTTTTTCTCCGGGCGTTTTTGAAATAAGATTTACCAGTCCTGCTATCGCACCACCGCCGTATAAAGTAGAAGCAGAGCCTTTGATCACCTCTACCTGACGGAGATCCAATGGCGCAATTTGTAAAATGGATAAGCCACCTGCGAAACCAGAGTAGAGAGGATATCCGTCGCGCAGTAATTGCGTGTAGCGTCCTTCGAGTCCCTGGATGCGGATTGATGAATTGAATGAAGTGGCAGAAGTTTGTTGTGTTTGAATACCTGTACTTTCATTGAGCATCATGCGGATATCACCGGGTTTCATATTTCCTTTTTCAGAGAGTTCTTCTCCGGAGATCACTTCAATACGGGTAGGAGAATTTTTGATCGTGCGGCTGGTCCGGGTGGACTGGATCACTACTTCGTCGAGTTCTTCATGTTCTCTTTGCAATTCGATTTCCAGAGTGTCTGACGGATGTGGAATTGAAACAGGGACTTCTTTTGCCCGGTATCCGATGGATGATAATAACAGTGTATAGTTGCCCGGGGCCGGAAATGAAATCAAAATGAAACCTGTCGAATCACTGGTATATCCTGCGATTGTGCCTTTGATACCGATCGTTGCCCTGACAGGAATTTTGTTGTCATCGCTGATTACTTTTATTGTCAGGTTTTGTTGTGCGTGACTGATATAAACGATAGGCAGGAACAAGAGAAGAAGTAATCCACGCATCAGGCGAAATTAGTGATTCGTGGACTGGTGTCTCTTAACCAAAAGTGAGTACCACGCAAACAACGTAAACCATCAGGAACATCCTTTAATCAAGTGAATCAAGGTTCAAAATATAGGAACACAGCGGACACAGCGAACCACAGCGGACACGGCGTGAATACAGGATCACAAAGGACACAAAGAAACACAAAGCACACAAAGATTAAAGCTTCACAGTTGTGCCGTTTAACAAAAGGAGAGTATCACACATACAACGACGCGAAGAATCTGTTCATTTTAGAAATGAAAACAACATAGGAACATAGATACATAGGACCACATAGGAATTTCTTTGCGCCTTTGCTTCCTTTGCATCTTTGCCTGTCCGACTGCGTCAGCCGGGCGGGCGTGAAACAATATAACCACAACCAGCTTAACCGCAACCGTTAGCATCTGACAGGTAGGAACACGAAGTATTATTACAGAAAAACACTTAATTCATTTTTTTCGTGTGATTTTAACAGAATGTTACCCGGTGTTCGGAATTAACTTGTCCCAAAATGTGATATCAGATGGATATAGTGAAAATTCTGTTGGTCGATGACGATCCGGATGACAGGGAATTAATAAAAATGGTCTTGCATGAATGCGCAGTTTTAGGAGAAATTGCAGAATTATCAGATGGCATCTATGTAAACGATTACCTGAATTCTTGCCCGAATCATTTGTT
>DATLDA010000388.1:0-18538 GCA_035526135.1 Flavitalea sp.
TTTCATTTCGGAGAAAAGCATAAAGTGGAAATTTCGAAACAATTACCTATGATAGATATCCATATCGTGGATGGTGAATTATTCAGTTGGTATGGGAGCCGGCTTCTGAAAACACCTGCTTATCTCCGCCAGCTGCGCAAAGATTGAAATAACAAACACCGTCTTGCTAATACTTGCTTCAATCACAATCTTCATTTCAGTAATTTCAATCAACAATCGGTCTCAGGGTGGATACACAACACGATTACTTACATAACAATGAGCCCATACAGCCTACACGGAAAAAGCCGATTTTTCCGGTAGTCGAACTTTTGCGCAATTATCTGAAGCATCACGGACGTGAAATAAAACTGCCTGTTACCTACCGTGATCTTTTGCGAATAACTTATTCAGTGCCTCTATTGGATAAAGCCGGAAAAGATACCTTATGGGAAACAGTCGTGTATGATATGAAAGAATGGGATTATATCCGTGATGGACTGGTAAAGATCTATGCCATTCTTAAAACAGAAGGTGATCTCACCTTCACAAAGCACCTCGACGTAGCGCGTGTTGATTACTGCACCTTTGGCAATTCACACCCCTTCCGGATAAGGATCGTAAACAAATACAATGATAATTATGATCATTACTATATCAAACAGGCGGATGCATCAAGAGTGTATGGCCTGGAGCTCGAACATTTGTTATCACCTAACCGGATCACTTACTTCACTTCAAAAGAAACACTCGTTGAGGAACATATACCGGGAATTCCGGGCGACATGTTCATTTCAACCTATCTGAAACATACAGAAACGAATAAAATCCGCTTCGCGAAGGAATTCGTAAAATTCAATGAACGGTGCTTTGTCCGTTTATTGGGTGATATGCGTTCATACAATTTTGTGGTTGATATCACACCGGATTTTGAAGATTTCCAGTACAGGATTCGCGCAATTGATTTTGACCAGCAATCGTACGGCGGACGAAAAAATTTTTACCGGCCTCAATTCTTTAAGGAAAATAAAGCATTGGTTGAACTGACAAGCAGTTTACTCAATAAGGATTCGATAGAACAATATCAGACAGAAGAAAGAACGATGGTTGCGTTCAGGGTAGCATCTTCAAGGCACCGGATTATGGAATTATTAAATATTATGTCAAAAGATATTATTTCAACGCCTGAGAAAATCCAGCAATTACGCGAAGAACTGGGCAGGCTTTTCGGTAACCCGCTTTTTTTAAAATGCAATTCCATGGGTCAGATCGTAAAACAACATATGAAACAAACGCTGCGGAAAAACCTGTTGCTGATACAAAAAGCTATGGGAAGGTTTGAAGATTGACGCTGGAAGCCAGGAGCAGTCGGCAGTCGGCAGTCGACAGTAGGGAGTAGGCAGTAAGGTATCAGGTATCCCACTTCTGAAAAATGCTGGCTTCAATATTCTCACCAAACTATTCCAAACTTTTCCAAACTTCCAAACTTCCAAACTAAACTAAGAACTAAGAACTAGGAACTAAGAACTTTTCCAAGCAACAAGCAACACGCAATGACCAACATTGTGCACTTAAATTTTTACAATTATCTTTGCCACCCATTATATTTTAAGCACACTTCAAAATTTTACTATGGCTGTAAAGAAAACAATTGATATCCTTGGTGACAAAGCAAAATATTTACTCGAGTATACACCCGTTATTGATAAATCAACACTCACACTTCCATCACCGGATCATGTACAGGAAATCTGGATAAATTCAAACCGGAGTAACATTGTATTGCGTAGTCTGCAAACTTTGTTTGACAATGGAAGGATGGCAAATACCGGATACATCTCTATTTTCCCGGTTGATCAGGGCATTGAACACAGTGCCGGTTCATCTTTTGCGTCGAATCCAATTTATTTCGACCCTGAGAATATTGTGAAGCTTGCCATAGAAGGTGGCTGCAATGCTGTTGCATCTACATTCGGAGTACTGGGAATTATGAGCCGGAAATATGCGCACAAAATTCCTTTCGTTGTAAAGATCAATCATAATGAATTCCTCAGCATGCCCAACAAGTATGATCAAACGATGTTTGGTACCATCCGCAGTGCATGGAATATGGGTGCCGTGGCTGTAGGTGCAACGATCTATTGGGGCAGTGCAGAAAGTGCACGTCAATTAAAGGAAGTGGGCGAAGCATTCGAAATGGCTCATGAACTGGGTATGGCTACCATTTTATGGTGCTATACACGCAACAACAGTTTTAAAGTTGACGGTATCGATTATCATACATCGGCGGATCTGACCGGTCAGGCGAATCATCTTGGCGTAACACTGCAGGCAGATATCATTAAACAAAAACTTCCAACCAATAATGGCGGATACCTGGCCACGAAACATGGTAAAACAAGTCCGTTGGTTTATGAAAAGCTGACAACCGAGCACCCCATTGATCTTTGTCGTTACCAGGTTCTGAATTGTTACAGCGGTCGTGTAGGACTGATCAACAGTGGAGGAGAAAGTAAAGGAACAAGTGACCTGACTGATTCGGTTTATACAGCGGTTATTAATAAAAGAGCGGGAGGCATGGGATTGATTCTCGGCCGCAAAGCTTTTCAAAGACCTTTCAAAGAAGGCATCGAACTATTGCAGGCTACACAGGATGTATACCTCGATAAAAGTATCACCATCGCTTAAAAAATACCAAATTCTTCAGCCCGCAGTTGTGCGGGCTTTTTTTTGGCACTTCTTGTTGTAGAAGGCGTTCCTCTGCATGGGGCTTTTCAGATGATTACCAATCCACATTGAGACGTGGTTACAGTTTCAATTCAGGCATTACCACGGCATTGTTTTTTCAGGCATTCTGTAAAGCAACGCATATGTCTAACAAAGCAAGTAAATCTCCTACCGGGGAAGACCGGGAACAAAAAGATCCTCATTTCCGTGATGAAGAAGAACAGGGGAAACAGGCGCAGGCGCAAAGGCCTAAATCGGGTTCCGCGGCAACCCCTAAACATGAAACCAATTCCAATCGGGGCTATGATGAAGATCAGCCAAATAATCCCATACGCAGTACCGGATCACTCGATAAAAACCAGCAAAACCTTCCAACAGGAGAACCAGATTAGATCAGAAATGAATTTTTAACCTTAAATATTTTATTATGCCAAAAAAAGATGACGATATCCGCAAGCCTGAAAAAGGTCAGCAAAGCAATGAAAACTGGGATGAGCAGAATGACCAGCAATCAGATAAAAATTCTGCAGATACAACGCGCGCATTGAATGAAAGGAACACTTCCGGTTCCGGAAGCAGTCAGCGCAGTGACAAAGAAAATGCAGGTCCGTTGGATTCTGATCTTGAACCATTGCCGAGTACACGGAGAATGCCGAACAGCAATCAGACCGGACCGGGTTTAGGTTAATTTTTTCTCTTCAAGGAAAATGTAAAGTCCCCACGGATTTTTACATTTTCCATTTTTATTTATTGTACACGATAAATATAAACAGGGTACCCACTTACCGTAATAATTCCTTCTGAATTGAGGCCCGGATACTGAATTGATTCTCCACTCAGAATGTACTCTACATTCAATGACTTTGCCTTCAGATGATCCTGTTCAGACCAAATTCCGTACAGGTGGCAATGAAACAGGTAAGCCAGTTGTGTGCAAAGCACTTGCGTACTTCTGGATGATGCGATTTTTCTGTCTGTTAAAAAAGCAAATTCATCACGTTGCTGGTGAAAAGCACGATAGATCTGGTAATCATATGACTTTTGTTTCCAGGCACTGTATGCATAATTTCCGGCAGGAATCACCATCAACAGGGCAGCGCCGAAAAGTAAATATTTACGTTGATTAACGGTAGCAGAAACCAGCAATGCCTGTACCAGGTAAAAAAAAGCAGGTGATAAAAAACAACGCTGATCAGTACGTATCGTTCAAACACAAATATTGGTAGATAACCAACCGGATAAAGGATCATCGCTATCAAAATCAATGAAAGATCCGATCTGTTTATAGATGCCCGCACTTTGCCTGAAAAAAAACAAATGATAAGGATGACCATCATGATTGAAAATTTGAGCAACCGTTTATCGGTGATCACGATCAACGATGAAATCGACTGCTGGATCAATTGCACCTGATGGTGAAACATTCGCCGGCTTTGAAAGGGAGACCATGTCATGGAATCCAGGTGATGAACCGGGTTGATCCATGCACTATAGGCTTCTGGGTATGGTGGTGGAATGATATGAAGTGACGCGGGATGATCGTTATTATCCGGATGTACAAAATTATATACATAGCGACCTGCTGTTGAAAAAGTGATCTGCTTTTCATGTATACTGAGTGGAATGATCCATAATAAAGAAATGGTGATAAACACGAGCCATGTGTTAAACAGCGCCCTGTATTTAGGCTCCTTCTTTTTTCGCCCGATGAATGATATAACTATCAGTAGAAATAGAAATGCCGTTACGAACAAAAAGTTATAAGACTTGGCGAAATACATGAAGGCAGCAACAACGCCGGCAAACAGTTGCAGCCTGAAAGAGTTGGCATAGATATCCCGCAATAAAATGTCAAAGAAAAAAAGCGTGATAGCCGTCGCCATCAAATCCGGCGTAAGCGCAGAAAGCGATTGATTGAGGAAGTAAAAAACGGAAAACAGATTGAATAGAATAAAAATTACAGGGTCTGTGAGTAACCTTTTGCTGATATGGAACAAAAAATAAACACACGTGGCGGCGCTAATAAAATTCAACAGGTAACACGCCGCGAGCGGATCGATACCGGGTTTCATTAAAATCGCAAGGATCCAGGAATATAACGGTGACCAACATCCATTGATTGCCAGCGACCACTCCCCTTTTGCATACAATTCGGCGATGTTGATATAAGAAAGTGTATCAACATTCATAAACTTGTGAAAATAAAACTGAAAAAAAATTCCAACAGCAGCGCCGGCTAAAAAAAGAAAAGCAATAAAGGAGAATGACTTCGACCGGGGCAATTGTGTCATTGGCTTGATACGTTGGCAATGCAATATACAGTTTCACTTAGCAGTGACATATTTTGCAGCGGCAACAAAAAACCCGGCGCAAGGCCGGGTCTTTTAATTGATAGCTTTCAAATTATTTAATCCGGAATAACACGCCACCGCTTTGTTCCGTATTTGATTCCAGTCGAACTTCATATATCTTGTCGCCGGCTTTAACTTTCATCAAAGCCGTATTAGGTGGAATACTTCCCAGGTTCTCTGCATACATAACAAGCTCATTTCTGCGATTCGGATTTGCTTTGAGATTTAATGTGATCGCCTTATCCGTCAATTTCTGTTTTCCTGCGACTACCTGGCCATTGAAATAAACAGTTACAATGTCTCCATCAATTTCTCCGTTATCATACAGATCAATCGTGAAATCTGTTTTTTCCAGCTCTATCGTCTGTTGAATATTTACCCTTCTGTTTCCAATTATTCCGCCGGCCACTGATTTACCAGCAAAGTTTTCAGGCATCAATACCGCAGTAAACTGGTTGTTGCCGTCTAAGACCAGTTTGGCTGCATCCTGCACATCTTTTACTGTCAGTGCATCGACATATTTTTCATATTCCGTAAACCGTTTGGGATCTCCACCCTGTTCCTTCCATAGGAGGAGTTGGCTCAACCACGCATTATTATCTTTGATGTTTGTTTTATATTGTTCTTTCCACTGTTGCTTTACCTTATCGAGATATCCCTTCTCAGGACCTTTTTTTGCGATCATTTCGAATTCTTTAGATACCGCTTTCAATAACGTGTCGACTTTTTCAGGACCGCAAGGCAATTGTAATACAAAGCTGTAATTGGCATAAGGGATTTTCTCGATGCCGCCGAAAGTTCCTCCACCATAAATGCCCTGTACCTTTTCACGCAATTCTTCTATGATCCGAATATTGAGGATCTCACTCATTGCATTGACTTTCATTTCCAGTGATTCACTATAAGGGACTTCTCCCGTATAAAAAGCAAGAATGAGGCTTTTGTCTTCTTTTCCGCGATTCACCTGCAACAACTTTTTCCCCTTTACCGGTCTCACTTTATTATCTGTATAGGTGAATTTCTTTGTTGTGGCGGGAAGGCTGCCAATATATTTTTCAATATAAGGAAGCAGATCTTTCTCCTGGAAACTACCGACGAAAATGAAATTCATTCCATTGGCATCACTGAACCGCTCTTTATAAATTGCAAGTGATCTGTCAAGGTTTATCTTATCAAAGTTCGCACTATTGGGTACAGTTACAGGTGCAAGCGGGTTATTGTTGAATAGTGTCTTGTACATCGTGTCAACAAAAGCTGCCTGCGGGTTTGCACTGATATTGGCATACTGCGACTTATTCTTTTGTATGAAGGAGCGGAATAAGGAAGTATCTTTTCTGGGTGATGTGAAATAGAGGTAGGTCAATTGAAAAAAAGCTTCGATGTCTTTCACACTCGAATTTCCTTTCATACCATCCGTGGTTGCAGAAAAAGTGGGATTTACTGATACCGATTTACCGGCAAGTGTTTTACGAAGATCTGTTGGAGAAAAATCGCCGACACCCATCGTAGTGACGATAGCCGTCGCGTATTCCGCATTATATTTATCTGATAAACCGTAATTATTTTTACCGCCCGGTCTTGTAGCTGCCATCACGATCTGGTCATTTTTGAAATCCGTCGGCTTCAGCGTCACGGTAACGCCATTGCTTAATTTTAGTTCTGTGGTTTTAAGTAAAGGATCCATCTTTCGTGTCAACACCCTTCCGGCTTTTGGCTCGGATTTCAATAAGCTTTCCGCTACAGCCTTTTCTTCATAAGGTTTTATATCAGCTTTTTCCCTCGCGTCGATGAATGCCAGAACTTCAGAATCTGTCGGTAACTTTTCATTGGCTTTTGGCTCGGGCCCCATCACATAAACAAATTTGTTTTTTTCATTTCTGAATCGGTTACTGATCGCATTTACTTCATCGAGTGTTATTCCCGGCAACAAAGCTTTTACATAAGTAAATTCTTTTTCAATGCCGGGGCTTGGTTCTTTCTGCAGGAAATTGGTAATATATTCTTCTACATAATTTTCAGATTCTGTTTTTTCCCTGTTATTGAAACTGCGTTCATAATTATTGAGCGTACTCTTCTTCGCTCTTTCAAGCTCCGCTGCTGTAAAGCCAAATCTTTTTACTCTTTCGACTTCTTCCACAAGCGCATTGAGTCCTTTCGTGATGTCAGCTGTTCCTGTTGACGCGTAGAGATTGAATGCATCATATCCTCTTGCGTATGAATCAAATTCACCGGAAGCTGCAATAAATGGTGGATTTTCCTTTTGCGTGAGTTCCTGCAAACGCTGGTTTAACAGGGAAGTATAGATCTGTTCAATCAGATCATCACGATAATCGGCAACCGAAACGGTAGGCGCTGAACGATAGGCAGGATAATTGATCGCAACCAGATATCCTGTTGCTTCTTTATCTGTCATCACGATTGCACTGTTGCTGTTGTAAGGTGGAACATCTGTATCCGTCCGCGGTCGTGCATTTGAAACAGGCTTCAGATTAGAAAAATGTTTTTTTATGAGCGCTTCTGCTTTTGCAGGATCAATATCGCCAACAACTATAACAGCCATCAGATCGGGACGGTACCAGTCTTTATAAAACCGGCGGATCACGTCTGGTTTGAAGGATTTTATAATACTGTCCTGACCTATCGGTAATCTTTGCGCATATTTCGAGCCTTCGAAAAGTTTCGGATAAATCTTTTTAAACATCCTGTCATTTGCTCCTTTACCCAACCGGCTTTCTTCAAGTATAATTGCTCTTTCTCCTTCAATATCTTCTGTGATGTAGGTTACGTTCTGCGACCAGTCTTGCAGGATCTGAAATCCTTTTTCAATATTTCCCGGCTTATCTGTAGGGATCGGGAGGATGTATACCGTTTCATCAAAACTCGTATAAGCATTCAGGTCATTACCGAAACCAACACCTATATCCTGCAGGAAAGAGACGATATCATTTTTCTTAAAATTGGTCGTGCCATTAAATGCCATGTGTTCAGACATGTGTGCCAGTCCCTGCTGATCGTCATCTTCATTGATGGATCCGGCATTCACAACCAATCGCAATTCTACTTTTTGTTCGGGTCTTTTATTTTGTCTGATGTAATAAGTCAGACCATTGTCCAGTTTGCCAGTCTTTACTTTAGGATCAAGGGGTAATTTTTCTTCGAGGTTCGATTGTCCGAAAACACTCGTCGTACCGGCTATTAAAAGAAGAAGAAACCAGGTACGGAAAAGTGAAAGCTTTTTAGTCATAATTATGATTTGATGATACAAAAGTAGACGCTCGCAAGCGTGAAAAAGTTCCGCTTGTCAAAAATTAGCAGGGAATGTCAGCGAACAATTTCGGTAATGACATCGCCTACAGTCCCGCTTGGCATCTGAATCTTAAGGAGGGCGGCAAGCGTCGGAGCAATGTCGGTCATATATACTTCGCGATTCGTTTTTCCCGGTTTAATATTCCATCCATAAAACAGCAGGGGGATATGTGCATCGTATGGGTACCAGCTGCCGTGCGTCGTTCCTGTGGCACCTCCTTCCATATAATTGGGTTGAAGGATAATCTGTACATCTCCGTTTCGGGAAGGGAAATATCCATTGGCAAAGCGGGCTCTGATTTTTTCATTGATTGGTATTTGCATGATCCTGCTAATATCATAAGCCTGAGATACACCTTTCTGACCCGATAAATATCCTACTATGTAGTTTTTGATCTTGTCCTCATCTCCTTTCAGCGAATCAATCAGACGATGGTCCAGGTGAACCTGGTAGTTATACATGCTGACTATTGCTTTATCAATTCCATATAATTCTTTCAATTTCGCATTCATTGAACTCATCCAGGTACTTTCATTGATCGTGCCACCAGGGAGTTTTTTCTCCTGGAGAAATCCAGGAATCGGAGATACACCATGGTCAGCTGAAAGAAAAAGCAGGTATTGTCCTTTCCCGATCCTTGTATCAAGGTAATTCAGCAGGTCTCCTAAAGTTTTGTCCAGCCGCAGGTAATTATCTTCTATCTCAATTGAGTTTGGACCAAATGAATGTCCTATGTAATCAGGAGAAGAAAAACTGAGTGTAAGGAAATCGGTTATAGCATCTTTCCCCAGTTGTTCTCCTTCGATAGCTGCTTTTGCCATTTCAAATGTCAATGTATTTCCATGCGGTGTGGTTGCAATAGCACCATAATTTTTTTCAATGAAACCGGAAAGATCATAGGGAAATCCCTTTGCAGTGGCACCGAATGGTTTGCTTTCATAATTTTTTTCATCCGCAGTGCTTTGAACGTAAGTCGAGATGGGGTATAAAGTATTCCAGTTTTGCCGATACAATATATCCGGCCATCTCTTATCGTTGAAAGCGTTTACCCATTGGGGTAATTCGGTCATATAATAATTCGAGGTAATAAATTTTCCCACCTGTGAATCATACCAGTAAGCAGCATCCGCCGAGTGTCCTGCAGGAAGAATGGATCCACGATCTTTTATAGCGATCCCGATCACTTTACTTTTGAAATTGGACGCAAATTTCATTTCATCGCAAATGGTAGTGACCAGCATATTTCGCGGGCTTTGTTCACCTGCCACGGGTGTTTGTGAACCCACTCCTCGCACAGTTTTATCTTCTGTACAATAAACACTCCGCATTTGTAATCTGTCCCACCAGGCGTTACCGGAAATTCCATGCACCGCAGGTACAGAACCAGTATAAATCGCTGCATGTCCACATGCCGTTATAGTGGGTGCATACGGGATCAGAGTATTTTCGCAATTGAATCCCTGGTTCATCATTCGTTTAAATCCACCGGTTGATGAATACCTGTCATAAAACCGATACAGGAAATCCCATCTCATTTGATCTACTACGATGCCAACTACCAGTTTTGGACGTTGTACTCCTTTCGAATTTGTGGTTTGTGAAAAAGCGGGAAGGGATATAAGCAGGATGATCCGGAAAAACAATGACCTTACCATCAAAAAAATATTTGTGCAAATGTAAGAGAATTCGCCCATGCGGCTTATTCACAGCATGTTACTCACATTAGAAAAAATGAATCAGAAAATCGTGTTATATCTCGTGCATTTGGTATTATTCTGATCCGTAAGACTCTCATCTGTCAGCTGAAATGCTTATTTTTGCCACAATTTTTTCATGACCTGTTTTGAAAAAATAAATCGTTAAAAACCGCAGTATGGCAGATATTTTTGAAAGGTTATTAAAGCATTACGGACCCATTGGACAGCACCGTGAAAATGCACATGGTTATTTTACTTTTCCAAAATTAGAAGGTGACATCGGAAGCCGGATGAATTTCCGCGGAAAAGAAAAAATTGTCTGGAGCCTGAACAATTATCTCGGTCTTGCCAATCATCCGGAAGTCCGGAAAGCGGATGCTAATGCAGCTGCTCAATTTGGATTGGCCACACCTATGGGTGCGCGTATGATGAGTGGGAACAGCAACTATCATGAGCAACTGGAAAGAGAACTTTCTGAATTTGTCAGCAAAGAAGATTCAATCTTATTGAATTACGGATATCAGGGTATGTCGAGCATTATTGATGTTCTGTGCGGAAGACATGATGTAGTGGTGTATGATGCAGAGAGTCATGCATGCATCATTGATGGATTACGATTACATCCCGGGCACCGCTATGTATTCAAACACAATGATGTTGCTGATTTTGAGAAACAACTGCAACGTGCAACGGCTTTGATTGAAAAGCAAAACACCGGCGGTATACTGGTAATCACCGAAGGAGTATTTGGTATGGCGGGTGATCAGGGCCGGTTAAAAGACATTGCCGCCTTGAAAGAACAATACGGATTCCGACTACTGGTAGATGATGCACATGGGTTTGGCACACTCGGTAAAACCGGTGCAGGAGTTGGCGAAGAACAGGATGTGCAGGAGAGCATCGATTTGTATTTTTCCACTTTTGCAAAGTCCATGGCATCAATCGGTGCGTTTGTTGCCGGTCCAAAAACGATCATTGACTACATCCGGTACAACATCCGCTCGCAAATTTATGCCAAGAGCCTCCCGCTCCCTATTGTGATCGGCAATCTGAAAAGACTTGAATTGCTGCGCACGCTTCCGGAATTAAGGGAGCGTTTATGGGATAACGTTAGAAAGTTGCAGAGTGGATTAAAAGCAAAAGGATTCGACATCGGAAAAACTGATTCACCGGTTACACCCGTTTATATGAAAGGGGGCGTAGAAGAAGCCACTGCGATGGTGATGGATCTCCGGGAAAATTATCACATCTTTTGCTCCATTGTTGTCTATCCTGTTATTCCAAAAGGACATATTATATACAGGCTGATCCCAACCGCCGGGCATACGGATGCAGACATAGAACAAACCTTAACTGCTTTTCACGAAACGAAGAAAAAGCTCGATGCCGGGGGATATAAAGTAGAAGAAATACCCGATATGGCAGATGCCAGCATTAGTTTATCAGACAATTAAGATGGCAAGATATTATTGATTTTGTCTATTGAAAATCAATAGGATAAAAAAGTCTGCACAATATACGCGGGCCTTTGGGAGTTATACTACTAAGTGTAAACCATCACTGTGCCCTTATGAGATCATATAGCTCAAAACCCCGGAAAAATGAAGTGCAGCACCCGGGTAATTCTTCTCACAACGATCTTTTTTTGCAATACCCTGGTCGCTCAAAAGAAGAATAAACCCGATACCATACCTGTTACGATCAGTCTCCAGAATACTGCAAAAAGCGGATTGGCGATTGACAGTGTGCTGGTCATCTTTGACAGGTACGATCTTACCGGAGCAGGTGTTGTAAAAAAAGTTTATTATCCCGTTAATAATATTATCTCCATTGAGGAAGTTCCAGAAGGAAGATATTACATCGATGTGCTTTGCCTTGGAAGAAAAAAATATTATTTCAAACACGAGGGATATATCTATAAAGGAAGAAATAAACTTGCATTTAAATTACCACGCGCTGAAGTATTTATTCCCGGCACCTTTGTTTCAGAAGATTACTTTAATGTGAACAACCTCGCGATCTCCAGTTTCAAGTACAAGTATTGATCAAGACCACCGACTACTGACGAAGTATACAATTGCGCGAAGAAGAAATTATTTTGCGATTTCAGATTTGCTTCTTTGCTTCCTTTGCATCTTTGCGTGAAATAAAACCTGAATTATTAATTACTAATTGTTAATTTATCCTCCGCGCCGGTAAGACTTTTTCTCCCTCAAAAAAAAAGAGCCCCCCTGATGGGAGGCTGCACTAATCAAATACCATTAACCATTAAACCTTATCCTATGAAAAATCAAATATAGGATGTACACGGTTACAGATAATGTGGTGCTATACGAAATTGATTCAAATCAAGTTAGAACTAGGGGCAGAAGATGTACGATGTACGAGGTACGATGTATGAGGTAAAAACGTTTGCCTTTGCGCCTTTGGTGCCTTTGCGTGAAATAAAACTGAATGATTGATTATTAATTTTCACCAGCTTCCTTTAAAATTCTTCCTGTACTTTTCGAATGGAGTTTTCCCAAACTCACCTTCACCGAAGTACTTTAATAAAAGTTCGAAGTCTTTTGGTTCGAGATAGCCAGGAATTGCCTGCGGACCGCTGCCATCAGAAGGAAGGAAAACAGTTGTTGGATATTGCAATTGACCGTTAGTGAGAAACATTGCAAAATCATTTGTCTTATACTGGCGGTTAAATGCATACGTGCGACCGTTCCATGTGATCGGCTGAATACTTTCCGCATTTACTTTAACAGCATAGAACTTTTCATTGATGTATTCGCTGACCTTTTTGTTTGAATAGGTTTTCTTATCCATTACTTTACACCAGCCACACCAGTCAGTATACAAATCAATCAGGACAGGCTTTTTCAACTTCTTCATATTTTCCTGTGCGTCAGTGAGAGATAACCATTTGGTTTTCTCACCTTTTCCGGCAGGTTTATAAGCAGCACAGGCGACGGCGACCAGACTAAACAAAACAAGTGTTTTCAACATTTGGACGTTATTTTTGTTTTCCAGCCAAATAACTCAAATATCATGCATAAAATTGTGTTGGCAGTGACAGGCGCAAGTGGTTCCATCTATGCAAAACTGTTAATAGAAAAACTGCTAACGATCCGGGAACAATGGTCAGAACTTGCCATTGTTATGACTGAAAATGCCAAGCTCGTATGGCAAACGGAAATTGGTAACGATCAATTTTCCGGCTACCCCGTTGCCTATCATTCTACACAGGATTTTCTCGCCCCTTTTGCCTCCGGTTCAGGACAATATAATATCATGATCATTGCCCCTTGCTCGATGGGAACGCTGGGTCGGATTGCCACCGGAGTATCTTCTGATTTGATTTCCCGTGCAGCTGATGTAATTCTGAAAGAAAAAAGAAAATTGATCTGTATGATCAGGGACACGCCTTACAACCTGATTCATATTCGTAATATGGAAACAGTAACGCTTGCAGGCGGAATTATTTGCCCTGCAACTCCTTCCTTCTATAGCAGGCCCACTACTATTGAAGCGGTAGTTTCCTCCGTTACTGACAGGATCCTGGACCTCTCCGGTTTCGAAATCAATTCTTTTCGTTGGGGGAAATGAAAATTCAAAATTCAAAATTAAAAATTAAAAAAGCGATTTATACGCTTACTTTTTAAAAATTTTTAATTTTTAATTACCTAAGATCTACTTCTTCTACTCCGGGGTATTTCTTTTTATCCCACGCAAAAATAGCGTCACCAATCGTGGCTTTACCATTCATTGTGGTAACTGTATAAGAATAGCGATTGCCGCCCTTATCGAGCACTTTAGTACTGTAGATCGTGTTGGTTGCTTTATCAACAAGGAGATATACTTTATGAAAAGATTTTGTTTTGTCAACAGGCGTCATCTCAATTTCCTGTAACTTCTTTTTGCCTTCCACTTTTTCACCATTTAATTTGTAAAGGAAATCTTTATCATAGAAATTAGTAAAAAGCTTCTGAGGTGTTATAGTGTTTGTCGAAGGATCGAGTTCGGTGATCGTTACTTCATTTGCACCTTTATCATACGACCAAACATTTTTCCCGTCTGAATAAATTTCATTTCCAGTAATACTTACGCGGTATTTTGCGCCTTTCATATATACTGTTCCTTTTTTAACTCCCTGAACCTTACCTTTTGCATCTTCAATTTTATAGGTAAAGGAAGACTGCACTGCTTTGAAGGTTTTAAACTTGGCACTTACTGCATCAAGGATCTTTTTTGCATTCTGATCGCTGTTTGCTGAGCCCGACTGTGAAAAACTTAATAACGCGGCAAAAAAAGCAAGAAATAGTAAAATTGTTTTTTTCATAATAACATGTTAGTGAACGCCTAAAGATATTTGATTTCGACGCAATTGTAAGACTCCGATTGTTATCGTAGGGTTTACACCACGAATTCTATTAACACAACTCTAACCTAAACTGCTTAAGTGGTGATCAAGCTCCATTTCAGTTTTAATTAACACATCCCGGGCTTTACTGCCCATATTAGGGCCAACGATTCCGGCCGCTTCCAATTGGTCCATCAGGCGGCCCGCCCTGTTATAGCCGAGTTTCATGCGTCTTTGAAGTAAAGAAGTAGAACCAACCTGATTTTGTACGATAATGCGCGCAGCGTCGTCAAATAATTTATCGCGGTCACCGAGGTCGAATTCTCTGCCTTCGAGTTCTTTTTCATCCACATATTCAGGCAACAAAAATGCCTGCGTATAGCCGCGCTGGTTACCAATAAATTCACACACACTATCCACTTCAGGGGTATCAACGAAAGCACACTGAAGGCGGGTCAGCTCTCCATTATAAGAGATCAGCATATCGCCTTTACCTATCAGTTGTTCAGCTCCCCCGGTATCGAGTATTGTGCGGGAATCAATTTTGGAAGACACTTTAAATGCAATGCGCGCAGGAAAGTTTGCCTTGATCGTTCCGGTGATAATATTTACGGAGGGTCTTTGTGTCGCAATAATTAGATGAATACCCACGGCACGTGCCAGTTGTGCGAGCCTCGCAATTGGCATTTCCACTTCTTTCCCTGCAGTCATAATCAGATCCGCAAATTCATCAATCACCAGAACAATGAATGGAAGGAACTGATGTCCTTTTTGCGGATTTAATTTTCTCTTCACGAATTTTTCATTGTACTCCCTGATATTCCGCGCACCCGCTTCTTTTAGCAGGTCATACCTGTTATCCATTTCAATGCATAACGCATTCAGTGTATGGATCACTTTTTTTGTATCGGTAATGATCGGTTCTTCATCATCGCCCGGAAGTTTGGCAAGAAAATGTTTTTCAATGATACGGTATAAACTTAATTCTACTTTTTTCGGATCAACCAGAACAAGTTTCAGTTGCGATGGATGCTTTTTGTACAACAGTGAAACAAGGATGGAATTCAATCCGACAGATTTACCCTGACCGGTAGCGCCTGCCATCAAGAGGTGTGGCATGGTTGTCAGGTCCACTATGAAATTTTCATTGTCAATACGCTTCCCGATAGCTATGGGAAGACTGTAATTATTAAATTGGAATTTTTCTGATGCCAGGAGGGATTTCATACTGACAACTGTCTTCTTCACATTGGGCACTTCTATACCAATGGTGCCTTTACCGGGGATCGGTGCAATGATCCTGATGCCGAGTGCGGCAAGGCTCAGCGCAATATCGTCCTCGAGGTTTTTGATGCGTGAAATTCTCACACCGGGTGCAGGAACAATTTCATAAAGAGTCACCGTGGGTCCTACAGTTGCGGTAATTTTTTGTATCTGGATATCATAATTGATAAGCGTATTGATGATCTGATTTTTATTCGCTTCAAGTTCGGTGGCGTCCTGGATGATCTTTTCACTTCCATGTGTTTCGAGAAGATCCAGCGAAGGGTATTTATAATCTTTCAGATCAAGGGTCGGTTCATAAGGCGCCAATTCTATCCGTTCTGTGTGAATTTCCGGCTCCTCGGTCTCAGATGCCTGTTTTATCTCAAGTGCTACCTCGGGAATAGGTTTTGGTTTTTTTGGAAACATTTCTTCTGTGATCGGCGCATCTTTAATGGATTGCTTTGATTCAGCAAATGAACCTCTGAAATTGCTATCTATCGCATTCGGAACAACAGGCAGATCGGGATCTTTTTCTATCAGGTTCAAATCAAGCATCCGGTCTGCATCATCGCCCTCCGGCATCAATACGATCACACCATTATCTTCTTTCAGTACATTGGATTTTGATAACACCGGTGTGCTACTTTCATTTTTTCTAATATCAGAACCTAAAGTTCCGGCAGGTGTTTCCTGTAATTTGTTTTTTGCCGGAAGCCTGAAAATTGGATTGAACCTCCAAATGATATAGGCGAATCCGGCTACCAGCAAAATTGCGGCTGCCCCAATATATCCAAAGAAACGTTGCATCCATTGGCTCACCATTTCGCCGAAGGCGCCTCCGTCGAAAGGATAATAAGTTCCTCCCGTAAAAAAAGAAAAAGCAATGGAAAAGAAAACAATTCCTACGAGCACATAACGGACGTTTCTCCAAATGGAAAATACTTTTCTTCCCGCCAGGGCATTGATCCCAATTACAAAAAACAAACTGCAGAAAAGAAAAGAGGCAAAGCCGAATCCATTATAAAAAAACTGGTGAGCAATGTATGCACCGAAGTTTCCTAACAGGTTCGATGTGGTTATTTCTGTTGAAGGAAAAAGGATGGTGCTTCCCCTGAAAACTTTGTCCTGGTCTTCTTGCCAGGTAAATAAATAGGAAGCAAATGCTATAAAAAGAAAAAGTCCAAGGAGGAGCAGCACCGTTCCCGCAATTTTATGCGTACGTTCATCTTTTACCAGCTGTTTCACCGAAACCTGTTCTACTTTTTCAGGTTTTAGTTTATCCGGGTCGGGTGCGTGGCTTTTACTGGATTTTAAGCGGTTTGCCATGAAAACAAAGATAAGCAGTTGCAAAGAACCTTTGTATTTGGTAAGAACTTTAATGCATCCTTTCTTATTGCAGCCATTTTGTTAAAAGAGCAAATTGGAAAATGCATCATCGGCCTTTCAGTTCTTATTAAATAGTGGTTAAATCGTATTTTACAATACAATAATTTCCAGCCGTTACTGCTCTTTATGAGAAAAAAATCGCGGAATACGATCTTTTTCACCCGATCGCTAAAACAGTCGGTGAGGCTATACCTGTTTCTGATTTGTATCCTCAGCTATTCCGCTGTACAATCACAGGTAAATCGTAAGGCACTTGATGTAGCCAAAACACGGTTTGTCGACTCGCTCTTTCAAGTTGCATACCTGACAGCACTGCCAAAAAACAGTGTCGCTGATATACAAATACCATCGATCATCTTTCCGGATACCCCGTGTACAAAAAAGAATGTTCCCACCCTGTTCATGGAACGCGATTGTTTTATCCGGTTCGATCTGTACAACAGCGGTGATACCGCGAAACAATTTTATTTTCTGCCTGGTTTTTACCTCCATTCATTGCGTGTATTTCGTACCCGTCCGGGAAATCCTGGAAACATTATCGAGATCCCTTCTTCAGGTACAGAACAATTACGTGGCGGCACACTTCTTTCCCTTGCATCACACGATTCAGCCACTTTTTATGCAAAATTTCAATTCGTACGAGCAAACATCAACAATTACCTGCCCGCGATAATAGAAAAAGATTATATCCGCGAGTTCAAGGCAAGTCTAAAGAATAAAGACGAATTGCTGGACCGGATCACTTACATCGCTTCAGGAATATTATTGCTAATGATATTTTATTCAATGGCAGTTTACCTGCAGGGAAAGAAAAAAGAATTTCTTTTTTATTCTATTTATACATTTTGTACTGGTATTCTGCTTTTCCTTAAATCTTATTTTGACCAGGACAGCGGCATGTTTCATTTTATTTATGAAGAATATCTCGATTTCATGATCCTCTGTATCGGAGTATTCTTTTATCTTTTTTTCCTGCGCACCTTCCTGCAAACAAAACAAACTTATGTGTTCCTCGATCGCTTTTTGAAAATCGCTGATATTTTGCTCATCGGTTTGCTCTCCATCTATTCCATGATCTACCTCTTCTCGGAAAAATATGTGATCCTGAACATAATGGAAAATTATGTGATCAAGTGGTTCCTTGTTATCATCGGGATTGTTTTTATTGTTTACAGCTCACGCAAAAAACACAGGCTACTGAATTACCTGGCATTGGGGAATTTGGCCTTACTTATATTTTCTATTATTTCCCTTATGATTATTTTATTTAAGTTCAGATTTGTGGAAGAAAGGAACTCGGTATTCAACCGGGCCATGTTTTATTACATTATCGGCCTGGTGTTGGAGCTTATTTGTTTCCTGCTCGGACTCGCTTACAAGAACAGAAAAGATATCATTGAGACAGCAAAAGAAAGTGAGAGACTAAAAGTTGATAACGAAAAAAAAGAACTTGAAAAACAAGTGGCGGTAATGG
>DATLDA010000398.1:0-14308 GCA_035526135.1 Flavitalea sp.
AATGGCATGAAATGATCAATGATTTTTCTATCTATACCTTTCCTGATGCAAAGAATCCGCAGCAATTTTTCAAGGCCGGAGCTGCCTTGCAAAACCTTTCAGGAGACTTTGATACAGGGTTGGTGAAAAAAAAATATTACAACTTTTTTGTTCACGGTGAATACAGAAACAGAACGCGAAACAAAAAATGGGATATAGAAGCGTCGGGTAATTTTTATATCAATGGCCTGAATGCGGGAGATTACAACGCTTTTTTGAGTTTAAAAAGATTTCTGTCTTCAAAACTCGGTTATCTCTCAGTCGGTTTTCAGAATGTCAACCGAACGCCATCGTTCGTTTTCAATGAGCAAAGTAGTTTTGACCTCGATCCGCAAACCGAAAGTTTCAATAAGGAGAACAGTATTAATATTTTTGGTTCGCTTGAGCAACCGCTTCGAAAACTTCGCATTACCGGCAGTTATTATCTCATCAGCAACTATACTTACTTCAATAATTTTTACGACGCGGCACAGGTGTCATCAATCTTTAATGTGCTGCAGATTATTGCTGAAAAACAAATTCGGATAAGGGGCAAATGGAACTGGCGAACGATCATTGTTTTGCAACAGAAAGCCGGGAACTCTCCCGTCAACATGCCATTGCTGCTTACACGAAATCAGGTAGGTTACGATGGAAATCTTGGATTCAAAAATCTATCAATCAGTATGGGATTGGAGTTCCGCTACTTTACACCTTTTTATATAGACCGTTACTCCCCGCTGAATGGTCAATTTTTTAACAACACAACAGAAAAAACCAGGCTTAAAGTACCGGAGATCCATGCCTATGTTCATTTTCGGATTAAAAGTTTTACTGCCTATTTGCGTGGCGAGAACCTTAATACGCTTGATATTACCAACGGAGGCTTTACGCGGAATAACGTAATCGTTCCGGGGTACCCTTATCCCGGCATGCAAATCCGTCTGGGAATTTTCTGGAGTTTTGTTAATTGATTGCCTATAGCTGTTAAATAACAGGCATTTATTCAGATTGCTTCCAAATACAAGAAATCAGGAGTATTTTTGCTGAAGTGAAAAGAGTTCTTATTACCATATTGTCAGTCTTGTATATTACCATCAGCAGCGGCATGATGGTGAATATTCATCGTTGCATGGGTGAAGTGTCCGGGATTGAATATGGTGCACCTCATGAACACGCGTGTAGCAATTGCGGCATGAAAGAAAAAGCAGGTTGCTGCAATACGGAATCGGTTTTTGTAAAGACCACCGACCAGGCTAAAAGTGGTGTGACAGAGATTCCCTCTTTACTGTTCCATTCCGACCTTCCGGTTAGAATCCTGACACATATTATTTTTACCGATCGAATATCTTTTGCCAGCACAGAAAAATCAAATTCTCCACCGTTCTCCAATAAACATCCCCGGAATATTTTGTATTGTCACTTCAGGATCTGAGTTGTATTAAACCATTATCACCGAGTTCAGCTCATTTTATCATTTCAATACAAAATCATGAAAAAGTTATTTTTCTCCCTTATCAGCATACTTTTAATTTCAGTCACTCAGGCTCAGTTCAGATCCGCATCGCTGACCGCGTCAGGACTTACGTGTGCGATGTGTACAAAAGCAATCAATAACAGCCTTGATCGCCTTTCCTTCATTGAATCGGTCAGTCCTGATATTAAAAATTCAGCTTTCAACATTGTTTTCCGCAAGGATGCTGCAGTAGACCCTGATTTGTTAAGAAAAGCTGTTGAAGATGCAGGGTTTTCTGTATCCACTTTAAAATTAAAAGCGCAGTTCAATAATGTTTTGCTGAAAAAAGATTCACATATCACATTAGGTGGCAAGAATTATCACTTCGTAAATGTGACACCTCAAACATTGAATGGTGAAAAAGTCATTACGATGATTGATAAGAATTTTCTGTCGGCCAAGCAGTTTAAAAAATTTGCGGCAACCACTTCGTTATCCTGTATTCAGACTGGAAAAGTTGCATCTTGTTGCCCGGTTCCCGGCGGAATTTCTTCCAGACTCTATCACGTCACTATTTGATGTATATAATCAGAAGGAACAGCCAGCTGTTCCTTCTTTCATTTATTTATCACCCGGTTCGCAAAATAGATTTGCACTATGAATCGCTGTAAATTGTTTTTATTAACCGTGATATGTATTTCATCGACATTAGTTTTCAGTCAGGAATTGTATGTTTTTTCGGAACCCGCCTCCAATATGCCATCCGGTTCTCTGAGTGCAAAATATACATTCAAATGGATGAAGGCAACCCATTCGAACAGGATTGAACAACGTCATGCGCCCGAATTGATGTTGGGATTGAACAAGAACTGGATGTTTCATACAGGTGTAACATTCTCCGACATGTATACGAGCGGTATACGCTGGGAGAGCACCTGGCTATATGCGAAATACCGTATGTTGTCTATTGACGATGTGCACAAACATTTCCGGATGGCGTTGTTTGGTGAGTATTCCTATAGCAGAAACCATTTTTTTTATGATGAGTTGAGTTTACAGGGAGATCAGAGTGGGGTGCAGGGAGGAATCATTGCGACGCAACTGATAAGAAAGATAGCCGTGTCTTCTACCGTCAGTTATATAAAAGTTATTGGAGAAAAACCAAAAATAGCACCAGATGCTTTTCCATACCAGGCATTCAATTACTCTTTGTCTGCCGGTGCATTGATCCTTCCCCGCAATTATACAAATTACCGTCAAACAAATCTGAACCTTTACCTTGAATTACTGGGACAACAAACACTTGATAAGAAAAGATTTTACATTGATATTGCCCCCGCCATGCAATTAATTTTTAACAGCAATACGAAGCTCAATGTTGGTTATCGTCGCGAACTAAGTGGGAATATGCACCGGATGGGAGAGCGTGGCTGGTTGGTAAGTATTGAGCGTACATTTTTAAATGCCATCAAAAAAAGAGTTGTCTTAAGTAGTTCTTCTCCTAATGAGCTATCGTTGTAGATTATTACAATGTAGTCAGAACCGGTAGTCATCCCTTGCCGGAGAAAAAGCGTCAATAACTTTGCAATCAGACAGCGCATACGCCGAATGAGGCATATTTGAAGGAATTACATGGACAGTGCCCGGAGTAAACAAAAATTTTTCCCCTCCAATGATCATTTCCAATTCACCTTCCAGTATATGAGTAATTTGTTCATGTACATGGCGGTGTTCCGGAAGCCTGCTTCCTTTTTTTATTTCCACAAAAGATAGGGTGCTTTGATTTCCATGAACAAATCTTCCTGTAAAACCGGGAATGAATTCTTTGCCGGGAATATCTTTTAGTTTTTGCATTGAAGAATTGAAAATTAAAAATTAAAAATTAAAAAAAGCGATTACTCACAATCACCTTCTTTTATTCCTTTGCTTTCTTTGCGTCTTTGCGTGAAGTCTTCGACCATGACAATGTTTACCTTTCAAATAATGCAACACTGCCCCCGACCCATTCCTTATCCTGATTGTACCGGACACCGATCATTTTACCCTTGCTCAACCGGGCAAGATTAGTAGCAGGTTTCGGTCGTGAAGAACCGTCTTTCCATAGATACATAACTCTGATTTCGGCCTTGGCAGGTATGTCCGGGGTTGGGATCACGTCTGCATATTGCACTTTCTTCTGCAGGATCCAGTTTTGCGGATCCCTGATGCGATCAATATCTTCCCGGGTAACATCAATGACGACACCCTGTCCGGCAAAAGAAAACAACGGCTTAAGTACATAATTTCCAAGATCAGCTGATAACTGCTTCACTTCATTGAGGAAAAATGTTTCCGGCACATAAGGATGGTGTATGAAAGGCAGCGTGAATTTACTAATACGGTAGAACCAGTTGGGGTGGGGCACCCACTCAACTTCAAGTTCCTTTGTAATATCAACAAAGTCCCCCAGTGTTTTTCGCTGACTGTTCAGGTCATCAAAAATGATGCGGTTATAAATCCTTTCAATGGCAGTCTTCTTACCATCACGGATATAAAATAATTTTTTCCCTTCCTTCTTTAATTCGGTTATACAAACAGGTTGGATACCTAAATAATCCTCGGTACAATAAAAATCAATCCTCGTTTTCTGTTCATGTGGTTTGATCTCGAGAAGAATAACGTTCTCTACTGCATGTTTTCCAAGAATGACCGACTTGAGATCGGCCAGATAAATTTCTTTATTATAGTCACCCAGATAGTGGGAAAAATTTTGCGGTACCGGGAAATATTTTCCGAGCACTTCAGGATAATATACCTGAAAGCCATACAGGGTAGGGAAGCCCTGCATTTCGATCAATTGCGGTTCGAGTTCATTTTTGTCATTAATACAAACTCCAAAATCGAACGCGATCATATGCGCATGATCATTTTCCCCGGGTACATTTTCATTCACCGGAATACTTCGATCTGTCAGCTTTTTGAAGTCAGGTTCCGTAATAAAATCAACGATAGATTCACAGGCGTCAATCAGCTTTTTTTTAAAATCCGGGGGAACAAAGATGGGCGTTTCGGCTACCCTGAACTGTAAGGCACCGGGGTATTTTCTATTGAGTTCGAGAAGAAAAGCGTGGTATTGGTCGACTGAAAACTCGTCGTTGAAGTGTTTGCGCAAAGAAGGAACCATGAACCCAAAAAGTTGTACAGGGAAGTTACGCGTTATTCCATTCCGGTGTCAGTAAAACCTTATGCAACGGCAACCTGCAAATGTTCAATTGCAATATTTAGGAAATTGGGAATGATGTGGGAATAAGTCCATAGAATTTTATCCGGATCATTCAGGTGTTCAATCATGCTTTTCCACTTAGTTTCACCATGTTGTTCGATTACCATTTCTTTTTTATCAGCACGCTGAAGGTACATGCTCATACCGATGGCATCGGCTTCCGGATGAAACTGAGTACCTAACATATATTCATTGAAACGAATCGCCATCACTGCCCGGTCAAGGGGAACATGCGGCCTTTCTTTTTCAATAGCCAAAAGCTTACCCCCCATTTGTGATAGGGCCTTTAAATCCGGTTCGGTTACCTGAAAGTCACGGCTGTCAACTCCAAAAAAAGGATCTGCCAGGCCATTGAATACGGGTTCGTTTTTTCCTGACTCCGATAAATGAACGGGGAAAACCCCAAACGCGGTGGACATGCGTTTACTCACGGTAGCTATACCATAATGGCGGCAAACGAGTTGGAAAGAGTGACAAATAAAAAAAACATGTTTTTTGCCTGCAGATTTCGGATTTGCATTGTAATGCCGGACCTGATCGACCCAATTGAAGTAAACTGCTTCCCATTCGCTTCCTTCACTGGCAAGGGGACTTCCGGGGCCGCCTGATGAAATGTAAATATCATAGGAAAGGTCAGGGACTTCCTGTTTCAATCGGACGTCAAACTCATGAAATAACAGCTCAAGATGATGAGCTTCACCGTACTGATTCAGTAACTCGCGAATACACCGCATACCCTGGTTGGCTTGCCCTTCATAAAGGTCTAAAATGGCCACTCTCAATTTGCTACCTCCGATCATAAAATAAATAACGGCAAAAGTACAAAGGAATTGCCGTTGCGGAGCACTGGAACAGCATCAAAATTTCCTGAAAATATCAGCGAATCAGCGCCTGTACCATTTCAGCTGCAACGAGGTTGTTTCCTTTTTCATTCAGATGAACCCTGTCAGTAGTCAGAACGCCGGACCCTTTATTTTCCTGATTGTTTGCAAGATTGTATTGCAGAAATACTTTTCGTAGATCGATCAAACCGCAATTATTTGCTGTGGCAACTTTTCGGATGATGTTTGCATATTCATTCAGGTCGCCATCCAGCTCGTTTGAAAAATCAGTTTTTTCGCCGATTGCTGCGGGTGTGCAGAGAAACACTTTCACATTTTTTGCTTGTAATTTTTTAATGATCGCTGTATAAAACTTTTCAAATTTATCCGGGTCTGTTCCTGTACCAAATGTTCTTTTATGCCAGACGTCGTTAACACCCACCCAGATTACAACAATATCTGGTGACTGTGCGATCACGTCTTCATCCATCCGTAAAAACAAATCGTACACTTTATTACCGCCGATTCCCTTTCCGATAAGCTCGTACCTGTCAGTTAATCCACGTTCTTTTATTATTTCAGTCATTTTTGTAATATATCCCGTCGCGTTTACTCCTGCCTGAGTGATCGAATCACCAAAAAATATAATTTTCTGTTTTTTCTGCTGAACAGTGTATCCGAAGATGATGGATAGAAAGAAGGTTAGCAACAGAAATTTCTTCATAACATTATTTTTTCTTGTGATCGAATACCTTTTCAGCGTTCAAAAATGTTTTTAATACTTTGGCAGACGGAATTTCTTCTTCGGGTATGGATAGAAGATCTTTGTCTAAAATAATAAAGTCAGCATATTTGCCTTTTTCCAGGCTGCCTTTTTCATGTTCTTCAAAATTAGCATAAGCTGCCCAGATCGTCATCCCTCTTAATGCTTCCACCCTGGTTAATGCATTTTCAGATTGAAACCCTTTTTCCGGCCAGCCTTTGGAATCCTTTCTCACTACAGCTGCATAAAAAGTTTTTAAAGGATCAATATCTTCAACCGGGAAATCTGTTCCCAGGGGGATCCAACCGTTTTGCTGCAACAATTGTTTGAATGCGTAGGCGCCTTTCACACGCACTTCACCCAGCCGCTCGTGAGCCCAATACATATCAGACGTCGCGTGCGTTGGTTGTACACTCGGAACAATTCCTGAAGCTCCGAATTTTGAAAAATCAGAAGGAGCAATTACCTGAGCATGTTCAATTCTCCAGCGTCTGTCGTCCGTTTTATTTAAAACTTTTGCATAGGTATCGAGAATCAGACGGTTAGCTGAATCACCGATTGCATGAGTACACAATTGAAATCCGCGCTTATAAATTGAATCAGCAATATTGGAGAAATGAGTCGCATCACTAAGCAGGAATCCATAATTACCGGGTGCATCTTCATACGGTTGCAGAAGACAAGCTCCTCTGGATCCTAATGCACCATCTGCATACACTTTGAAACTTCTTACATGCAGCCGCGGTGTTTTAATGATTCCCCGCCTGAAGAGATATTCATAATTGCGCGGAAGGTCTGACAACATCACATAAAGCCGCATTTTCAAATCGCCAGTCTCCTGCATTTTATGGATCAGGTCGACAGTTTCATGATTCAATCCACAATCATCGATAGTTGTCAGACCGACGGCAAAGCAATTGCTTTGTGCATCCTGCAAAGCTTGTTGCATCTGACCTGAATTCAATGAAGGAACTTTGTTAGAAACCTGTCGAACAGCATTGTCGATCAGTACACCTGTCATTCTTCCATTTCTTACTTCTATAGTTCCTCCGGTGATCTTTTGTGTTGGTTGCAGCTTAGACAATTCGAGTGCCATCTGGTTAGCAATGGCTGCATGTCCATCAATTCGCGTCAGCAAGACAGGCCTTGAAGGGAAAAGCGAATCGAGTTTCTGGCGATCCGGAAATTCTTTGACAGGCCAGTCATTCTGGTCCCAACCTCTCCCAATAAGCCATCCATTAGGGTGCGTAGATGCGTAATTCTGTAACCGGATCAGAATTTCTTCCCAACCGTTTGTGCCCACAAGATTTACTGTTTGAAGGCCGATCCCATATTGCAGAAAGTGAGCATGGGCATCAATAAATCCCGGGAATACAAATTTTCCTTCCACATCAATTTTTTCCCGGGCCTTGTATTTTTTCTCCAAAAGTTTAAGTCTTCCGGTAGCAACGATTTTGCCGTTGCTGGCTACCATGGCTTCCTGTTTTGTAAAATTGTTATCGACTGTATAAATAGTTCCGTTATAAACGAGAATATCCACTTTTTTCGGGCTTACACATGACATTAATGAAAATATGGACAGGCATACCAGAAAGAAATAAACTTTGATGGGCGCGTTAATCATTCGTAAAAAGGGGTGGATGTTTTTTATGAAAATCGGTGTGGTCCTGATATATTTTTGCCACTGCAAGGAGTGTTGCTTCATCATACAGATTGCTGATAAAAGTAATGCTTACCGGCGAACCGTTTTGCTGGAATCCAGCAGGTACACAAACGACAGGATGGCCGGTCAGGTTGGTTATCGCTGTCTGGTTTCCGGAAAACGTGGGCACAATAACGACATCGTACTTTTTCATAAAATCATTCAATGATGCCATCATTGCCGACCGGTGCCGGTTCGCATTAATATATTCAACCGCCGGAATAAATCTCGAGGTTCGAAAAATATTCGGCCAGAAATTTTTATCCTGCCTTTCAATCAGTTCGTCCCTGTTACTGCGCGTAAGTTCATCGAATGCTGCCGCACTTTCCGCACTGATCACCGGATCCATAATGTTGAAGGGATAAATTGCGGAATCAGGAAAAATGACAGGATCTATTTTTGCACCGGCATTTCTCAAGACTTCAAGAACGTTCCATTGCAAAGCAGTTTTGGGAAGTGACTCAAAATAATTGGAAGCATACACGATCTTCAATTTTTTGAGATCAGCCTTCCCCGTATAATTAAAAGATCTGTTCACTGCCGACGCATCTTTGTTATCGGTACCACGCAGGTAATAAAATACAATGGCTGCATCTTCCGCACTGCGGCAGATAGGACCTGCTTTATCGAGGCTCCAGCTTAGCACCATGGCACCGGTCCTGCTGACTGAACCGAATGTGGGTCTTAATCCCGTTACACCGCAACGTGTCGATGGAGAGATGATCGATCCCCATGTTTCTGTACCAATAGCAAACGGAAGTAATCCGGCGGCAGTTGCGGCCGCAGAGCCTGCTGATGAACCACTCGAGCCGTCCTGTAAATTCCACGGATTACGGGTGCGTCCGCCAAACCAGATGTCATCGTAGGCCAATGCGCCAAGCGAAAGTTTTGCACACAAGACGGCCCCGGCTTTTTTCAATTGCAGGTATACAAATGCGTCTTCCTCCAGCGTCTGATCTTTGAAAGGCGTTGTACCCCACGTTGTTTTTGTTCCTTTTACTGAAAAAAGATCTTTCAATCCATACGGTATACCATGCAGTGGACCTTTATAGTAGCCTTTCCGTATTTCATCATCAGCCTGTTTTGCTTCTTTCAGGGCAATATCTTCCGTAAAACTAATGACACAATGAAGTGAATCGTCATATTTTTTGAGCCTGTCAATAAAATAACGGGTAAGTTCAACCGAAGTTATTTTTTTATTTTTCAGCAATGACGCGAGCTGTGGGATCGAATAAAATGCAAGGTCACTCTTATGGATAGGCAGGTTTGTATTGGCTGGGATGTTCCATTCAATTTTTGATTGCGTGGATGGTATGATCATTCCAGGTAACCCTGGTCTGAATGCAAATGGGTAACTAAGTGAATTAGGAATTTGCTGTCGGTGCATTGCCGCGTAAAGGGCTCGATTTTCAATCAACCCGCCCAACATGGAATCTCTTTCGGGCGAAGAAAAATCAAGATCCATCCAATTTGCCATTTCCTCTATATTCCGAAGGGTATCTTGTTTTGTCTGTGCAGGTGCGTACTGAACGAATAGTAAAAATAAAACGACGAGGTAGTTTTTCATATGAAAGGAATTAAAATTCTATAAACTTATGTAGGTAAAGCTTTCGCGAATACATTATCATTCACTAATAGGAAACATCGGCATTAGCAAATCCGGTTGATTTACCAGCAACATGTTTACGATCTTTTCCAGGTAGTGTTGGTCTGTAATGTCAAAATGATTGTATAATTCACTATCCACATCTAAAACACCGATCACTTCATCATGAAGCAACATGGGCACTACAATTTCTGATCTCGATAAACTGCTGCACGCAATATGGCCCGGGAAAGCTTCCACATCCGGAACAACAATGGTCTTACGTTGCTGCCAACATGTTCCACAAACTCCTTTGCCTTTTTTGATGCGGGAACAGGCAACAGGTCCCTGAAAGGGTCCGACAACCAGCTCTTCTTTTTTTACGAGATACCATCCAATCCAAAACCAATTGAACTGTGTTTTCAGTGCGGCAGCCGTATTTGAAAGATTCGCTATAAAATCAGGTTCGCCCTGAACGATCGCTTCAATTTGAGAAAAGATGGATTCATACTGTTCCGCTTTCGTCCCCTGAATAATAGTTAAGTCTTCAGACATGATGGAACTTTTTAATAGTATAAAGGCTTAATAATTCAAGAATAACAACAATTGAAAATCAAAGTTCATTGATCATGCGTTTCTCAGGAGCGGTCAGGATGCCCCTGAGAGAAACTGGTTGTGAACATATTCAACCACATTCACGAGGTTTCCGGTTTCTTCAAATACCTGGAGCTGGCGATCGGCACCGGTTCCCGATTCAATCATTTTCGATACGTAATTGATTGCGTGCCGGCTGCCCAGTTGGTCTACCACGTCATCTACAAATTCGAGCAACTCGTAGATCAGTACTCTGGTATTCACTTCTTCTTCTTTACCGAAATCAATCATCCTTCCTTCAATTCCGTAACGGCCTGCGCGCCACTTATTCTCATTTATCAATGCGCGTGAGTATTGTATGAAGTTGAGATTTTGAGAACGGAGTTTATAAATCTTTGCGGAGATCGCCTGGAATAATGCCGCGATGGCTATTGTTTCAGGTACTGTCATAGGAACATCACAAATTCTGAATTCCACAGTATTGAAAAACGGATGAACGCGGAGATCCCACCATATTTTTTTACCGTTGTCGATGCAATTTGTTTTTACCAGCATCTTCACATAACTGTCGTATGCATCGATACTTTCAAAAGTTTCCGGAATTCCGGTGCGCGGAAATTTATCGAAAACTTTCGTCCGGAAAGATTTGTACCCGGTTTTCCTTCCTTCCCAAAATGGTGAGTTAGTACTTAAGGCGTATATATGAGGAAGGAAGTATCGTGTCGAGTTTGCAATGTGGTTAGCCATTTCCCGGCTTTCCATACCGACGTGGACGTGAAGTCCGAAAATCAGGTTACTGCGAGCAGCCTCTTGCAATTCATTCACGATTTCATTGTACCGGACATGATCCGTGATAAGCTGGCTTTCCCAGTGACTGAACGGATGCGTGCCCGAAGCCCCCACCCATAATCCAAGTTCATCTGCTATACCTGAAATTGTCCTCCTTAAAATCGAAACATCTTTGTACGCTTCATCAATATTCTGGCAGATATCAGTTCCCACTTCCACGACAGCCTGATGCATCTCAGCTTTTACTTTATCTTTTATAACTTTTTGTCCTTCTGTGACAATTTTCTGTTGGTGACTTTTCAATTCCTTCGTCTGCGGATCAACCACCATATATTCTTCTTCTATGCCTAGGGTGAAATGTTTGTAATTAATAGAGGCCATGGGAGGAAATTAAAAATTAAAAATTCAAAATGCGAAAAGTTTCTGTTGAGAGGTTTTAAATATTTTTCATTTTTAATTTTTCATTTTTCATTTTGGATTCTCATAGCAGTGGTTCTTTCAACGCTCCCCGTTTCACATATTCTCCCCATGTGAGATTATCATGTCCGGGTTGCTGTTCCAATGCTTTTTCGATCGCATAAGTTGCGGCAGTTTCCACTACCCAGTTAAAATTCTCTTCACCTACACTTTTCAGATCCGCATCGGGCGCCGGGTTACAAAAATCAATGGCATAGGGAACGCCATCCCGTAAGGCGAGTTCTACAGTATTAAAATCATAACCGAGGAACCGGTTGATACGCAAAACAATTTCTTCCATTTGTTTCAGTCGATCAGGGGAAGGAGAAAAATCACTTCGATAACGCAGATGATGTGGGTTTCTAGGTTCGTACGGCATGATGCGCACATATTTGCCACCAATGCAATAACAACGATAATATTCATCAAAAACGATTTCCTCCTGAAGAAGCATGACCAGTTGCCCTGTCTCAGCATGCTTGTTATAGAAATCATTCATATCGGAAACGCGATAAACATTTTTCCATCCACCGCCGGCAAATGGTTTCATATAAGCAGGAAAGCCGACATATTTAAAAATCCCATCCCAGTCGAGAGGGTAGGCGAGGTTACTAAATGACTGGTCATTTGTATCTGTAGGTAACTCACGGGACGGTAGGATGACCGTTTTCGGTACAGGTACTCCAATCTTTACTGCAAGACAGTTATTAAAAAATTTTTCATCCGCACTCCACCAGAATGGATTGTTTATTACTGCTGCACCACAAATAGCTGCATCTTTAAGGTAAGCCCTATAGAAAGGAACATCCTGTGAAATGCGATCAAATATTACCGCATATTCGTCCACTGCACCCTGAATGACCTTGTCAATTCTTACGGGTTCGGCCACGATGTTTTCCACGCCTTTGCTGTTGATACGCTCAATAAAGGCCATAGGAAAACTTCTTTCCTGGCCGAACAAAATGCCAATCTTTTTCATGTCTCGCAATTTAAATTAATAGTTAGGCGGGTGGTGGGATGGTTTCCTTTTGCGGGCAATAAGCTTTCTGAGGAATTGGCAGGCATCAAATTTATCGGAACGCTTATAAAAAAACAAATCCAATATTCGCTTCAAGGTGAAATGACATTCATGCACACACGCTGAACCCTTTTTGAATAAAAGTGTTACATAGGTGAATGCGCAAAATTCTTCAATGATTTCCCTTTAATTTTGAAAAATCATGCAGGTTGAAATAAGCAAAGGACTGGCTGTAGAGCGTGTTGAATTAAGATCAGAACCACTGGAACGAACCGTATTGATCGATTTTTATCTTCCACTTCACATACAACCCGAAGAACTTAATCTTCTTTTGATCAATGATGGGCAGGACCTGGTTACCATGGGATTTGAAAAGCTGATGGATCATCTTCTCGGAGAAAAAAAGATCCAACCATTATTATGTGTCGGCATACACTGCGGTGAAGACAGGAAACACGAATATGGACTGGCTGCTGCACCCGATTTTAAGGGACGTGGCGCAAAAGCCGCCTTGTACCAGCGATTTATTATAGATGAACTGCTTCCCTTCATCAGCGAAAAATATAATGTTGATTCGTTCCGTGAACGTGCTTTTGCAGGTTTTTCCCTCGGTGCTTTAAGTGCTTTGGATATTGTTTGGAATCACCCCCACTTATTTACACGGGTGGGAACCTTTTCCGGTTCATTGTGGTGGCGATCAAAAGATAAGAGTGACAAGGATTATGATGAATCAAGCGATCGACTCATGCATCAGCAAATCCGGAATGGTCAGTTTCATCCTTCGCTGAATTTTTTTTTCCAGTGCGGCACCATGGATGAAGGGGAAGACCGCAACCGCAATGGTGTAATTGACTCTATCGATGATACTATAGATCTCATGAAAGAACTTTTACAGAAGGGATACCGCGAAGGAAAAGAAATGATCTATTACCAGATTCCCGGCGGCAGACATGATGTAGCTACCTGGGCCCACGCTTTGCCGACATTCCTGCAATGGGGGTGGGGAAGAACGAGTTCTTAGTTCTTAGTTCTTAGTTCTTAGTTGCTTGTTGCTTGTTGCTTGTTGCTTGTTGCAGATGTTAAATGTAATCAAGAACATAGTAAAAACTAAGAACTAAGAACTAGGAACTAAGAACTAAAAATTAAGAACTAAGAATAAAAAAACCAGCAACAAGCAACCAGCAACTAAAGAGCATATCCGTCAAAAATTTATCCTCGCTCCCACCTGGCTCAGATATCGCGCGTTGTTCCCGGGGAACAAACTTGTACTTACGCCATAGGGCTTACCGGCAAATGGTGTGTAGCGGTACTGTGGTGTTGGATCAGTTGCCGAAACGAAACTTGCAAACTGTACCAGCAGGAAATTATCATTCGCCATGAAGTAAGTTCTCCCCCAGTTTTTATTCAGCATATTCGTGAAATTGGAAACGTCATATGTCAGTTCCAGTTCCACTCTTCTTGAGCCCACTTTCACACGGACTTTTTGCGACAATTTCAAATCAACGATATGCGTAAATGGAAGACGTGCACCATTGCGTTCTGCAAAACGGCCGCGATTCTTCTTCAGGTATTTATCATTGTCAATATACTGGTTGAGCAATTCTTTTTGCTGCGCAGCTGTATAGGTAAGGCCATTCACCGTATTTGGGAGGAAGGTCATTGCCTGTAATTCCGCCTTGGTTGGAATATAAATCAGATCGTTTGCTTCCCCGGAACCATTATCGTTGACAGGACTATTCCGGTAAACATAACTGAAAGGATTACCAGACTGACCATTGTAAAATAAAGTGACGCGGGTAGCACCTAATTTATTAAAGTATTCAAATTCTTTTGAAATATAAGCA
>DATLDA010000406.1:0-14572 GCA_035526135.1 Flavitalea sp.
TGCATCAGGAAATTCTTTGCCAGTATGCCCGCGACAATTACTTAAGAGAGTTTCACAACAGATCCAGGACGCCGGATACCTGGCTTTCTGTTCACAGGAATTTGAATGGTTCAACCTGTTGGATACCGGAAGTGAATTGTATGAAAAGAAATTCCGTGATCTGAAACCTCTGACACAGGGAATGTTTGGTTATTCCGTATTACGGGCCTCGCAACAGAAAGAATTTTTTCATGACTTGTTTGATCTCCTCACAAAATTCGGCGTTCCGATAGAAGGCCTGCATACAGAAACGGGCCCCGGCGTATACGAAGCAGCGATCCTGTACAGTGAAGTGATCGAGGCAGCCGATCGTGCGGTGTTATTCAAGTCTGGTGTAAAACAGATCGGACACCAACATGGAATCTTACCCACCTTCATGGCAAAGTTCAATGAAAACCTTCCCGGTTGCAGTGGACATGTGCACCAGAGTTTGTGGAGTTCCGATGGAAAACAGAATCTTTTTTTCGATGCTAAAAATAAAACAAACATCAGCCCGCTGATGGAAAGTTATATCGCCGGCCAATTGCATTGCATGCCGGAAATCCTCCCCATGTATGCACCTACAGTGAACAGTTATAAACGACTCGTAGAAGGTGCATGGGCTCCCACGACGCTCACCTGGGCAATTGACAACCGGACAACCGCGCTGCGCGCATTACCAGTCAGTAAAACTTCTGCAAGACTTGAAACGAGAGTAGTTGGCTCCGATGCAAATCCCTACCTGGCCATGGCAGCTTGTCTCGCAAGTGGTTTGTACGGAATCAGAAATAAAATGAAACTGGAGGTGAAACCTACGGTGGGTAGTGGCTATACCGATAAAAGCAATGGTGTATTGCCGAAGAATCTGTGGGATGCAACACAAAGCATGAAACAGTCGCCTCTCGCAAAAGAGTTATTTGGTGAAACATTTGTGACCCACTTCACCGGCACACGCGAGTGGGAGTGGAGACAATTCTCGAAAGTTGTGACAGATTGGGAATTGAAGCGATACCTGGAGATTATTTAAGAAGCAAGCAACGCGTCAGGATGAAATTTCAGATTTTAGATTTGCGATTGTAGATTTAAAATTTGGTTGTAGTTGATAAAGTAATGCTTCTGATCTTTCGTCTCGGTGGGACTGCGGATTGCTGACAGCTGAAAGCCGATTTTTTGCGTGAAACAATTATTTTTTATGGACTTTACTACAATCAGACAATACAATTTTCCTACTACGATTCGCTTTGGTTCAGGTGCAATCAAAGAACTTCCGTCACATCTCAAATCACAAAATTTAAAAAGCCCGCTGCTTGTTACGGATCCGCAGGTGGTCCAACTCGGTTTTTTTAAGGATATAAAAGATGATTTGATTAAAAACGGAATGTCTGTCGAAGTGTTTTCTGAACTGCATAAAAATCCGGTCAAGTCGGATGTACTTAAAGGAGGGGATGCCTATCATGGATCAAAAAGAGATTGCATCATTGGTATCGGCGGCGGGGCGGCAATGGACGTTGCACGAGCGATCACTTTACGCATTCACCATCACCGGGATCTTTTTGACTATGATGATCTCATTGGTGGTGATCAGTATGTGACAGAGGATGTACCTTATTTTATTACTGTCCCAACCACTTCCGGCACGGGCAGTGAGGTTGGGCGCAGTGCAATCATTTCCGAAGACGACACACATCGCAAACGCATTCTGTTTTCTCCCAAGCTCCTTGCAAAGATGGTTTTTGCAGATCCCATGCTGACAATGGATCTTCCGCCTTTTATCACGGCAGCAACGGGAATGGATGCACTCACGCATAATATGGAAGCTTTCATCGCAAAAAATTATCATCCACTGTGTGAAGGCATCGCACTCGAAGGCATAAGGCTCATCAGTCAATCGATCGTAGATGCTGTGAACAATCCTTCATTGGAATCACGCAGCAAAATGATGATCGCGTCATTGATGGGGGCAGTCGCCTTTCAAAAAGGGTTGGGTGTTGTACATTCTCTGGCGCATCCGCTATCATCCCTGCTTGACACCCACCATGGTCTTGCGAATGCAGTCAACCTGCCGTATGGAATGGCATTCAATGCATCCGGACTCGAATCAGCGTTTCAAAGAATGGCTGTTGCGATGGAACTAAAAAAACAAGATGGCGATGCGGTTGTTGACAATTGTTTTCAATTGAATAAAAAGATCGGCCTTCCTGTGAAATTAAGAGACATCGGTGTGAAGCAGGAACATATTGAAACGTTGTCTGATCTTGCGCTCGCAGATTTTTGTCACCCGAATAATCCAAAACCTGTATCAAGAGCTGATTTTAAGAAATTGTATTTGGAAGCATTTTAATATATTTCACGCAAAGACCGAGGATGGAATTTCAGATTTTAGATTTGCGATTTCAGATTTAATATTTGTGGAAACGTCTAATCATGAGCATGGTGGGACTGCTGATTGCTGACTGCTGATAGCCGTTGCTTCCTTGAAACAAAATATGAAAATCGGTATTACTAATTGTGCAAAATACTCGAACTACGATAAGTGGTTCCAGGGTATTGAGGATGTTCAGGTGATTAAACTTGGGCATGTACTCAACAACCATCATCAGGTTTCCCAATGCGCGGCAGTTGTCCTGACCGGTGGGGAAGATGTTCATCCCGATTATTACAATCCTGAATACATTACCCGCCTCAATCCTTCCGGTATTAATAAAGCACGGGACGCATTTGAATGGAAAGTAGTTGAAAAGGTTTTTGAAGAAAAAAAACCACTGCTGGGGATTTGCCGTGGACTCCAGTTTGTAAATGTTTTTCTGGGAGGAACGCTGATTTATGACATTCCTGCAGTAACCGGGAATACCGAGCATGCGAAGATCGCAGAGGTGGATCAACGTCATTCGATCCGCGTCGAAAAAAATAGTTTGTTGTATGAAGCCACCGGACTCTCAGCCGGTGAAGTAAATTCTGCGCATCATCAATCCGTTGATGTCGCTGCAGCTGACCTGGAAGTGATTGCACATGCAGGTTCTATCGTAGAAGCCATGCAATGGAAGCATGCAGAAAAACAACCGTGGATGTTGCTGGTGCAATGGCACCCGGAAAGAATGATTGACCAGGAGAACCACTTAGCATCGCTGTTGAGGGATGAATTTTTAAGAATTTCACGCAAAGCAATATAAGGGAGCAAAAGCTGCAAAGAAAACCTTTGCGTCTTAGCTTAACTTTGCGTCTTTGCGTGAAATTTTTATGAAAATCATCAACCCCGCCACAGAAGAAATCATCACTGACATACACGAGGATACGCAGGATTCCCTTCGCCGTAAATTTGATCTATTAAAAAAAGCGCAAAAAATCTGGGCTGCCACTCCATTAAAAAATCGGATCGCTGCCATTCAACGATTTTACGAACTGCTCGAAGAATGCAAAGAAGAACTCGCCCGCACGCTAACGACAGAAATGGGAAAGCCACTGCAGCAGTCTTACAATGAACTCAGCGGTGCCCGCACGCGTATAAAATTTTTTCTGGATCACTCGGAAAAATGGTTGACGGACGAATGGGTGGTAATGGACGGCGCTACACGCGAAAAAATTGTATATGAACCCCTCGGTGTGATTGCAAATATTTCTGCCTGGAATTATCCGTACCTGGTGGGAGTGAATGTTTTTATTCCCGCACTCATTGCGGGCAATGCTGTTTTTTACAAACCATCAGAATATACTTCGCTGACCGGCCAACATATTCAAAACTTATTACACAAGTCAGGTGTTCCACCAGATTGTTTTCAGTTGGCAATCGGGAAGGGAACTGTTGGAAGTTTTTTGCTTGACCTCGATCTCGATGGATATTATTTTACTGGTTCATATAAAACCGGCAAGTCGATTGCAGAGCGTGTTGCTGCGAAACTCGTTCCGTATCAATTGGAACTGGGAGGTAAAGATCCGTTGTATGTGATGGATGATATTGAAAATGTGGAACAGGTCGCCGGCGCAGCACTTGAAGGTGTTGTATATAATGCAGGCCAGAGCTGTTGTGCCGTAGAAAGGATCTATGTGCATGAAAACATTTATGACCGGTTTGTTCAGTCTTATGTTGAACAGGCGCGTAAAATGGTAACGGGTGATCCGATGGAACCGGCAACCGGTATTGGTCCGCTGGCAAGAAAGGAACAGCGAGATTTCCTTTTGGAGCAAATCAAAGATGCGACGGCTAAGGGAGCGAAGGTTTTATTTGGTGGGAAGTCTGTTGCGGGCAATGGTTATTTCATAGAACCAACTGTAGTCGTTAATGTAAATCATAATATGAAGCTGATGACCGAAGAATCTTTCGGACCGGTAGTAGGGATTCAGAAAGTAAAGAATGATGACGAAGCTGTCAAATGGATGCTGGACACTTCGTATGGTCTTACAGCAGCCGTGTATTCAAAAAGTTTGGAAAGAGCGGAAGCCGTGATGAAGCAAATGGATTCGGGAACTGTGTACTGGAATTGTTGTGACCGTGTCAGTGCCTACCTGCCTTGGTCGGGGAGAAAAAATTCCGGGTTGGGAAGTACTTTATCTTTTGCAGGTATTCGGGCTTTTGTACAACCGAAAGCGTATCACTTGCGAGGATTTTAGATTTTAGATTTGCGATTTTAGATTGATCAGTCAGCTATCTCCTTTTAACTGTTTCACGCAAAGACGCAAAGCAGGCAAAGGCGCAAAGGAAACTCAATATTACCGTGATTGCCCGTTAGTCTTGGTGGGACAGCTGATAGCCGACTGCCGACTGCCGACTGCTGACCACTGACCTCCGATTAACAGCATTTTCCTCCGTAACTTAGGATTCACAACCCCTGCTTATGCGAAACCTTATTCTTGTTTCTTGCCTGTTTTTCATTTCAATAATTACCATCGCCCAAAATCATATTGTTGCGGGTCATATTGTTGACGCAAATGGTAATGCAATTCCAGGTGCTTCCATCACCGTTAAAGGTGCGAACCGCGGAACAACTTCCGATATCAATGGAAATTTTACTGTATCAACATTGCCGCGCGAAATCCTGATCATCAGCAGTGTCGGATTCACCAGCCAGGAAGTGGCCATCAACAGCAGGAGCACCATCACTATTACATTGCAACGGTATGCTGCCGATCAGGATGTAGTCGTGCTCATCGGCACTCGTCGTGCCGGTCGCGTGAAAACAGAAACGCCGGTGCCCGTTGATGTGATCAATATCAGTTCGCCACAACCTACTTCCCGCATGGACCTCAGTTCACTGCTAAATTTCACAGCTCCTTCTTTCAACTACAATAAACAATCGGGTTCCGATGGAGGTGACCACGTTGACCTGGCTACCTTACGCGGACTCGGTCCCGATCAAACGCTCGTTCTTGTAAATGGCAAACGGCGGCACCAGACTTCCTTCGTTGCAGTATTCGGAACCCGCGGCCGGGGAAATTCCGGAACAGATCTCAATACAATTCCCATTTCTGCAATTGACCGTGTTGAAATACTGCGCGACGGAGCTTCGGCACAATATGGATCCGATGCGATTGCAGGCGTAATAAATATCATTTTGAAAAACACGGTGAACAAATTCACGGGACATGTCGGTACTTCTGCCTATTATGATCCGAAATTCAATCCTGCTTTCGAAAACGGCCTGGGTCATTATATCTATGATAAAAAATTGGATGGCCGGACGCTTTCAGCGGGCTTCAATTATGGAATTCCGGTTGGTAAACAGGCCGGATTTCTGAACCTTTCTGCAGATTTGCTCACTAACAGTAAAACGTTTCGTCAGGCACTTGATACTTCGGATCCTTCTAATAATAAAGATGGCATGTACCTGAATCCTTATCGCCGTGCAAATGGTGATGGTTCCCTTGAAATGGCAGGAGGTCAATATAACCTGGAATTGCCCATTGCATCTTCCGGTTCACGATTCTATTCTTTTGGAGGATATAATTATCGTTTCGCAGATGCGTATGCATTCACGAGAAATTTTTCTGCACGGCCTGAACGCTTTCCGACAGATGCGGGTGGTAATATCATCCCGGTACCTGACATTATTAAAACAGCTGCCGACGGCGAACAATATTTCAACCCACATATTCAAACAAGAATCAAAGATGGATCAGTCGTTGCAGGCGTACGGAAAACCGGCAGTGGCTGGACATGGGATTTCAGCAATACGACAGGATATAACCGCTTTCAGTTTTTCGGAGATAAAACATTCAATGCAGGACTAGGTGCTACCCAGACACACTTTGATGATGGAGGATTTTCTTTTTTACAAAATACAACGAACGCAAGTTTCAGCCGTGAATTCCCCGGTATTGCAGAAGGTTTCAATTTTGCTTTCGGTGCGGAATACCGGTATGAGCGCTATACCATTTTCGCAGGCGAACAGGCTTCCTATGCAAACTATGATCCGGATAAGGCAACCGGGGCACAGGGCTTCCCCGGATATCAGCCGGCAGATGAAGTCTCTGCAAACCGCTCCACGGTCGGTGCATATGCAGACGTTGAAATTGATGTAACAAAAAAATTCCTGCTGAACCTCGCGGTGCGCGGAGAGAATTACAGCGACTTCGGTTCGACATTTAATGGGAAAATTGCAGCACGATTGAAAGCCGCTGACAACTTCAATATTCGTGGTTCAATTGGTTCCGGTTTTCGGGCGCCTTCTTTACAGCAAATAAATTTCAGTTCCACCTTCACCACGGTACAGGCCGGCAATATTGCAGAAGTTAAGATCGCACCGAATTATAGTCCGATTACGAAGGCGGCCGGTATTGAAGAATTGAAGCAGGAGAAATCCGTAAATGGTAGTCTTGGTTTTACATTCAATCCTGTCAATGGCTTCAATATTACGATTGACGGCTATTGGGTTAAAATCAAAGATCGTGTGGTATTATCCGGCCAGTTTGATGCATCCGATCCGGATATTGACCCGGTATTGGCATCACAGATGAATGCATTGAACGTTAGCCTCGCGCAATTTTTTGCAAATGCCGTAAACACTACAAACAAAGGAGTGGATATTGTTCTGGACTATACCTACCGCATGGCGGATACGCGCGTAAAATTTATGCTTGCCGGCAACCTCCAACATATGACGATCGATGCTATCAATGTTCCGGCAAAACTTTCCGGCTCTGCGCATCTGAAGCAAACTTTCCTGAGCGACCGGGAGGAGGCATTCATCCTGGCTTCTGCACCAAAAAGTAAGTTTGCTTTTAATGTGGAATATGGAATGAAAAAAGTAGCGATTGGTGCACGCGTGAACTATTTCGGAAAAGTGGTATTGCTCGGATATGGCGAAGACGGACTTGGCATCGATCCTCAGGTTCCTACCGATAATGGATCGGGAAGTGTGAAGGACGAATACAATTACAATGGTCGCGTAACAACAGATATTTATTCGAGTGTTTTATTTTCAGATAAAGTCACCTTACATCTTGGTGTTGACAATTTATTCAATGTACATCCGGCATTTGGTATTGCACCCGGTGCAAAAGGATGGGCCTATAACACTGAACCTGCCGGTCCTTTCGATGCAGTACAAATGGGAGGAAATGGGAGAAGGCTCTTTGCGAGGATTGTGTTTGCGTTCTGAAGAGATAGGCAGTCAGCAGTCAGCGGTCAGCTGTCCCAGCCTGAAATATTATTTCACTCAAAGACGCAAAGAAAATATTGCATCACATTGTTTGGCCGTTCATCCTGGTGGGACAGCTGATAGCTGACTGCTGACAGCCTTCAGTACGTGAACCAACCCACGTTAATAAATCTCCAATTCACATTTCCCCGGCAATTCGTAATAGTAAATTAGGAATGAACCAACATTGCCTGTATGAAACGAATTTACACTTCAGCCGGCCTCCTTCTTTTTTCCTTGTTCCTTTCGCAGTTTACTTTTTCTCAAACATCCGATCAGATCAAATACTGCCAGATCTCTGCATCATCTGGTCCTGATGATGATGCTGTGGTTGAAAAATTTCTCTTTGGATTCCAGAACCAACATTATGCAGACAGCCTGATGGATGTATTCAAAGCTCAATATGGTATCAGGAAGAGGAAAAACCTGTATGTAACCGATGCTTTAAATTTCCTAAGCACACTGGGATGGGAATTCCATTCAGTGTACATCGTCACCAGTCACCGCAGTGTGTGGGCCGATTACTATTATGTGATGAAAAGAAAATAACAGTTACAATTCTGCGGCAGGTCTGTTGAAGGAATGACAGCAACTTTTTGTAAATTATAGTGCCAACAGATAATTTATGAATCGATTGCTCTGTATTTGTATACTGATAACGGCCGCCTGCACTTCTTCAAAAAAAACTTCATCGTCAAAGTGGCAACCGTTGTTCGACGGCAAATCATTTTCCGGATGGGAAGTGGGTGCAAACAGTTCCACATTCAGGGTTGACAGCGGAATGATCATCGTGAATGGCCTTGTGTCACACTTGTTCTATGCCGGCAAAGTGATGGATCATGATTTTAAAAATTTTGAATTCAAAGCCTCTGTGATGACAACACCGGGCTCCAATTCCGGCATTTATTTTCATACGAAATTCCAGGACAAAGGATTTCCGCAAATTGGTCATGAGGTGCAGGTGAATAATTCACACACTGACTGGCGGCGAACAGGTAGTCTCTATGCCGTTCAGGATGTAAAAGAAGTGTATGTGAAAGATTATGAATGGTACACTGAGTACATTAAGGTAGAGGGAAAGCATGTCATCGTTAAGATCAACGACAGAGTCGTGGTTGATTACAAAGAGCCTGATACTGTAACGCGTCCCCGGGGACAAGGTGGCCGGCTGATTTCTCATGGCACATTTGCACTGCAGGGTCATGACCCGAAAAGCAAAGTGTACTTCAAGGATATTTTTGTGAAGCCGCTCCCGGATTAAATTCCTTCTATTCAACCGGTGTTTAGTCAAAAACAAATTTGTAAATTATAGTATGCCATATGATCTGATTCCGGTTCTCCGTGGTCTTATAAAAGCATTGCAACCAGTGGCAGCCAGTGAGGGTGTTGAACTTCGGTTTCAAGCTAAAAAACCGTCCTTACTGGTTTCGCTCGAACCAGATATATTAATCATGCCCTTTGTTTCATTGCTCGGGAAACTTTTAAAATACTTGTCAAAGAATGAGCAACTGCATATAGAACTTGATGTTACATCTTTAGAATATTTATTGTGGATCTATTATACCGGCAGCGATCTTTCGCGGGTAGTAGATATATATAATCACATCAGTTCTCCGGTTGTTATAAATTCTGTCAAAGGGAGAAACTCCTTTCTTATAAAATTTCCTGTAGTAGCAGATGAAGCACCGGTTGAACAAGCGGTTCAAAAACACCTGCCCGTAAAAATCCCTTTGTATTATGCAGAGATCCGCAAACGCCTGACAACATACTTCACCCGTTCTGAAAACCTCGTAAATTCTTTGGCACAATACAACGTCCGCGATGCCATTTTTCTGAAGAAGATCAATACGCTTGTGATGGAAAATATGGATAATCCACAATTTGATGCCAATTACCTGAGTCATGCGATGAATATGAGTCGCACACAATTATTCCGCAAGTTAAAGCCGATTATCCGACAGTCGCCCGGCAACTATATTAAATCATTGAAACTTCAAAAGGCGAAAGAATTATTTGAGACCACAGATCTCCGGGTAGGTGAAGTAGCGTTCCGGACCGGGTTTGAAACCCCAGCCAATTTTACGCGCGCATTTACGAGGCAGTTTGGATTTCGTCCATCATTATTGTGTAAACGGAAAGAGGCAACAAATCGATAAGGAAATGCAACACTTCGATAAACAATTGCTTCACTTGTACTATTAGATTTGATAAAACATTTTTTATGGAACAAGTAAAAAAGAATAAAGAGTTTGTCATTGATTATTTCAATGCGATTTCCGGCGTGACAAAATCGCGCGATCTGTTGGGAAAATATGTTACCGACCAGTCACTGGTCGAGCATATTCTTTTCTTTGATGCGGTTTTCCCCATGTATGAGTTGTTTATCGATGAAATGATGGGAGAGGGAAATAAAGTGAATGTAAGAGCCAGGGTAAAGGGTGTACATGGCGGTGACTTCAATGGTATACCACCTACTGGTAAGCAGGTTGAAATTCAGTTTGTGGTTATGTATGAGATTGAAAATAAGAAGATCATCCACCATTGGCTCATTGCCGACCAATTGGCCCTGATGGAACAACTCGGCATCATGAATGAACCTGCCGCAGTGTGAATATCATAAGATTGATTATTAGCTGATATTTTCTCATGGAGAACAGTATTAAGTTATTTCGAATGATATAACTTTCCTTTCCATGAGAAAATATATCACAAGCATTTTATTCATTGTTGCTATCAATAATTCTTTTGGACAATCCATCTTCAAAAAAAATGATATTTATATTGAAGCCGGAGGGAATGGGCTCTTTGGTTCGGTGAATTATGAAAGACAACTCACGCATGAACCCGGTATTGGTATGCGCGTCGGATTAGGTTTTTACGCTGAAAATCTTTCTTATATAACCATTCCCGTCGGCATCGATTACCTGTTCGAACTGAAACGGAAAAGTTCATTTATCGATGCCGGCCTTGGTATAACGTGGACCCGCAGCGAGATCACGGCAATCGGTCGCAACGTTTATGCAAAGGGGGACAGGTTTGTGAATTTCATACCAGGTATCGGCTACCGGCGGCATACACCGCGGGATGTAATGTGGCGGGTCAGCATTACTCCCGTTATCAATAAAAATACTTTTGTACCCTGGTTGGGCATCTCAGTTGGCAAAAGGTTTTGACATGGTGTAGACTCAGTGATATCTTCACTTATGCTAAAACTGCTGACTGCTGATAGCTGACCGCTTTCATATATGAAAACAACTCCGGAATAAATAAGCATTTCTACTTACGTCTGTGAAATTCCGTCACAAAACAGGACGTTTCGTATCATATATTCATATGACTCGATTCATTTTTTGGTAGAGAGGAACACAATTTCAATTATTTTGAATTGGCTTTGAAAGTGCTGGTAAAGAATCCCCTGTCCATATAGATTTATTTCCGTTCCCACACTTGCGCATTTGTATGTTCATCACCAACTTTTAATAAACAAAACAACTTTTATGAAGAAAATTTCTATGCTGCTCGTAGTATTATTATCTGGTCTTATTGGTTTTTCTCAAAGCATGTTTCTTACAGCCGGTCCTGTAAGAACAGATAACCCCCTTGGTCAACCTGTATTGGCTTATTCCATTGGTATCAGTAATTCAGGTAGTGCACATACAGGCGGAGGCAGTGGGACAGGCAAAGCAAATTACCAGGATTTGAGTGTCACGATGAATACCGGGCGAATGTCTCCCGATTTAATTAAATCTGTCGCACTTGGAACGCATTTCCAGGAAGTTGTATTGAGCTTTTACGATGAGAAACAAAAAATGTACTACAAGATCACGCTTAAAGAAGCAATGGTAACTTCTTATCAACAAGGTTCGAGCTGTGGTAAGAAAGATTGTGAAGCGATCACGGAGAATGTAACTTTTACCTATGCGCAGATCGAGTACAAAGATGTCGTTAACAATCAATCAACCAGTCTTTCGACAATTCAGGGGTTGAATTAATTGCGAACAGTAAATCATCAAACATGAAAATCGTACTATTTGTTTTTATTTTTCTTAGCACCACTGGAGTTTTTGCTCAATTGTCAACATCTCCGGAGGTGGAACTTACAAAAGAACAAAAGTGGTTACTTGAGAAGACTGAAAAGTTTTATCAGCTTAGCGAAACCAATATTTCAGTGCCGGCCTTTTTGAAGAATTTGAAACACCTGATGACAACGAATGATCTTTGCAAATCAGCTATCGACCGTCCGGATGTAACGCTGGATGGAAGCCGCATCGATGAAAATACAACCTTGCTGAAATGGAATGTAATATCCGAACAGGAAAATGCGGAGTATGTTATTGAGCGGCGATACCAGCATCCGTATGGTAAATTTGACAGCATTGGTGTAATCCGGGGTGGTCGTGCAGCAGTAGCGCATCAAAGCTATCATTTTGCAGATGCGAATGATTTTCCCGGGATAACCTGGTATCGTCTTCGTCGCGTTGGAGAATCGGACGAAGTAAAACCAATTAAGATATCAGGGTATAATAATCAGGTGAAGGTGTCGCCAAATCCTGCTTCGTCAGGGGACATTTCGGTTGAACTATCCAAATTCAAAACAGACGGAAGCACTTCGCTGTTAATACTGGACACAAGAGGAAGGGTTGTATATGCAAATAGCAAAGCTTTTTTGAATGGAAGTAAACTTTTGAAATTACAACATTTGCGACTTGCCACCGGTACGTATCATGTCAAGGTCACTAACAAAATAAATAGGGGGAGTACAACATTCATCGTTCAATAATCAGGTAATTAGATCATCCCTGGGTGTTGTGAAATAGTTTGAGGGTAACGGCGAGCAAGCCGGTAATCATAACGGGACTGCTCACAGCTGACAGCTGAAAGCCGTTCTTTGAACAAATGAGTTAACTTTATCTCATGGCATTCCCTGCAAAAGTGATCACGACCAACAAATCCTGGGAAGATTTTGACCTTACCGACGAGATCAAAGCCCAGGTAGATGCAATGATTAATTGGGTAAAATCCCACGACGAATCGCAAAACGGTTCCGGTAAAGGTTACAAAGCACTGTTTCATGGTCCCCCGAAATCCGGCAAAAAAACCGCGGCAGCATACATTGGAAAAGAGACAGGACGCGACATTTATAAAATCGATCTATCGCAACTGATCTCCAAATATGTAGGCGAAACAGAAAAGAACCTTGAAGTGCTATTTGCACGCGCGGAAGAAAAAAAATGGATCCTGTATTTTGATGAAGCTGATGACCTGTTCGGCAAACAGGCGGAAGGGAAAGAGGCAGATGATAAATACGGCAACACTGAAATTTTTTACCTTCTGCAAAACATCTGGCATTACGCAGGTCTCATGATCCTTACCACCAAGAAAAAAGAAAAGATCGAAGCGTCCACAATGAAGAAATTCGACGCGGTGTTGAATTTTCCTTCGAAGAAGTAGGTAATCGGGTATGGGGCTTGTCCTGAGCAGAGCGAAGGATCTATGTGTTATCTGGTATGGGGTATGGGGTAGGGGGAACTATGTGTACTCTGTTCCTATGTCTTTATGTGTTATTTTTCAAAGCTCTAAATACCTTTTATACTTTTTAATGCAAGTCTTCAATTTACTCTCCTGCAATTTCGAAATCTTATTAAACAATTTCGTTTCCACCTGAATACTATTCTTTGTAACATTCCGCTTCCATGTTCCGACCACCTTACCATTCATGACGATCACCGGACTGAAAATTCCATTACCAGCACCCAGAATTTCCCGTACGTTTTCTGCCGGTACAGCCTCACTACGATCCTTATACGCTACCAGGTATTCATCAAACGCGGGTAACAAATAAACATCTGTTCCATTTTTAATTGTCGCACCTGGGGGCCCTGTAAAGTATTGCTTGTCGTTGAATGAAATGCTTTGCAATGATTTCCCGCACGAGTCAATTGCAGATTTTACATCCGATTGGGTAAGTCCCGACCACCAGGAACAATCCGCAATCGTGGCCGGTCCGTGACTGGTGAAATAACGCAGGATCAGCCAGCTCAGCGCTTCCTCTCTTGTAATTTTTTTTGTTGCCGGGGTCCATTCATCAAGCAGAACAAAAGTGAATTGCTTTCCTTGCATCGGTCCCTGACAGATCAATGCATCCAATGCGGCACGCAACAAGATAAAACCAAGACGCATTTCGTTGGTCTGTATGCCTTTTTTTTCAAATGCAATTCGGCATTGATTTCTTGTAAGCGCCTTCCCATCGCGTAACAAAACTTCAAAAAGCTTTTTGCTTTTTGTGATCACCTTCTCATCAATTTCCAATTTCCGGTAATAACCAGCATACATCGATTTCAGGCGCGGTTTTACGAGATCAAGGATCCACCGTATGTCTTCCGGTGTCATGAATTGCCAGGTACATCTGCACGACCAGCTGCGAATGATCTTTGCTTCATTCAACGCTTTTTCAATTAGCGCCTGCGTGGCGCCGGGTATTCGTAATGCCACCGCCCATTTTGCTCCGGCATAATCCTGCGCCTGCATCACACCGAAATGCTGAACGACTTGAGCAGGAGAAGAAAATTGTTGTTGGGAAATCTGTTGGTGAGCAAGACGGTATGGCAGAAGAAGTTTCATTGAAAGCTTAAAGGTAGCAAAGGCTTAAAAATGGAGAAGCTTCCATGAAATCAACGTCAGAAATGAATTATATTTAGTTACCCCAAAACTCACCTTATGATTCCTCTGATTCTCCCTGAGAAATCAATTCCTCCATCGCCTTCCCGGCTGATACTTTCAAAACCGGCAGCCCGTATTCAATCCATTGACCTGTTGCGTGGTATAATCATGGTCATAATGGCATTGGATCATGTTCGCGATTATTTTCATGCGGATGCTATCATGTTTCCTCCGGACGATCTTACAAAAACGTATCCCGCACT
>DATLDA010000410.1:0-3754 GCA_035526135.1 Flavitalea sp.
GTAAGGATAAGAAATGAATGAGATTTGCTCGGGCAACAGTGTTTTATACCAGTCTTGAGATCCTGTAAGGTTCTCATCGATTTCGACGTGTGGGAGGAGATAAGATTTATTGGTAAGTAACTGGTAAAGTCCTGATGAAATTAAATGTTCGTACTGTGCAGCATAGAATTGGTTAACCTGCCGGTAAACGGTACCCTGTTCGGAAAAAACGAACCCTGACGGGTCTTTAAAAGATGCAGGATGCCGGAGGTAAGCAGTCATTTATTAGGTTCATTCTTTGAGGGATCTTCCTTCCTGGGTTTCCAGAAAAATGATTTGATCCTCCACCACAGTCCCTTAAAATAAAAAAGTGCTCCCAGTACGGCAGCAATAATCACCTGCACCAGGTAACTTCCACTGCCCGGATCAATATATAATAAAATGGTAGTCTGGATCACAGGTAACTCAGGTTTGTTTTAGGTGATAAAGTTAACAAAGTCTCATACATCAATTGAATGGTTTGTTCAATGTCTTTCCGGTGTATCATTTCAACCGTTGTATGCATATAGCGTAATGGAATAGAAATAAGTACCGAAGGGCATCCGTCATTTGCATAAGCAAAAGAATCTGTATCAGTTCCCGTGCTTCGGGAAACTGCACGCAACTGCACAGGTATATTTTTTTGTTCAGCTACATCCTGTACGATCGCTAATAATTTGTTGTGCACAGCGGGTCCAAATGCAAGTGAAGGACCTTTACCACAGGCACAATCTCCCTCTACAATTTTGTTGATCATAGGTGTATGCGTATCATGCGTCACATCTGTGATGATCGCAATATTCGGTTTGATACGCCGCGCAATCATTTCAGCACCGCGCAAACCGACTTCTTCCTGAACCGCATTAACAACATAAAGTCCGAATGGTAATTTCTTATTGTTTTGTTTCAGTAACCGCGCCACTTCAGCGATCATGAATCCCCCTATGCGGTTATCAAATGCCCGTCCGATAAAATAATCAAAGGCTAGTTCATCAAATCCGTCCTGATACGTAACTACCGCACCAACGTGCACACCAAGTTGTTCGAGTTCTATTTTCGACCGTGCTCCTGTATCCAGGAACAGGTTGTCAACTTTTGGTTGTGTTTCCTTTGTTTCTGGGTTGCCAAGTCGTGTATGGATTGCAGGCCACCCAAATACGGCTTTCACCAATCCTTTTTTCCCATGGATTACCACCCGTTGTCCCGGCGCGACCTGGTGATCCACACCACCATTTCTTTTCAGATACAGTAAACCTTCTGCCGTAATATAATTTACAAACCAACTGATTTCATCAGCATGTGCTTCAATGACCACCCGGAAAGGGGCAGTGGGATTTACCACAGCGACTGCTGTTCCATATGGATCGGTAAAACATTCCTGTACGAAAGGCTTGATATAATCAAGCCAGATTTTTTGTCCGCCCGATTCAAATCCTACCGGTGAGGGATTGTTAATATAGTTGCGAAGAAATTCATAAGACTGCGGAGTAAGAATAGATTTTTCCCTGACGCTTTTTTCCCTGGTTGCTTTTGCCATAAATGATATCCCAATAAATACTAAATGAGGGGCAAAACTACGTAAAATTGAATGAGCTGCCTGAAGGATTCATTGGGCAAATTTCAAAATGATCAGATGATGCGCAGGCAGAAAGTATTTATTTGTAGATTCATTTAAGAGGGTTGAATGTTGAAACAATCGTAATTGTCGTTCATTACGATAGAATAAAAAATAATATTCGATTTTCCTGCTTCTGATCTGTGAGAGGGTCCATTCATCTGAGGGATCAGGTTCGAAAGATTCAAAATACCTGTTACCGGAAAGAAAGCTTGCTTTTCGCATATTACTGTATTCCTCCTGCGAAGAAGCGAACGCTCCCTTGATTGCGTGTGCCTCAAGATCTTTTGAAAGGGAGTAGACATCCTTACCGCTTCCTGCCATATCCTGTAGCGCATTGAGCGGAGGGACCAGAAAACTTGCGGTCAGGGTTATCCAGCAAATCAATTTCGCGTACTGTGGAAAACGGTATGTATGAAATAAAAAAGAAAGTAAATGAAACGAGGCTATCAATAAAAGAAAGGTAGCCGGCCACAAAAACCTCGGTTCAATATGTACAAGCAGATAGCCCAATGGGAGCAGAAGAATGGAGAAGAGAAATAAGGTAGCCATGCCCGACTTTGTTTTCACAGCATAGAGGAATAAAGAAAATAGTATTGCAAGCGAAAGAAAAGACGATGCATGAAAACTATCGATCATAGCGATCACATTGTGCAGGATCACCTTACATTCCCTGATAAGATGGGAGAATGAGGTGAAAGGGGAATACAATTTACTTTGCGAAAACCACGGATCTTCCCATGGCGTCGGAGAATTTAGAAGATGGGGGACAATATATCCGTTATTAATTTGTGCAACGGGCGATGCCAGTTGCCATGAAAGATTAAGCTTGCCGGAATACCCGAAAGTCCATGTATGATATTTATAATGCAAAACAATGATCCATGGCAGTGAAAGTATCAGGAAGACTGAGATGCCGGTGATTAGGTTTGAGATTAATTTCTTCTTTGGTTCAGGAATGAGGGTTCTTGTACTCAACCAGTATTGCCAAAGGCAAAAATGAACCAGAAATAAAGGGAAGCCGTAGGCTTTTGACAAATATCCACACCACGCAATCAGGGCACATACAACGATTTTTCTTTTACTGGTAAAACTGTCGCCTGCACTGCAATGGAATATATACAAGAGGAAGAAAAAACAAAACAGTATATCCGCAGCCAACTGGCAATAGCTCATATAAATCAAAAGAGGAACAGAGATCAATAAAAAGAAAAATCTTTTCTTATGGTTGATCTCATATTTAGAAGCTAACAGATCTACGATAATCAAAATACCGATACTGATCAAAATATTAGAGAAATGAAAAGACTGTACCAAACCAAGGCCTGCCTTGTAAAATGGTATAGCGATCCATGAATGGAGGGGACTCCAGTATCCGTTTATTGCATTATAGAAATCACCTTCAGCCCATCGTCTGGTAACCATCGCATAACCGATACCGTCATCATCCAAAATATACCTGAATAGCGGATATAGCAGAAAAAAGCACCCGCAATAAATAACTACGGTAATGAGCACCCGGTGTTTATAGAAAAATTCCATGTGATGCTAAATTAACATTTCCGGCCATCAACGGAATGAAATGTGAAGTTGGTAAAGGAGGAATGTGATGAGCGACGCTAACATCATTAACCCATCGAGCGCAAAAAGATAAAAATAATCAGAAGTGTTTTTCTTTGCCGTTGGAAATAAGTACAAAACAAGAATTCCTGGCATCAGGAGGATAAAAACGAGGAGTGAAGAAAATCCTTTCCACAACAAAAGAATAGTTGAAATCATAAACATCAAAATCGACAGATAAAAAATGATATTGATACCTGTTTCATTGAAATAGGTAATCATGCTGCGTATCCCTTCTTTCTTATCTTCTTCCCTGTCCCTGTAATCAAAAATGATACAAATGGCATATATCAGAAAAAACCGGCTGCCTGTGAACAGTACCTCCGTTGCGGTCCAGGGTCTTCCATACATCAGCATGGGAAGTACCGTGGTAACATAGGTCCACACAAAAGACAGATAAATCGTTTTACCGATTGCTATTTTCCTAAGGATGGAAGTGGCTGCTATTGGAATTTTTGGTGCAGAATACAAAAACGTCAGAATGCCACCAATTGCAATCCA
>DATLDA010000022.1:0-2829 GCA_035526135.1 Flavitalea sp.
AAGTCAGGAAAATTCTTACAGACGAGTCAATGGAGTTTCTCCGGAATTACATTAATAATCCATCCCCAGTAGGTTTTGAAAGTCTTGGTCAGAAAATGTGGCTTGAATACCTAAAGCCATATGTGAAATCATATTTCAGCGATCCTTATGGAACAGCTGTGGGAGTAATCAATCCCGATGCACCGTTTAAAGTGGTAATAGAAGCACATGCTGATGAGATCAGTTGGTTTGTAAATTATATTAATGCCGAAGGCTTGTTGTATTTGAAAAGAAATGGCGGCGTGGATCATCAGATTGCACCAGGTCAAAGAGTTTGGGTGATGGGAAGAAAGGGAATGGTGAAAGCAGTTTTCGGCTGGCCGGCGATTCATACGAGGATCAATAGTCCGGAAACAAAAGAGCCGCAGCCAAAGGTTGACAATTTATTTCTTGATTGCGGCGCGAGGAATAGAAAGGAAGTGGAAGATCTCGGCATTCACATTGGATCAGTCGTTACGTACCAGGATGGTTATGATGAACTCGCGAATGACTACCTCATCGGACGCGCGTTTGATAACCGCATCGGAGGTTTCATGATTGCTGAAGTAGCGAAACTGTTGGCTAAGAACAAAAACAAATTGCCTTACGGATTGTATATAGTGAATGCGGTGCAAGAAGAAATTGGATTGCGTGGCGCAGAAATGATTGCTCGAAGGATCAAACCGAATATCGCAATCATTACCGATGTCACACATGATACCAGCACGCCAATGGTAAACAAGATCATTGAGGGGGATATCGCTTGTGGAAAGGGACCTTCACTGGCTTACGGACCTGCAGTGCACAACAAATTGCTTCACATTGTTCAGGATGTAGCGGTGAAAAATAAAATTCCAGTGCAGATGCGAACCGTTTCTCGCAGCACAGGAACCGATACCGATTCATTTGCATATGCTAATGATGGTTGTCCGTCCGTTCTGATTTCAATTCCTTTGCGATACATGCATACCACAGTTGAAATGATTCATAGGGACGACATCGAGCAGACGATCAGTCTTATGTATGAAACTTTGCTAACTTTAAGTCCAAAGACAAATCTTAGTTACCTCTGATGATTTCTTATTTGCTTTATATTGATCCGGGTAGTGGAAGCTATCTGATCCAGATGATCATAGCCGCGGTTTTGGGAAGCTTGTTTTTTTTCAAGAACATATGGTGGAAGATCAAATCATTTTTTACGCGGGATAAATCAAAAACATCAACAAAGAAGGAAGAGTAATGTCCACTTACAATCAGCATCCTTCTTCATTTCGTGATCCTTCTGGTTTTATATTTGAGACTGACGGGAAAATTTACCGGCAGATCAATAAATCATACGCACGTGATTTTGATTTGATGTATAAGTCAGGCTTGTATGATTCCCTGACGAAAAATAATTGGCTGATTCAGCACGAAGACGTTTCCGAAATTATTACCGAATCAACTGAAGGGTATAAAATAATTCGGCCCCAGCAGGTAAACTTTTGGAGTTATCCTTATGAATGGTGCTTTGATCAATTGAAAGATGCTGGGTTACTGACGCTTGACATTCTAAAAGAAAGTCTTGACCACGGAATGATATTAAAAGATGCAACGCCTTATAACATTCAATTTATAGCGGGCAGACCACTACTCATCGACACACTTTCCTTTGAAAAATATGATGAGTCGAAGCCATGGGTCGCTTACCGGCAATTCTGCGAAACCTTTTTGTTACCGATTCTAATTGCTCAATACACAAGTCTCGAAACGTCGAAAGTTTTTCTCGCATATCCCGAAGGCGTTTCTTCCAATATCACGGCGGGATTGTTGCCCTTCAAAGCGAAATTTAATCTTGGAAATTGGCTGCACGTCTTCATGCCTTCTTCAATAAAATCCGGCCAAAAAAGAAAAGAAGTTTCTTTTAGTAAGACAAAGCTTTTGCGGATTGTTCAACATCTGAGAGAAATGATTACCAGTGCGAAAAGACTCACTGAAAAGAATTCAACATGGAGCAATTATTACAGCGAAACAATTCTCAGCAGCGAATATCTTGACCAGAAGAAAAAAATTGTTGCAGAATTCGTTTCCCAAACAGATGCAAAATCAGCTGTTGACCTCGGATCGAATGATGGAGTTTTTTCGGTATTGCTTTCAGCGAAAATGGAAGTTATTGCAGTAGATGGCGATGAGAATTGTATCAATGCGCTGTATAATTCAGTAAAAAAGACAGGAAATAACATACTCCCCCTTTGCATTGACCTGATGAATGCTCCTGCAAATAGTGGTTGGAACAATGAAGAAAGAAAATCTTTCATCAATAGATCGAAGGCTGACCTTGTTGTTGCCCTGGCATTGATACATCATTTATGCATCGGCAAAAATGTAAGTTGGGAAAGGCTCGTCTCATTTTTCTCTATCACAAGGAAATGGTTACTGATTGAATTTATTCCGAAAGAAGATGAAAAGGTGCAACAGCTTTTATCATCGAGACAAGATATCTTTTCAAATTACGATCAACAACATTTTGAATCTGCTTTTGATAGATCATTCCAAATCGTTACAAAAAAAGAAGCTCCAGGAAGCCGCCGCACTGTATATCTCATGAAAAAGCGCGATTCATGAGGAAACCGATAATATATTCTCTGCTGCTGAACCTCTTCTTATTTGCAATTATTTTGATATTCTCTCATCCCATTTACAATACTGATGAAGATGTGTATGTAGCCTACTTTTTAGGTGGCGGCTTTGGTGAGCCAACTGCATTGCTGCACTATAATTATGGAATGCATCCGCTACTCGGGCTCACTTTGAAAACTCTCACGAATGCTA
>DATLDA010000416.1:0-4238 GCA_035526135.1 Flavitalea sp.
CGGATTCGATCAAAGTAATCGTCGACTATATTGTAAAAGACACGATTGTTGATTGTGATACTTATTCGAGTTGGTCGAACTGCAGCTATTGCGCTTATGCAAGCCCGGTCCAGTCAATGGACGCATCTGCCAACAAATCCACCGGTAAAGGCGGATCGATGGCCCGTTTTGCAATACTTAAAAATCATTTGTATGCCGTTACCACATCAGAACTGAAAGTTTTTGGCTTGCAGCAACCACTCGAGCCGCAACTGATCGATTCAAAGCGGATCGGTAACTGGAATATTGAAACCATTTTTCCTTTCCTGAATAAACTGTTTATAGGATCGACTTCCGGCATGTTTATGTATGATGTTTCAGATCCGGCCAACCCGCAACCTGCAGGACAATTCGAACACGTTCGCCGGTGTGATCCGGTGATTGCGGATGAAAAAAATGCTTATGTAACACTCAGGAGTGGGACAACCTGTACCGGTTTCACGAATCAGCTTGATGTATTGAATATTGAAGGCCCAATCGCGACACTCGTGAAAAGTTATCCGCTCACGAATCCTTACGGACTGACCAAGCAGGATGACGTCTTGGTAGTTTGCGACGGTACCGACGGGATCAAAGTGTATGATGCTGCTGATGCATCCAATTTGAAATTGCTTCAACACATCAAAGGCATGGTAACCTATGATGCCATCGCGAATGGGGATTTATTACTTGTCGTTGCAACAGACGGACTTTACCAATACAATATTTCTGATCCTTTGCATTTTAAATTACTAAGTAAGATTGGGATCAAAGACTGATAAAAAACTTACCGATGAAACCATTTATTTTTTTACTGCTTATTTGCATTCTAAGTATTGTTGTACCAGCCCGTGCACAAAAACAAAAAAAATGTAACTGCCTATTCCAGTCTGCGGTCAATATTGGTTTGATCGAAGGACAGCGGGAAAGTTCGTTCCAGCTCCAGACGGTAAACGGCATCGCACATCAGAAATGGTTTGCAGGAGTGGGTGCAGGTTTAGATTATTACCGGTTCAGAAGTATTCCATTGTTCTTCGATATCAGAAAATCTTTCTCGTCGAAACCCTTCGCTCCTTTTATATATGGAGATATCGGTCATCACTTTACCTGGGAAAGAACGAAAGAAATAATGTTTGGCGCAGATTTGAAAGGAGGTTTGTACGTTGACCTCGGGGTGGGGATGCAGGTGGCAGTCAACCGGAAACAATCACTTACTCTCAGTGCAGGTTATACTTATAAAGACGTCACCGAAAAAAGCAGGCAGTATATTTATTGTATCATGGGGCCATGCGAAGGAGCGCTGCAATCGAAACATTACAGGTTGAACAGGTTGTCGATGAAAGCGGGTTGGTTTATTAGGAATTAAAAATTAAAAAAATAATAATTATTAATTTAAGACACCGTGAGTTGATATTTTTAATTTTTCATTTAGAACTTATCCCTTTGTCATCCTGAGCGGGACTATTCTTGAAAAGTCACATTGAAGAAAAGCCAGACGAAGGATTTTTTATCTTGTCTGAACTAAGATTTATAGGATTAAACAGAGGTAAGGATATTGTCTGAACTAGGATTTATAAGATTAAACGGATGATAGGACTTCTTTACCTGTCATCCTGAGCGGGTTCACTCCAATAATTTATAATAAGAAATTAGTAATTAATAATTACTAATTATTAATTCGATCATTACGCTCTATCCCTTCAAAAATGCAAGATTCCTCTTCACTCCCTCAAACTTCGTTCGTTTCAGTGCAGACTTTCCAAAGAGTTTCAGAAAAGATTCTTCCGATAAATCCTCCCATTCCTTTGAAGTAAAATTCAAAATTTCGGGAACGGTTGTAAAGAAAGATTGCTCTTTATTTTCGGCAAATCTATTCCAGGGACAAACATCCTGACAAATGTCACAACCGAACATCCAGTTTTGAAATTTGCCCTTCATTGTTTCCGGTATCATCATTTCTTTCAATTCGATTGTAAAATAAGATATACACCTGCTGCCATTCACGACTTTATCCGGAGCAATCGCTTCAGTAGGGCATGCATCAATACATTTGCGGCAGGTGCCACAATAATCTTTTGCGAAAACATCGTCGTAAACTAATTCGAGGTCTGTGATGAGTGTCGCTATAAAGAAATAGGATCCGGCTTCCCGGGTGAGCAGGTTCCCATTGCGGCCTATCCATCCCAGTCCGCTCCGTTGCGCCCAACTCCTTTCCAGAACAGGTGCAGAATCTACAAACCCCCGCCCATGCACTTCTCCGATGCTTTCATTGATACACAAAAGCAATTGTTTTAATTTCTCGCGGATGACGAGGTGATAATCTTCTCCGTAAGCATATTTTGAAATTCGTGGTGCAGTTTGATCCTGCTGTTCAGAAGGGAAATAGTTGCAGAGAACAGTGATAACTGATTTGGCCCCCGGTACCAGACGGGCAGGATCAATGCGCAGCTCGAAATGATTTTCCATGTATTGCATGGACCCATGCATCCCATTGTTCAACCAGGATTCAAGCCGCCGGGCATCATCATCGAGCTTTACTGCCCTTGCAATTCCGCAATAATCAAATCCCAGTTCAAGGGCTTTGGATTTAATAAAAGCTGTATTTTTTTGAAGAGAAGAATCCACGGATCAAAGGTAGTTCGATTTTAGACTTGTCCTGAGCGAACGATCCTCTGATTTTAGATTTGCGATTTTAGATATTAGGGAGAAAATTTAGTATTCAATCAAATCTGTAATTTCAGCCTACAGTCCGCTTCGCTCAGGACAAATCTAAAATCGCAAATCTAAAATCTAAAATCTGAAATTAGATCCTTCGCTTCGCTCAGGACAAGTCTAAAATCGCAAATCTAAAATCTAAAATTGTGCATATATTGATGTCGCAAAACAAACGATCTGACTGCTTATGAACAGGCTAACCACTCCGGACATCATTGTTTTCCTTATTTATTTTGTTGTTGTTGCAGTGTACGGCTACTGGATTTACCAGCGAAAGAAAAAAGCCAGAACCGACACCAAAGATTTTTTTCTCGCTGAAGGCGCCTTGACCTGGTGGGCGATTGGCGCTTCTTTGATTGCCTCCAATATTTCCGCCGAACAATTTATCGGAATGTCCGGAAACGGTTTCCGGCTCGGAATGGCGATCTCAGTATATGAATGGCTGGCAGCTGTTGCATTGATTATCGTGGCTGTTTTTTTTATGCCGATCTATATCAAGAATAAGATCTACACGATGCCGCAATTTCTGAAACAACGGTATAGCGAAACCGTGGCGGTGATCATGGCAGTGTTCTGGCTTTTCCTTTACATTTTTGTCAACCTAACATCGATCTTATATCTCGGTGCCATTGCAATTAATAATCTTACCGGAGGTCAGAATTTTCATGCTATCATGGTAGCATTGGCAATTTTTGCACTGATCATTACACTCGGTGGAATGAAGGTGATCGGGTACACAGACGTTGTACAGGTTTTCTTCCTGATCGTTGGCGGATTGGCAACTACTTACATCGCGCTTACACTCGTTTCGAAACAATTCGGTCTCGGATCGGATATCGTTGCCGGTATGCATCAGTTACTGAAAGTGGCACCGGATCATTTTGATATGATCTTCAATAAACCGGCAGCGGGAGTAACCGCGGATCAGGCCAAAAATTATGTGAGTTTACCGGGCATTACAATGATGCTCGCCGGACAATGGATTGTGAATCTGAATTACTGGGGATGCAACCAGTACATCACACAAAGGGCTCTCGGTGCAGATCTGAAAACTGCGCGTGTAGGGATTTTGTTCGCTGCTTTTCTGAAAATGCTGATGCCTGTTATTGTTGTATTACCCGGCATTGCTGCATATGTATTGCACCAGCACGGACAGTTGCAGGAACAAATGCTGACACAGGGTGAATTTCGCGAAGACAATGCGTATGCTGCCTTGCTGGGATTTCTCCCGGATGGATTGAAAGGACTTTCCCTGGCTGCGCTTACCGCCGCGATCGTGGCTTCGCTTGCCGGTAAAGCAAACAGTATCTCCACCATTTTTACGCTGGATCTCTATAAAAAATATGTAAAAACATCCGCTTCTGAAACACAAATGGTTTGGATCGGTCGTGTTACCGTGCTCGTTGCAATGTTCATTGCAATCCTTTTCACGTGGGATGACTGGCTGGGAATCGGGGGGAAAGGTGGTTTTGAATTCATACAGAAATACACAGGATTTATTTCAC
>DATLDA010000419.1:0-2685 GCA_035526135.1 Flavitalea sp.
TCCCACGCCCGTAAGCGGCAGCGTACATTGCTGTAATATCTTCGATTCTCCTTTCGGATTAGTGTGCATCATGGCCACAATAATATTTCTTGCACTCGCCACCAGATCCATAGCCCCTCCCATTCCCTTAACCATCTTCCCGGGTATTTTCCAATTCGCTATATCTCCGTTCTGTGAAACTTCCATGGCACCCAAAATGGTAAGATCTACCTTGCCTGCCCTGATCATTCCAAAACTTTCTGCGGAATCAAAAAAGGCTCCTCCCGGTAAAATTGTTACTGTTTCTTTTCCGGCATTGATAAGATCAGCATCTATTTCTTCTTCCGTTGGATAAGGTCCCATTCCTAACATGCCGTTTTCCGATTGAAACATCACACTTATACCGGCAGGAACGTAATTAGCAACCAGGGTCGGTATGCCAATACCAAGATTGATGTACATGCTATCCCGCAATTCCTGTGCAATCCTTTTAGCAATTCCGTATTTATCTAATGGCATAAAATGTCAATTACTTAGTGCGGCTTCATACTGATCGTACGCCTTTCAATTCTTTTTTCATATTGCACACCCTGAAAGATCCGGTGCACATAAATTCCGGGAACATGGATTGCATCCGGCTCCAGCATACCCGCTTCCACAACCTGTTCCACTTCTGCTATCGTAACGCGCCCTGCCCTTGCCATGGATGTGGAGAAATTCCTTGTTGTTTTCCGAAAGACAAGATTGCCGTAACGGTCACCCTTCCACGCTTTCACAATCGCGTAATCAGCAGAAAGTGCATGTTCCATCAAATATTTCTTTCCGTGAAATTCCCGAACCTCCTTTCCTTCTGCCACCTCGGTACCATATCCTGCCGGCGTAAAAAAAGCAGGAATTCCCATTCCCGCCATTTGTATGCGTGTGGCGAGTGTTCCCTGCGGGATCAGCTCCACTTCAAGTTCACCGCTTAATAATTGTCTTTCAAATTCTGCGTTTTCTCCAACATAAGAACTGATCATTTTTTTGATCTGCTTTGTTTGCAATAGCATGCCCAGCCCGAAATTGTCTACACCTGCATTGTTAGAAATACAGGTAATACGCTGCACTTTTCTTGCAACCAATTCATTGATACAATTTTCAGGAATGCCACACAGACCAAAACCCCCCAGCATGATAACGGCTTCATCGGAGATATCATGCAACGCCTCGGAGGCATCCCGTACTACTTTATTCATTGCTTATAATTATGAGAATACCCGGTCCACTTACTTCAATATTTTATAAACATCTTCTTTTCTCCTGTTAGCGTGCAGTGCAAGTGAATCGAAAATAACTTTGGTGATATCTGGTCGGCTGAGATAAAATTTATAACTTTTTACAAACTGATCTTTCGTGATGTGGTGCAACTGAAAAACTTTTTCATACAGTATGAAAGTTTCCTGCTTTACATCTTTTTTTAAGGAATCCTTTAACAGGTATTGGCCGGCAAAACGATCTGCCTGAATCATGTCCCACAAAACCTTTTCCATTTTTTCCTTTCCGATGATGTCCGGAGGAATGTTATCATTTTTTGAACATGCCGTAAAAGTGAAACACAGAAAACACAGAAGGATCCATTTCATTTGAGCTCCTGTTTATAAGTATTTGCATTGGTGATATCCAATCGCATGAGCATTTCCTGAGCGCGGAACCTGTCTGCCGGCGGAGCTTTCTTAAAAACACGTACGATCTCATTTGTTTTTCCCTGAAAAAAGAATTGTACTACCATTGAGTTCGGAATATCATTGTTCAATGTATTAAAAAGATTAAGGGCGTTCATGATGGAATTCCGGCCGTCAGTTTCATTCTCATACATGAAATCCATTCCAAGGCGGTAATAATGATAAAATGCTTCATGTACCAGTGAATAACGGTTTGTTGTCAGATTCTCCATAAGCCAATAACGATTTCGTAATCCGTCAAACGCTCGCCAGCCTGCAATATCGCGGCCCTCGGGTGCATTGTTAACAATAGTCTGTGCTCGCTGAAAATAAGGATCGCCGCCTCTTAATGAAAAAGAATCATAATCAAGTCCAAGAATCAGGTATACATAATAAGCAAGTGTTGCGGTGAGATTCGATGCGAGCGGATCTGTGCCGGAAACCCTGTTCTCATTAAATTCAACCGGTTGAAATTCTATATACCGGAAGGTCACATTTTCATCCTGGAAATTGATGAGCGGAGTTTCATAGCTGGTGTTGTAGACAGGTCGCGCAGCCTGCACCGTAAGTGACGCCTTATATACATTCCCATCCTGCGCTTGCACGATGTTCAACAAAAAATTACAAATTATCCTTTCGTTCGGCTGTACATTTTCCGTTGTCCATTTCCGGTTTGAAAGAAAAGTTGTGAGTGCAGATTGTAAAGTCTGGAAAACTTTTTTATCAACCTGTGATCCGACGCGTGTCGAATTCACGGTAATCTTAGCCTGCAATTCCTGTGCGTGAGCCATCATCGCAACGCAAATGATCCCTATTAAAAACAATGATTTTTTAAACATGCATCAGTTTTACAATCCTGTCAACGATGTCTTTCGCTACTTGTTGCTTGGATTTGATTTCATATGCGGTTTCGGTGCCCCCTTTTTCAAATATTGTGATTTTATTTGTATCCACTCCGAAACCAGCCCCCTTGTCGTTGAGTGAATTAAGCACAATCAGATCGGCG
>DATLDA010000420.1:0-7551 GCA_035526135.1 Flavitalea sp.
CTGAGGAAGGGCTCAGGAAACCGGTAAATTAAATAATTGGGAAACAATTGTCCATTATCCCCTGTCTCGGCAATAAAAAGGAAAGATCCCTGCCTTCCCGGAACCGCTGATAGTGCAACATCTTCCCAATCCCGATTAGTAGCTCCCTTCAAAGGAATTTTTTTGCGAATGGTACCATCATGACCGAGGAGGATCAATTGTGGAGGGTTGCCGCTGTCTTCTTCAACCCACAAATTACCCGGGTTCTTTTCACTATCTGCAATGCCGGATGCTTCGTTGATCAGATCGCGCAATTCAACTTTAACAGGTACAGATACGAAGGGATCATTATTGACCCCACTGCTCTTGTGGCAGGCAAGGCAAGTAATAACAAATGAAATAATGAATACAATTTTCACTGACTGAATTATACGACCGAAGGTACTTTTTTCTCCTCTACAATAGGAGCAATCTCTTTTCTGGTATATTTTTCAATTCTCGTAATAACAGCTATAGATATGACCAGCCATATAAGTCCCAGGCAGAAGCCGGCAAGTACGTCGGTAGCATAATGATACCTCAAATAAATTCGGCTCACTCCGATAGCTATGATTAAACAGACCAATGAAATCACAAGAATCCACCTCAACCATAAATTTCTCACATTCTGCCATACCAGGTAGATCAGTAACCCGTAGAAAGTAAAACTGACCATGGCGTGGCCACTCGGAAAACTAAAATTCGAAACCTCACGAAGGATCGGATTATCGGGTCTTGGCCGGCTGAAAAATCTTTTAAGGCCCATCATGACCAGCAGGCTTCCTAAAGAAACGACCGGAATCTTTATAGAATACCAGCGGCGTTTTTTTATGAAAAGGAAATATGCGATTAGTATCAAATTCGCCGGGATGAGAAATGAATGCGCCCCCAGGAATGAAATACTGTTCATAATTCCGGTTCTGACATTCGTGATGTGGGGTTCAATCAACTTAAAAACTGCAAAGTCAAAGCCAACACGATTTTCTTTGATGATCCAGTATACAAGAAACACAAATGCAAATAATGCAATAACAAAAAGGATTAGAATGATGATCAGTTGAGTAGATAACAAGCTGATCGCAGCAAAAAATTTTTTTATCTTTTTCCGGATATTTGGCCTCATGACTTCATTGTATTCTGCGCCTCTCAAAAAGAAAATTTGCCTCAACTTGTAATACTTGTTTCTGCAAACGGTTGCTGCGTGATGAGTTCCGCGGCTTCACGCAGGTTACTGCACGTGAAATGTGGACTCCGGCTTTTAGTAAGATTCCATTCTGTTTCATTGCCATTATCGATCAGGATAGTTCGGCATCCGGCTTTTTTACCAGCCTCTATATCATCGAGTGTATCACCAATCATCCACGAAGACTTTATATCAATTTGCTGATCCATGCACGCCTGCAATAACATGCCCGGTTTTGGTTTACGGCACCAGCATTGAATGGAATATTCCGGAACTATCCCCTTTGGGTGATGAGGACAAAAATAAAAGCCATGCAGGGGAATTTCCTCTTTGGCAAGCAACAACTGAATGGTACCGCGGATCCGCTCAAGGGCTTCAGGAGTGCAATATCCATGTGCCATTCCGGGTTGATTGGCGACTACGATTATACGAAATCCCTGCTGAACCAAAAGCCTGCATCCTTCTGCCGCCCCCTGTGACAGCGTTATCAGCGCCGGGTCCGTGTTAAAAGGTATATCCGGGATAAGGGTTCCGTCTTTATCCAGGAAGATAGCTTTGTTCTTATTTTTTAACAGGGAAGATCAACTTTTGAACGCTCGGCACCAGGTGGGATGGGTTATGATATTAATTGGCTGAATAGCTTTGCACAATTCTGATACCATCGAATGGATGAAGTTTCATCGTTGGTGTTCAAAGAAAGAGTAGAATATTTTCCTCGAAGGGAGGAGCACACATTCAGAAGCTAAGATTTTTAATTACGGCATAAGTAATTGGCTCGTAACCACCCTTACGAATAGAAATCACCTGCATTCCACTAAAACATCTTCATCACACACCCATTCTTTCGCCATTTCATTCATAGAAATCAATCATTGTTTTTATAATCACTGGTGATCCAGTTAAAGAGAATGAATTAAAAATTACGATGCGGTAACAGGATCGGTAGTGGAAATAAGTGATCGGAAGTGTATTAACCATGACATCGGGAACAAGGGTTCGCCTTTTAAGAGGCGAACCCTTGTTATTAGAAAATATTCATGGCCGCATATTGTAGCAGAATTATCGTCTTGGCGTCTTTAATTTCACCCGATGTCAGCATAGTCCGCGCGACAGAAAAAGGTAATTCTACAATCTCAATGTCTTCATGTTCATCTTTCAGCCCACCACCTTCCCCGGTCTTCATATCATCGCTATATTCAGCTACAAAAAAAGTCACCCGCTCACTATTGGACCCGGGTGAAGTATAAGCTTCAAAAATTTTCTTAACCTCATCTATTTCGTATCCCGTTTCTTCTTTTATCTCGCGCATTATCTCTTTCTCAGCATCATCCTTTTCCAGAATTCCGGCGCAGGCTTCCAGCAATCTGCCTTCCGGGTTTCCATTCAACCAGGAAGCGAGCCTGAATTGACGGGTCAGCAAAACTGTTTTTTTGATGCGACTGAATAATAATACACAGACTGCATTTCCGGGGTTAAATACTTCACGGATCTGTGTATCACGTGAACCATCTTCTTTCACCAGTTCAAAGGTGAGTTCTTTTAATTGTTTTTTCTTAGCTGATAAAACCTTTTCGTTTTGAATATTTACCTGAATCATATTTCTCTATACAGCAATTGCATTGCCACAGTACCCGGTAAATAACAACTGCATGGGAACAAAATTATTATTCCAACAGGTGTTCCATCTCAACGCCATTCAGTAAGTGATCAGGAAGTTTCTTATTGGCTTTTGCTCCCATATCTTTCAATTGTTGTGTCTGCCGAATGAGGTTGCCTTTTCCGCTCGAAAGCTGGCCCATGGCAGCAGCATGCGCATCATGTGCTTTTTTCAAATTTTCGCCTACATCTTCCATATTCTTTGTGAACGATACAAACTTGTCATATAGATTTCCTGCTCTTTCCGCAATGGCAATTGCATTACGGCTTTGTAATTCCACTTTCCACAGATCTGCAATAATTTTTAAAACAGCAAGCAGATTGGTAGGACTTACCATCAGAATCCGGCGGTCATAAGCGTATTTCCATAACGATACATCTTCTTTGACTGCAACAAGAAATGCAGGTTCGATTGGAATGAAGAGGATGACATAATCAAGTGCCTGGCCTGCATATTTCGGATAATTCTTTCCGGATAATCCATCAATGTGGCTACGGACCGATCTGATATGTTCCTTCAGACAATTCACCTGATCGGTCGACCGTGCACACGAAGCATACGCATCATAAGCAATCAAAGAAACTTTTGAATCGACGATTACTTTTCTACCATCCGGATACACAATGGTAATATCCGGTTGAAATGATTTTCCATGTTCATCTCTTATAATATTGCCTGCCGTGTCTTTCAAAAATTCCTGGACAAAATATTCGCGGTTCTTTGTGAGGCCACTGTGCTCCAGCAAACTTTCAAGGATCATTTCACCCCAGTTGCCCTGTACTTTATTGTTCATTTTAAAAGCATTCGTCAGGTTATTTGCTTCGTCACTCAATTTCGAATTCAGGGCAACGAGGTCAGATATCTTTTGCTCGAGTGAAAAACGCTGGTTGGACTCTTTCTGGTAGGTCTCTTCAACCTTCAATTTGAATTCATCCATTTTTACTTTCAGCGGATTGAGTAATGAACTCATTTTTTCTTCATTAAGCTCGGTGAACTTCTTTGTTTTCTCCTCGAGAATGGAATTCGCAAGACTTTTGAATTCAAACCGGAGATGTTCGCCGATTTTTTCCAGATCTATCTTTTGTTCCTGTAGTTTTTCTTCCGCTGACCGCAATTGCGAACGCATTCCCGCCAACTCCTCTTTTGCAGCAACAGCCTGACTGACCTGGTATTGGTATTCCGGCTTCAATTCATTCAATTGACGCATGGAAGAAGAAAGTTCTCCTTTGACCAGACCCAATTCTGCTACCAGCCGGTTTTTTTCCGTTTCCAGGATCCTGATCTGTTCCCGGAATGTCAGATTTCCCTGCAGAAAAAGTGTTTTCCGGTACAAGAATGCACCAATTGATGTGAGCAGGATCCCGCATATGAATGCAATAATAATTTCCATATTCATACTTTTAAAAGGCAAGCTAACGGACCTCTTTGCAGGGTATCTGCAAACAACCAATCATTTCATGCGGTATGCCTACCTATTTTAGATTTTAGATTTGCGATTTCAGATATTTGATTTAAATATTTTTTCTCCTTAACATATCCTCACCTCTGACAGCTGATAGCTGATAGCTGATTGCTCATAGCTCATTTCTCATAGCTCCAACCATATCACACAAAGAAAATGCAAAGCTTTCTGGACGATGCTACTGCTTATCCACACGCTGTTTACAACTTCTCATTTTGCTTGCAGATAGACTGCAAACAAGCCGTGTAGCTTTATGATTCAAGCAGTGTGTATGTATTTATCGAAGTCGGATTTCAAGTTAGCAAGGCAGTGTATCACCAAACTGTATTATAAGAAAATGCGGTATCCCAGCATATTGGAAGAAGATGCATTTATGCAATTGCTGGCGGAGGGAGGATATATGGTAGGGAAACTGGCGCAAATACTTTATCCCGGTCATCTGATCAGCCGGCTTTCTGATGCAGTGGAAAAAACGCGAAGGCTGATTGACGAAAACGAAAATGTTTGTATCCATGAGGCAACAATTGTCTCGGACAGGAAAATGATCCGGGTCGATATTCTTCGTAAAAAAGGGAAAACGCTTGAACTGATCGAAGTGAAAGCGAAATCATGGAATTCAACGGTAGATGATCTTAGCGAGCCAAAGACAGCCCGCGAATTCGAAGAATACCTCGAAGATGTGGCCTTTCAATACATCGTTTTAAGTGAAGCATTCCCGGAATATACCATAAAACCTTACCTCTTCATGCCCGATAAGTCCAAACGGACCAACATCGAAGGGTTGAACGGCCAGTTTGAATTGATTGCATTGCCCGAAACTGCCGGGGGTTTTAAAGGTTTCGATGTCAAATTTCATGGAAGTGAAAAAGAAATCCGTCGTGATGATTTGATGACAAAAGTGGATGTACTTCCTTTTGTTCAAAAGATCGAATGGACCATGCAGCTTGCCATCATTGAATGTCTTGACATGTTGTTTCCAAAACTTACCAAACACCAGGCTGAAATTTCGATCGAATGCGGGAAATGCGAATACCGGTTGCAACAAGGCGCTGCACGAAACGGATTTGCCGAATGTTGGGGTGCCAGGGCTTTTCAACCTTCTCATATTCTGAACCTGACACAGTTAGGCAATATCAACCGGATGACCGGGAACAGTATCAACAAAGCCATTAAACAAGGTCGTGTAAGCATAAGTGACCTCAATGCAGATACATTCAAAGGAAAATACAACAACAGACCTTTTTATCAGGCTACCGCAAAAAATGAATTGATCGAACGGGAGCTCTGGGACGAACTTGATTTTAAATACCCGCTCTGTTTCATTGATTTTGAATGTTCCCGGATGGCCCTGCCATATCACCGAGGCATGCGCCCCTATGAAAATGTAGCCTTTCAATGGTCATGTCATACGGTACATAAACCTGGTGAAGCCCCTGTGCATTCCGACTGGATCAATACCGACGATACTTTTCCCAATTTCAAATTTGCTGTTTCGCTTATGAAGCAAATAAAGAATGCCGGAACCGTGTTGATCTGGACGACTTATGAAAACACAATTTTAAAGGAGATCTATGAGCAAATGAAAGCCTACGGATACGAAAATGATGAATTGAAAAGCTGGCTCGAATGTTTTGTAAAATTTGGAAAAGGCGATAGTTGCGGATATACAGACCTTGCTGCGATCGCGTGTAAATATTATCACCATCCTCTTTGTCAGGGAAAATATTCGATCAAATACGTGTTACCGGCGGTACTGCATGAAGCAAAATCAAATTCAATCATTCAGTGGCTGGATCAACTAAAATTGTTTGACATTAACGAGGAAGGTAAAATTGTAAACCCGTATGATCTACTACCACAACTGGATGTAGGCTCAAAAACGGTAGTGAAAGATGGAACAGGTGCTATGCGTGCGTATCAGGACATGCAATATGGCATACATAAAAATAAACCTCTCATTAAAATGCAATGGAAAGAAGCATTACGGCAATACTGCAGACTGGATACTTTAGCGATGGTCATCATCTGGGAATATTGGAGAGAAAAACAAGTGGCCGGGAAAGTTGTGAGGATGCGATTTTGAAAATTAAAAATTAAAAAGTATAAAGTATAAAATCACATTACCCAAAACTTTTGATTTTTGAATTTTGAATTTTTAATTAATATAATTCGTTCATTTTTTTTATTTCATCTGTGATCGTTTGTACGAGGTCTTTTGGTTTTAGCACTTTTACACCCGCACCGAGTCCGAGGATAGTCATGACGAGTTCCTGAGTGAGATAAACCTCGAGTGATATTTTAACTTCCTGCTCCGATTCTGAAATTATTTTTTGCGAAGCATGGAGCGGTTGGGAAAGAACATATTTCGATTGCAACGGTGTCAATGACAATTCCACGGTTTCAGGTTTTGCTCCATGCACCTGGGTAATTCCGAAACTGTATTTGAAATAATCGTTGGGACGAAATGAATCATCCGGTACCCATTTGGCTTTTGCGACTTTAATTTCACGTATCCTGTCGAGGGCAAGCACGATTATATTTTCTTTTTGCGAAGAGTTTCCTACAACATACCATCGGTTGCGGTATTCTTTCAGGAGATAAGGACAAAACAAATGTTCTTTAGCCTCGCCAACAAATGATTTATATAAGATGAATACAGGCTGCAATTGAAGGATGCTCTGGTACAACGGCTGAATGAATTGTGATCCTGAATCGCTAAGTGGCGCTTCAACCTGGATGATCTCGTCATCTTCTTTGCCGAGCAATTTACCGGCGCGATATCCACTAATCACCTTTTCAATCGCCCCTTCAAAACGCTGGAAGATGGGAGTCTGCTTTAAGACCTGCAATACAGCCGTTGAAAAATCAAGCGCTTCAATTTCTTCTTCTGTCAGTGGAAATTCCTTGATTGAAAACCCCTCTTCCGTATAATGGTAACCGTTTTGTGCACGATTGTATTGAATGGGGGCGTTGAAGAGTTCTTTCATCTTACCGAAATCCTTCTCAAGACTTGATTGTGATACAGGCCCGACAACCTCGGAGACCTTGTCCAGGATGAATTCTTTCGTCGGATATGTACGCATCGTATTGGTCAGGCACTGATCGATGATACGGTAACGGATATATGCTGATTTGTTCAGTGGCAAGAGAGGAAGAAGAATTAAGAATGAATAATTAAAAGCCTTGACATGTATCCGGCATTCAGCAATCAGCATTCAGCATTCAGCAGTC
>DATLDA010000421.1:0-3605 GCA_035526135.1 Flavitalea sp.
ACCGGTTATCAACCCTTGCGCCGAAATCTCCCCCATTGTAAGTGCGTGTACCTTTCGACTGAGCGTATTGAAATTGTGGCTGGATGTAACCTCCCAGCTGTATCCGGTCAAACTTTTTATAGAGATAGAAAAGACCTCTGCCTACTTCCGTTGTGGTATCCACCATATCCATGAGAAATTGGCAATATCCGGTGGATCCGGTCAGTAAAAGACAAAAAACAAAGCAGATCTTCTTGTGAAATAGGGATAACTTCATTAGATCATGACCTTATCGAAATGTATGATGTTTGTACAGATCAATGTTAAGAAATCATTACCAAATCATCCCCATCTTTATCCCGTTTTAATAACTTTACTTTTGTTGAAATTTTCTCTATGGGTTTAAACAGCATCATGAAGATCTTTATGCCTAAGGACAGGATCTTTTATTCACTGTTCGAAGAGGTTGCACAAACCGTGGCGAAGATGGGGAAAACCATGAAAGAGGTGGTGAAAGAGCCCGACTTTGACAGACGTTCCGTCCTAATTGCGCAGATCGAGGACCTGGAACATGTGAATGATGATCTTACCCATAAAATATTTACAGAACTCGGACGAAATTTTATTACTCCTTTCGATAGAGAAGATATCCATTACCTCGCCAGTGCACTCGATGATATTTGCGATTACATTTTTGCTTCTGCCAAAAAAATAAATTTTTATAAGGTCAATCCCAATGACCAGGGAATTCAGAAAATGGCGGAGCTCATCGAACAAGGCTGTGAACAAATCAAGAATGCTGTCGGCGAACTCCGTAACATGCGGGATATGCGTAAGATCACTGAAGCACTGGTTAAAGTGAATAGCATTGAGAATCAGGCAGACGACATTTTCGACATGAGTATCGACCGGTTATTCGATACAGAACCGGATGCCAAAGAGGTGATCAAGAAACGAGAGATCTATCAGGTGATGGAAATTGTAACCGATAAATGCGAAGATGCCGGTAATGTGATCGAATCCATCATTATCAAATACGCATAAACCATCACTAATTCTCTCTGCTGATCCGGTTTAATCTTCAACCATGACGTTTTTAGTAATCATCATTATTCTTGCGCTCATTTTTGATTTCATCAATGGCTTTCACGATGCCGCCAATTCGATAGCAACGATCGTATCAACGAAGGTTCTGACACCTTTCCAGGCAGTGATTTGGGCAGCCATTTTCAATTTTGCAGCATTTTTCATCTCCAAATACCTGATCGGTGAATTTAAGATCGGGAATACGATTGCGAAATCAGTGACTGAAAATTTTGTGACGCTGCAAGTAATATTTTCCGGTCTGATAGCGGCCATCGCCTGGAACCTGCTCACTTGGTGGTTTGGAATACCTTCTAGCTCCTCACATACACTATTGGGTGGATTCATGGGTGCTGCCATTGCGCATGCCGGTGGTTTTTCTGAAAACGGAGTCCATGTAATTAATTATGCCAAAGTCATCCCGACTTTTCTGTTCATATTCGGAGCGCCCCTCATCGGTATGATCATGGCGTTCGTAATTACCGTCATCATCGTCAACCTATGCCGAAAAGCCAATCCGTACAAGGCAGACAGTTGGTTCAGACGGCTGCAGTTGATCTCTTCCGCACTTTTCAGTCTGGGTCATGGTGGCAACGACGCTCAAAAGGTTATGGGTATCATCGCTGCAGCAATGGTGGCGAATGGAAACCTGGATGACATTAAACATGTTCCAACCTGGGTTCCGATTGCCTGCTTTGTAGCCATCGCATTCGGTACGATGAGCGGGGGTTGGAAAATTGTGAAGACGATGGGAACACGCATCACAAAAGTGACTCCTCTTGAAGGTGTAAGTGCTGAAACAGCCGGAGCCATTACTTTATTTCTTACCGAACACCTGGGTATTCCTGTTAGTACCACCCACACGATTACAGGGGCGATCATTGGTGTGGGAGCAACCAAACGGCTTTCAGCAGTGCGCTGGGGAGTTACCGTTAGTCTTTTATGGGCATGGATCCTTACCATTCCCGTAAGTGCACTGCTTGCTGCATTGGTGTATGGGATCGTTAGCCTGATTATGTGAGACAGCTTACGGGAATTAGCTGACGGCAGTAGGCAGTACGCAGTAGGCAGTAGTTTCAAAATCTGAAATCGCAAAAAAAATCTGCAATCTACACCGTACATCGTACGACCGTACATCAAACATTACATCCCCTTACCTTTGCGCGCATGAAAGGAATCATCTTAGCAGGAGGATCCGGGACCAGGTTACATCCGATCACATATGCGATCAGCAAACAGATCATGCCGGTTTATGATAAGCCGATGATCTATTATCCACTTTCCACCTTGATGCTTGCCGGCATTCGCGAAATCCTGATCATCTCAACACCTCATGACCTTCCGCAATTTGAACGTTTGTTAGGTAATGGAAATAAACTGGGATTAAAATTTTCCTATGCCGAACAAGCGATACCAAATGGCCTGGCTCAGGCATTCGTCATCGGTTCTGATTTTATAAAAAAAGACGCTGTAGCGCTCGTTTTAGGAGATAATATTTTTTATGGTGCGGGACTTGGTGAACAACTTGAAAAAAATACAACCCCCCAGGGAGGCATTGTGTATGCTTACCAGGTAAGTGATCCGGAGCGTTACGGGGTAGTGGAATTTGATGAGGGCAAAAAAGTGATCTCGATCGAGGAAAAACCGTCCAGACCCAAAAGCAGTTTTGCAGTACCCGGATTATATTTTTACGATAATGAAGTGGTTTCAATTGCCCGCAATCTCGCGCCCAGTGAAAGGGGAGAATATGAGATCACCGATGTAAATAAAGAATATCTTCGTAAGGGTCAATTGAAGGTTTCGATACTCGACAGGGGAACAGCCTGGCTGGATACCGGCACCTTCGATTCGTTGATGCAGGCATCTCAATTTGTACAGGTCATTGAACAACGTCAGGGCATCAAGATTGCCTGCATCGAAGAAATTGCTTTTCGTAAAGGATTTATCAGCAAATCTTCTCTCGAGGCGATGGCCCAGCCCTTATTAAAAAGCGGCTATGGCCAATACCTGATGAACGTAATCAAAGACCAGGCATAAAAAACGCAAAGCTTTCATGAAAAAAATTCTCGTAACCGGAGGATGTGGGTATATCGGCTCGCACACCATTGTAGACCTTATGGAAAATGGATTCGACGTGGTGTCCGTCGACAACAATTCACGTTCTTCCCCCCGTATATTTGAAGGGATCGAAAAGATTACAGGCAAAAAAGTGAAAAACTATAAAGTTGACCTGTGCAATTTTGATGACACTTTTGCGATCTTCCAGGAAAATGAAGACATCGCCGGGATTATTCATTTCGCAGCTTATAAATCAGTAGGTGAATCCGTTGAACAACCTTTGATGTATTTTGAAAACAACCTGGTATCTCTCATCAACCTTTTGAAATGCGTTCAGGAATTCAACATTCCTTATTTTGTATTTTCTTCTTCCTGCACCGTTTACGGCAACCCTGATAAAATACCGGTAACAGAATCCACTCCACCCAAACCCGCGGAGTCCCCGTATGGGTATACCAAACAAATGGGAGAGCAGATTATTAACG
>DATLDA010000422.1:0-6069 GCA_035526135.1 Flavitalea sp.
CGCATATAAAAATCCTGAACCGGTATAATTTTTTTGTCGACCCGTCGTGAAACATAAGAAAGTGTGGGTGCAATTGTTTTAGAACTATCCAATTGGGCAAAGATTTCTTTCCAGATCAATACCTGATTTTTACTTTGATCCACAACCCGTCTCAATTTTGGGTTTGCATAATTCTGGTAAGTGAATTTCTTTTCTTTCTTACTCCATCTTTGTTCTTCGACGCACATCACCTGTATATATTGATCTTTACCTGTCGGTATGAGTACCGTATCTTTTGTAACGATCCTGTCCTGCCGGCCTCCTGCCACCAATTCTCCTGATGCAATAAACACCGGATTGCGCGAATTGTTCCGAACTCGCAGCCAGTGAACATTTTCAGTGGACGCTGTACCTCTTTCGGTGATTGCAACCAGTCCCTTTTTGATGGAAGCACTGAAACTCATTATTTCTGCAAAAGCAGGATTAGCGGGACCCTTCATTCTGACCGGTATCAGTTTCAAATGCTTGTATTCAATCGCGCTGTCATAATCCACAAATACATTTTCATATGTGATCTGGCAAAACAGCAACTGACCATAGCAGGCAAAAAACAATATGAATAAAATCCGCTGCACAGACATAAAAACGAACATTTTCAAGGTATCGTACCTACACTTACCGAAAACACTGTTGTTATAACCCGTTTTCAGCGGCGGTGCTACAACCGCCAATCAATTATATTTGCGCCTTACCAGCTTCCGGTATTTTATCATGATGCCTATCAAAAAAGGAAAAGTCAGAGTGCGATTTGCCCCAAGTCCAACAGGGGGACTTCACCTTGGAGGTGTGAGAACAGTTCTTTACAATTATCTTTTTGCCAGGCAACACAAAGGCTCATTTATACTCCGTATCGAAGATACGGACCAGGGTCGGTATGTGGAAGGGGCCGAACAATACATCCTGGATTGTCTGGAATGGTGTGGGCTTGAACCTGATGAAGGTCCGCATAAAGGTGGACCCTTTTCACCTTACCGGCAAAGCGAACGCAAAGAATCATACCGGCAATACGCAGAACAACTGGTGCAATCCGGTCACGCTTATTATGCATTTGACACTCCGGAAGACCTGGAGAAAATGCGTGAAGAACTAAAACGTCCCGATAACCCTTCGCCACAATATGATCATCGGGTAAGAAGTAGTATGAAAAATTCTCTTACGCTGTCTCAAGACGAGACTGACAAACTGCTTCAGCAAAATACCCCGCATGTAATTCGTATTCGTGTTCCTGAAAATGAAATCGTCAGTTTTCATGACCTTATCCGTGGCGAGGTCCAATTCAACACCAATAGTGTGGACGATAAAGTGCTGCTCAAAGCAGATGGCATGCCAACCTATCATCTTGCTGTGGTGGTCGATGATTTTCTGATGCAGATAACGCATGCTTTCCGCGGAGAAGAATGGCTTCCCAGTTCACCTGTTCACATTTTATTATGGAAATATCTTGGATGGAAAGACAGTATGCCGGAATGGGCACATCTTCCTTTGATACTTAAACCGGATGGCAACGGAAAACTCAGTAAACGGGATGGAGACCGACTGGGATTTCCGGTTTTTGCTATGGATTGGAAAGATGCGCGAACAGGTGAAACAACGCAGGGATTCCGTGAAAAGGGTTTTTTACCAGAAGCATTTATAAATTTACTGGCAATGCTCGGATGGAACGATGGATCGGGAAAAGAACTTTTTACAATTGAAGAGTTAATTGAATCTTTCTCACTCGACAGAGTCCATAAGAGCGGCGCTAAATTCGATTTCGAAAAAGCAAAGTGGTTCAACCATGAATGGATCAAAAAGATAGATACTCCGGTTCTTGTTACAGCCTTACAAAAAAAATTAAGTGAAAAAAATCTTTCATACGAAACACACTATTTAAGTAAGGTGATCGAACTGGTTAAAGAACGCTGCACTTATGTGAATGATCTATGGGAACACAGCGTTTTCTTCTTTATCAGTCCCGATCCCGATGTGACTGCAATCGTATCCAAATGGAATGATGAGAAAACAACCTTTTTCAATAACCTGATGGAAGTTTTCCAAATGGTACAACCCTGGGATAGTGTGTCACTTGAGCACGAATGCAAAATGCTTGCAACAGCGAATAACATTAAGCCCGGTGAAGTTTTGTTGCCTTTACGAATTATGTTAGTGGGAGGAAAATTCGGACCAGGTGTTTTTGATATTGCAGCTGTACTGGGAAAACAAGAAACCAATAAGCGTATTGCCTCCACCTTACAGGTTTTACGAAATAACAAAGTGGGATAGTTTATATGACACAACCTAATAACAGACCGGTTCGTGTGCTCGTTGCAAAAGTGGGTTTGGACGGACATGACCGTGGAGCCCGGGTGATTGCCACGGCTCTTCGTGATGCCGGCATGGAAGTTATTTATACGGGTCTTCGTCAAACGCCGGAAATGGTTGTTAATGCTGCACTCCAGGAAGACGTTGATGCGATTGGGATCAGCATACTCAGCGGTGCGCATATGACTGTTTTTCCCAAAGTGCTCGAATTGATGAAAAATAAAAAGATGACGGATGTTCTGTTGACGGGTGGAGGGATTATTCCCGACGACGAAATGATACAATTACAAGAATTGGGAGTGGGTAAATTATTTTCACCAGGTACGCCAACTACAGAGATCGCCAGCTATATTAAAGACTGGGTACGCAAGAACCGCAGTTTTTGAATTGGAATAAATAGCATCAGCCTCCCGCTCATATACTCAACCTAAAAATATTTGCGATGTACCAAACGCTTCTTACTTCACTTGAGAAGAACATTCTTACTGTAACAATCAACCGGCCCGAGAAATTAAATGCCATTAACCGACAGGTAATGCAGGACCTTGATGAAGTAGTAAATGAAATAGAAGAGAATTCATTCATCCGTTCAGCCATCATTACAGGGGCAGGACCTAAAGCGTTCATCGCCGGGGCTGATATAACCGAATTTCAAGGCCTTAACAAAGAACAGGGAATGGCGCTCGCAAAAAAAGGACAGGATATTTTCGGACGCATCGAAAAATGTTCCAAACCGGTGATTGCAGCGGTAAATGGATTTGCTCTCGGGGGAGGTTGTGAGTTTGCAATGGCCTGTCACTTCCGTATCGCATCTTCAAACGCGAAATTTGGTCAGCCGGAAGTAAACCTCGGATTGATTCCCGGTTATGGTGGTACCCAGCGGCTTACCACACTGATTGGAAAAGGAAGGGCCATCGAATACCTGATTAGTGGAAATTTGATCGATGCAGAAACTGCACTTCGTTTTGGTCTGGTCAATTACGTTGTATCACCGGAGGAATTATTGTCAAAGTGCAACTCTATACTTGAAGTGGTCAATAGCAAAGCTCCGCTAGCCATTACAAAGTGCATTGAATGCAGTAATGCTTCACTGGATGAATCTGTCAATGGGTTTGATCTGGAAATTGAAGCCTTCGGAGAATGTTTCGTTACGGAGGATATGAAAGAGGGTACAAAAGCATTTCTCGAAAAAAGAAAGCCGGAGTTTAGAGGGAGATAAAGATGGGTGTCAGGTATCAGGTATCAGCTTTCCCAACCTGATTAATGAAACTGTCTTCAATTTTATTTTAGAATATTTCTGATATACCTCTCAGGTTCGGATACCTGATACCCGATACCTGATACCCCCAATTCACTTTTCAACAAGTCCTTCATCAATGTTATATGCCGCGATTTCACTGATTACCACTGCGGCTTTCGCTTCAAGAATAGTGATCGTTATTTTTTTAACCTTCACTCCCGGAAATGTCAGAATTCGTTTTCTTCCGATGGTTGTTGCCTGGATCTCTCTAGCCAGATCATTTTGTTTATCCAATAACCTTATGGTGAACTTCTTTACTGTCTGTCCCACGTTTATATACTCACGAAGGGAAATGGTATTCAGCATTATTTCTTTTTCCAGCTCAATTGAAATACCCGGATCCGTAGCTGTTGGCAGCGATTCATAAGTATCAGTATATCCGTCAGTAAGTTTTTTTGTCTTTTTTATTTTACCATTTCGGAGTTCTACTACCGCATTTTTCAGGAGGTTAGTTTTGAAATTTTCATCCAATAGCCTTTTGAATCCCATGAGGGATGCAGAATCCGCAGAATGAAATAATCCCCGCTGATCAGGAGGCACATTCAATAAAAAATTTGCTCCGCGACCCACTGACTTTAGATATAGATCAAATAATTGAGCAGGCGTTTTCACCAGACTGTCCTCCCGCTTATGATAGAACCAGCCTGGCCTTATAGACACATCACATTCTGCCGGAATCCATTGATGTCCGTTCTCATTGCCTCTATTCAAAGTATCTGTAGGTGGTGCACCGATTCCACGACTGAAACCCGCTGTATCGAGTAAATTCCAGTTTGTTTCACCTGCATGCCCGCGTTCATTGCCAACCCACCGGATGTCGGGACCGATATCACTGAAAATTACGCTGCGCGGCGAAAGTGTACGGGCCATTTTCTCAAAACGCCTGAAGTCATACGCCTGCTTTTTCCCATTCGGGCCCTCACCGTTTGCGCCGTCCCACCATAATTCGAAAATACGACCGTAGTTGGTGAGTAATTCAGTCATTGTTCGAACGTATACATCGTTGTATTGCGGCGTTCCATATTTCGGATGATTACGATCCCACGGTGAAATATATACACCGAATTTTAACCCTGCATTTTCGCATGCAATCGAAAGTTCCCGCACCACATTGCCTCTTCCTTTTTTCCAATTGCTTTCTCTCACAGTATGAGTGCTGTAATTGCTTGGCCATAGACAAAATCCATCATGGTGCTTTGCTGTCAGAATAATTCCTTTAGCACCGGCCTGCTTCGCAATTTTTACCCATTGATTGCAATCAAGCGCAGTGGGGTTGAAAACTTTTGCATCTTCCTTTCCTGTACCCCATTCAACATCTGTAAAAGTATTAGGTCCGAAATGAATGAAAAGGTAAAATTCCATTTCATGCCATTCCAGTTGTTCGGATGTGGGAACAGGCCCAGTTCTTTTCTGTGCACATACGGATAGGTTATATCCGATAAAGAATAAAAACAGTAAATATTTCATAATAGTTGTTTCACGCCCGCCCGGCTGCCGCGGTCGGACGGGCAAAGGCTCAAAGTAAGCAAAGCTGCAAAGCCATTTGTATTATTTCTTTCTTTTGAATTATTAATTTTTAATTTTTCATTTCAATTCAGTTGTATCAGTCGAGAGTGTCGGCACATCGTATCCACCCAATTCAAAAAGGACATTCGGAAATAATTGTTTTAATTCCGTCAGATCAGCTTTTGTGATTCCTGTCTGATAGCAATAGACGGTTCGCAATGTTGTGAGTCCGCGTAATTGCTTTATCCCCGCTATCGTTATCCTTGTTCCCACCAGATTAAGATGTTGCAATTCATGTAGTGGTGATAATTTTTTTAACCCCTCATCAGTAATTGCTGCATGATCAAGCTGCAAACGACGAAGATTTACACACTTACCTATTGCAGTCAGCAGCGTATCATTTATAAAGGGAGCAGCTGCACGAAGCCAGAGCATTTGCTTGCTGATATTGGAAAGTAACTGACTGTTTTCTGCATGGAGCTTTTTGGCATTTATAAGATTTACAAGCAGGTAATTACTGTTTTGGGCAACGGGTGTAACGATTGCACCGGTTTCCCTTAATTTCTGCAGGTCATTTTCAGAAGCTGCTTCAACGGTTTTATCAGGCAATGAGGTTCCGTAAGCAATTTCAGTTGGCGCAGATTCGTACACCGAAAGTATTTTTTTTAGTTCAGGAGACCGATCTACTTCGAATACCCTGCTTTGAAAGGACGCACCGGAAGTAACCCACCAGTGAACAAGTTTGATCTCCTCTTCCGTTAATTGTGGCTTTTCCTTTGGCGGCATATGGTCGTCATCTTTTCTGGGAAGCAAGAGTCGCTTAATAAGATCACTACGTTGTGCATCACCAGGATACAGGACAACCCCATCTTTCCCCCCTTTCTTCAATGCTTTTTCACTATCCAGTCTCAAACGGCCTTTTT
>DATLDA010000423.1:0-7785 GCA_035526135.1 Flavitalea sp.
AGTCGAATTCCCTGATTTCACCGGTGGAAAATGGATGTACCGGAAAAATGAATTTGCTATTGGAAATGAATATTAAAAATTAAGAATTCAAAATTCAAAATGAAAAAACTGATAACAACACTTCGTTTTTTTAATTTCTAATTTTGCATTTTTAATTGTACAAATGAATACAAAGACCACCGCGGACATCATTATCGAAAAAGCCGCCCATCAATACGGTGCCGGTCCTTCCAAGATCGAATCGCTGGGTAACGGTCTTATTCACCGTACCTACAAAGTTCATTATCTATCTTCTGAGGCTACCGCCGTACTACAATGCATCAACCAGCATACATTTCCCCAACCTGAAAATATCATTCACAATTACCGGTTGCTTCAAAATGAATTGTCTGAAGGTGAAATAAAAATTCCGAGACTGTTGATAACAACGAATCGAAAACTTTTCTGGATAGACGAAACGGAGAATTTCTGGAGAGCAACAGAATATTATGACGGATGTTACACAGCTGAAGTACCTGCCGATGCGCACCATGCCAGCGGAGCGGCCGCATGTTTTGCTTCTTTTGTAAAAGCATTGCGACATTCAAACCCGGAAGCATTTCACATCGTCATCCCTTCTTTCCATGATCTTGCTTTTCGTGCCGCACAAATGGAAAAATCCATCAATAATGCGGAGATGAAAAGGCTGATGAAATCTACACACGTGATTGCTGAGTTGCGACAGCGATATAAACTTGTTGATTTTTATAATACGATTCGCACCAATAAAAACTTTCATTTGCGTCTCATGCATCATGATTGCAAAATCAGTAATGTTCTTTTTGATGCGGAAACTCATGATGTTGTTTGTCCGGTTGACCTTGATACTACAATGCCCGGATATTTTTTCTCAGATATAGGTGACCTTTTTCGAACGGTGGCCTGCACGGTTGATGAGCAAAGCACGCAATGGGACCAGATAGACATCAAACGTGATCTATATCGGCTAATCACCCGGGCTTATGTTGAGGTCATACAGGGAGTATTCACTACCGAAGAAGTCAAACATATCCATAATTCCGGCTTGATAATGATCTACATGCAGAGTATGCGTTTCCTGACCGACTTTCTCAACAATGATATCTATTACAGGACAGATTATCCGGAACAGAACCTGAACAGAGCTTTAAACCAATTGATTCTTTTGGAGAAACTTGAATCATTTGTCAAAGAAGAATATGATCACGATCCTTATAACTGACCGGAAAAAAATTCTAATTCTTCCTCAAGCGGGAGAAATGGATATTGTGCGGAAATCTGTTTGACTTTTTCCAAAAATGTCTGACGAAATTTTGCATGTGCATTACTTGATTCATGAAATGGTTTGTGTTTGCGCGCGTTCGCTATTTTTTCCATTTCTGCAGCAAGCAGCCTCGATTCATCAGTGAAGTAATTTGTAACAAATTGTTGAACCACATATTGGGTAGCCTGATAGTTCGGATGAACGAGGTCTATGTCGTAAAACCTGTAATCACGTAAAACATCGATCACTAGTTCATATGAAGGAAAATAATGGAGCTGGTCGAATTTTTCACAAATGTGATGCACACCTTCCAGTAATCTCGCTTTGCTTCTGTTATTATTGATAACACCGTCCCGGATATGCCGTACCGGACTCACAGTTAGAATTACCTGTAAACCGGGATTGAAACGAAATAACTGATACAGACAATTATCAAGCGCGCTGTTGATCTCTTCTATCGTACATAAATGTTTTGAAAATAACTGTGCCGGCGCTTTATGACAATTGGCTACGAAAGCCCCAGATTCCTGTAACCGGTAGGCAAATGCACTTCCCAAAGTAATAATGAGCCACTTTGTTTTTGACAGGAAATCATGCGCTTCGCTGCGAGCTGCATTTATTAAGCCCAGGACATGCGATTTATCAGTACCGGAAAACCGGCTGTGATGATGCCAGCTTTGCCACAACTCATTTTGTTGTACCAAAATATCTTCTGAATATAATTCATCCCGTGTATAGGAAATGAGGCTCGAACAAACGCTCAACGGATCAAAAAGGATTCCATTCGGATTTTGAACTACGGGAAATTTTAATAATTGCAGGTGTCGTCCGATATGCTCGGTAAAGCAGGACCCGATGAGCATGATCCTGTCCGGATACATGATTTTTTTTGATGGTTGTTTGATATCTATATCAAGTGTCCATTTCATTTTTAAAAAAATTCACCGTGAAAAAATTTCGTTGGCAATCAATAGTGATTGATGAAGCGCTTCCGGGTTCAATAATGGAAGGATGTTCCTTTCCCGAAACCACTGGATCATCCATTCTGTATCCATATTGCCTACCAGATTGTCTCCGGCCATGGGACATCCCCCGATCCCTTTCAACGCGCCATCAAAACGGCGGCAGCCTGCGTTATAAGCAGCTGCCATTTTCTCGGGTCTGTTAAAAGGGCTGGAATGAAGGTGCACACCGATTTCAGTCAGGGGTAATAAAGTAATCAGGTGACTGGTGATCTCATGCACCTGGGCTGCGGTAGCGAGGCCGACGGTGTCTGCAAGAGAAAGAACCGGTATGGGCAGGTCGGCCATTTTCCGCGCCCAATCAAAAACAATTTCTTTCGAATAAGCGTCACCGTAAGGATTGCCGAATGCCATTGAAAGATAAACCACCAATTGTTTTCCTGAAACAAGACATCTGTCATGAATGGCTTTAACGGTTTTGAACGAAAGTTCCGGAGTCGAATTGGCATTGCGTAGCTGAAAAGTTTCTGAAACCGAAAACGGGTAGCCGATACAATCTATTTCTTCAAAGTTACAGGCTTCTTCCGCGCCCCGCAGATTTGCAACTATCGCAAGAAGTTGTGTTTTTTCAGACAAGATCAGGCCATTGAGAACCTCTTTCGTGTCTGCCATTTGGGGGACGGCTTTTGCAGATACAAAACTGCCAAAGTCAATCGTTTGAAAACCAACCTGGATCAGAGAATTGATGTATTCAATCTTTTTACTGGTTGGTATGAAAGATTTCCATCCCTGCATAGCGTCGCGGGGACATTCCACAAGGTGTATGAATTCGCTGTCTTTTCCGTTCATCAGAGCAGCAAAGATACCATTGACCCTGCAAATAATAGATACTCAGAAATTTGAATACCCTCAGGATTTACTATCTTTTGCCCCTGGAAATTACATGTAATACCAATTGCAAATAGGTTCCGGATTCGATGAACGAAAAATGATTTCACAGGTTTGCTACATTTCATACAGATACTGATACATTTCAAACGCCGTACACTCCCCCTGTTGTGTCTGATATGCTTTTCCGGCATTATACAAAAGTCTTTTGCACAGCCTTTTCTTGATCTCTTGCACACAAGTTATACTACGAATCCGGGCAGGTATTTTGGTAAATCAATTCCCGGAGATAAATCGCTCACCTACCTGAATGTTTCGACAACACTACCTATTCTTTTAAAAAATAAAAAAGATGCAATCGTCCTGAGCCCCTTTTTTGAAAAATGGGCCACAACTACATTACCTCCTTTTGCCAAGAGCCGGCATTATGGTGCAGGCTTACCCGTTTCTCTATTCAAAAGCTCAGGAAGCGAACACTGGTCATTTGTATTCACATTGATCCCGCGAATAAATACAGATCAGTTCAACAATACTGACAAATTTCAACTGGGTGGGGCCATTCAGGTAAATTATAAAACAGATTCTTCCCTTACTTACAAATTCGGCATTTATATAAATGATGATCTTTTTGGATTGTTTGTAATGCCATTGGGAGGAATAGACTGGAGAATCGACCGGAATAACAGTTTGTTTGGCGTATTGCCTGGTAATTTGAAATATGAACACCGCTTCAGTAATATTTTTTACGGTGGGGGTTCTTTTCGTGCAATCACGAATTCCTATTCAAAAGGAAATGAATACTGGAGAATTGATGAAAATGAAGCAGGATTATTTACAGACGTTTATTTCTCAAAGAATCTTGTTTTGAATTTAGAAGGAGGGCATTCCATTTCACGAAGAATAAGAACGGGTACAAGCAGGCGTAATTATGTGGACTGGCAGATGAAAGATGATTTTTATATCCGTACGGGATTGGTGGTGCGATTGAGATTAGATCGTCGGAGAGAAGGGAATAATTAATAATTAAAAATCAATATATAATAATTAATAGCGAAAGTTCAATGCTTGTGATCAAACAAGCTTGATAAGTGAAGTGAATTTAAATACCAAATTTCTTAAATCACTAATTACTAATTGTTTTCTCCATCCTTTGTTTCATTGCTTCGTACAAAATAATTCCGGTTGCCACGGATACATTCAATGAATTGAAATTTCCTGTCATTGGAATGCTGAATTGTTCATCAGATGCTTTGGAAATAAAAGATTGAACACCTTTTTCTTCACTTCCCACGACGATACAACAGGGTTCGCGATACGATAATTCATAAACTTTCGCAGTGGCATCCATCATGCTGGTGAGTATGCGTATACCGTTCAGATGCAAGTCATCGATTGCTTTCAAAAGACTTGCCACGCGACAGATATGAATTTTCTCAAGTGCCCCTGCTGAGGATTTCATTGCCTCTTCATTCAATGCGCCGACCCCTTTATCAGGGATGATCAATGCCTGCGCACCACAGCACACTGCAGTTCGTGTGATGCCGCCAATGTTGCGTACATCAGTTACCCCGTCGAGCATAATAAATAGTGGAACACTCCCTTCACTCACCACGTGATCAATTACCTGCTGCAGATCCATGTATTTGACCAATCCCGCAAGTGCTATGCAGCCCTGGTGATTTGCTCTCGAAAGTCCGTTTAATTTTTCCGGAGGAACCTGTTGGATCGGGATGTGGTGTTCCTTCGCCAGCTGTCTGATTCGGCCTATAGAATCGCCGCTCACATTGCGCTGAAAATAAATCTTATCTATAGTGCGACCAGATTCAATAGCCTCGATCACGGGTTGGCGTCCGATGATAAGAGTTGATTTTGTAGCTGGCTTATTATGATGAAATCCTTCCATCGAGTATCATTAATTTAACTTTCAGAATGGCCGCCACAGCCATCGAATCGGTAATAGCTCCACTTTCAACCATCTGGTAGGCCTCTTCGAACGGGACTTTTTTTACAACGATCTCCTCTGTTTCATCCGGTTCGGGTTTATGCTGTTCTAGGTCCTGCGCGAGAAACATCACACCAAATTCATCAGCAATCGAATTGGTGAGGTGCATATCAAGGAGTTTTGTCCACGTGTGGGCAACGAGTCCTGTTTCCTCCAACAATTCGCGCTTGGCAGTTTCCAACGGATCCTCCCCTATTTTACCTCCTCCTTCCGGAATTTCCCAACTGTACTGATCAAGCGTGAACCGGTATTGACCGACAAGATAAGTATTCATGTTTTTGTCCAATGCAACAATGCCGGTACCAATGTTTTTGAAATGGACTTTCCCATAAATCCCTTTTCCACCACTTGGATTGATGACATCATATTCCGTCACTTTCATCCACGGATTTTCATAGATCGGTTTTTCGTTGATGATCGTCCAGGGGTTTCTGGTTTCTTTTTCTTTCATGTCATGTAATTATGATGCGGCAGCAAATAAAAAAACCTCCCCGTTCGTGGGGAGGCTTACAGTTCTGCGAGTTCTTTATTTCAAACCGAATGCTTTTTTAACTTTTGGAACATAATCAAGTTTTTCCCACGTAAACAATTCAACCTTTCTTTTGATCACCTTTCCATCGGGGGATACAAATGTTTTCTCAACAATCTCGGATTTGCGACCCATATGTCCATATGCCGCAGTTTCACTGTAGATCGGGTTACGAAGTTTTAAGCGTTGTTCAATAAAGTAAGGCCTCATATCAAAAATGTCTAAAACTTTCTTTGAGATTTCCCCATCCGACAACTTTACTTTTGATGTGCCGTAAGTGTTCACATAAATACCCATCGGTTGTGCCACACCGATAGCATAGGATACCTGAACCAATACTTCTTCGCAAACACCTGCAGCAACGAGGTTTTTTGCAATATGGCGGGTTGCGTAGGCGGCAGAACGATCCACTTTTGAAGGATCTTTCCCGCTGAAAGCACCTCCGCCGTGTGCACCTTTACCTCCATATGTATCCACAATGATCTTCCGTCCGGTAAGACCACTATCTCCGTGTGGTCCGCCGATCACAAATTTTCCGGTGGGGTTGATATGAAATTTAATCTTGTCATTGAAGAAATGCGCGTACTTTTTATATTTTGCCTTAACCCGCGGGATGAGAATTTTTTTTATATCCTCCGAAATTTTAGCCTGCATCTTTGATTCGGAATCAAAATCGTCATGCTGCGTAGAAACAACAATGGAATCAATGCGTACAGGCTTATTGTTATCGTCGTATTCAAGGGTTACCTGGCTTTTTGCATCAGGACGCAGATAGCGGATCATTTTATCTTCCCGGCGAAGCATTGAAAGTTCGATGAGGAGCTTGTGTGCAATATCCAGTGCAAGCGGCATGAAGTCTTCAGTTTCATTAGTCGCATAGCCGAACATCATACCCTGGTCGCCGGCACCTTGTTCTTCTTTATTCTTCCTGTCAACACCCTGGTTAATATCTGCAGATTGTTCGTGAATGGCAGAAAGTACTCCACACGAACTCGCTTCAAACATGTATTCGCTTTTTGTATAACCGATCCGGCGGATCACCTCGCGCGCAATTTCCTGCACATCGAGATACGCTTTTGATTTCACTTCTCCTGCAAGAACTACTTGTCCGGTTGTTACAAGCGTTTCACACGCAACTTTGGATTGAGGATCGAAAGCAAGAAAATTATCTATCAAAGCATCGGAGATCTGGTCAGCCACTTTATCTGGATGGCCTTCCGAAACACTTTCAGAAGTAAACAAATAAGACATAAAAGTCTGGAAATGGTTTGTAATGGGTTAAAAATCGAGCGCAAAGATAAGCGGACGTGCTTAGATTTTTGAATAAATAATTCTTAACCGCAGCCGTTGGGAGACCACAGGATAGGCTCCTCCGGCCACTACCACTCTTCCTTTCGCAATAGGGGTGTTTACCTTCAAACCTGTTAGTTCAGACGGTAAAAAAGGAGTCAGCACACCGCCTGAAAATAATTGTGAAGAATTAGTTTTATACGGAGCATATAAACGCAGGGTATAAGATTTTTCTTTTCTGGTAACGATACCCTGCACATAGCGGGAAATATTGAAGTTGTAACTATTATTATGAAATATTCCACCTACTTCGGCAATATTGTAAAACTGTTGCTGAAGATCGTAACTGAAATCATTGGGTATCGTAAGGAACCTGTTATTTGCCGAATCGATTGCATCGAGAAATAATATTTCAGGCGGAGGAAATAAACCTTCCCCGGCTGAGGGCACTTTTTCAACTACCAATTGTGCACGGTGAATTACGCGGTTCGAAAGCGTCGCAAGTCCCGGAATTTTCAGGGATGCAAATGAGCCTGGGGAAGTTTGCAGGTAAATTTTTTCATCATTCGCAATACCGTTATCGATCACATTGTCATATTCGCTTCCAGACGGATCTCTGCGAATGAGATTGGCATTGGCAAAGGTTCTGAAATCGAAAACAGTGGCAAGATTTACAGGTAAACCGGCTCGTATAGCACGGTAATAAAAAGTGACATGGGTATTTTCATTATCGGCCAGATTGAAATAAGCCAGTGCATTTGGACTTCCGAATGTTGGATCAGGTATGATAGCGAAACCTGCGAACCTGGTACGGAAGGTGGAATCGTTTTTA
>DATLDA010000424.1:0-11588 GCA_035526135.1 Flavitalea sp.
AGCATACTACAAAAAATACAAACATGAGAACAGTCCGCCGGTCCGTGATCCTAATCCGGTTGTGATCCTTTGTCCTGGCGTGGGCATGTTCACATTTGCGAAAGACAAATCGACAGCCCGTATTGCCGGAGAATTTTATATCAACGCGATCAATGTGATGCGGGGTGCCGAAGCAATTTCAGAATACACCGCATTGCCGCGGCAGGAAGCATTCAATATTGAATACTGGTTATTGGAGGAAGCCAAGTTGCAAAGACTTCCCAAACCAAAACCATTGACCGGTCGAATTGCAATAGTAACAGGAAGCGGAGGAGGGATCGGAAAAGCCATTGCCAAAAAATTTGCAGAAGAAGGTGCAGTGGTATTATTGTCTGATGTAGATACTAACCGCCTCGAACAAACGAAGGAAACTTTCCGTAAACAATTTGGAAAAGATGCTGTTGATTCCATCCAGGCAGACGTAACTAATGCAGAAAGTATTGCTAAACTATTTGAGACGGCATGCATCAGTTTCGGTGGGGCCGATATTATCGTGCATTCTGCCGGATTATCCATTTCCAAATCGATACCCGATCACACGGAAAAAGATTGGGATGTGTTGTATGATGTACTGGTGAAAGGTCAATTCCTGTTAATGCAGAAAGGTGTGGAAGTGTTGCGTGCTCAACAGATGGGAGGTGATATCATCAACATTGTCAGCAAAAATGCATTGGTATCGGGTCCTAATAATGCAGCGTATGGTTCAGCGAAGGCCGCGCAGTTACATTTAAGTCGCCTCAGTGCTGCAGAACTCGGCAAGGACAAGATCCGTGTGAACGTCGTGAATCCGGATGCGGTGATCGCCGATAGTAAGATCTGGGAAGGAGAGTGGGCGGCCGGTCGCGCAAAGGCTTATGGGATCAAAGTGGAAGAATTGCCAGCTTATTATGCCGGACGAACATTACTGAATGAAGTAATCCTGCCGGAGGATATTGCAAATGCATGCTTTGCTCTGGTAGGTGGGTTATTGAATAAATCAACAGGGAATGTGATCAATGTGGACGGCGGAATTTCGACGGCGTTTGTGCGATGAGAATTTCACGCAAAGACGCAAAGGAAGCAAAGACGCAAAGACGCAAAGACACCATTTCTATGTGTAACTATGTGGCTATGTGGTTTTCCTTTATTTGCATATCAGATCCTTCGCTGTCACTCAAAACGAACGTGTAAACTTTCCTGAATTAAAACTTCATGCAACGAATTGCTTTCAAAATGGAACTTTTTCCCGGCAAGCTCGCGGAATACAAACAACGCCACGATAGTATCTGGCCGGAGTTGTCGGGACTACTGAAGAAAGCTGGTATTAGTGACTATTCAATTTTTGTTGATGAATCCACAAATGCACTTTTTGCAACGATGAAAATAAAAGATGAATCCGCATTAAAAAATCTGGCGAACGAACCGGTGATGAAAAAGTGGTGGGCCTATATGAAAGATTTGATGGAAACCAATAAAGACGATTCACCGCTTACTTCTTCGCTGCAGGAAGTTTTTTATCTTCAGTAGAGCACGGACAATGGAATGTACGATGTGATCAATTGTAGATTTTAGAGTGGCGATTTCAGATTTGATTCTTTGCATCTTTGCTTTCTTTGCTTTTTTGCGTGAAACGAAACAACAAACACATGATCTTATCAAAAAATACAATCGACCAACACAACGACGGCCTTTTACAAGACCATAAACGCAGGTTTCAATTTTTACTGAATGAAGTGGACAATGCGGAAGCCATCATTGACAAACTGATGGCTTTTCAGGTAGCGATTCCCAGCTGGGCGTTAGGCACGGGAGGTACGCGCTTTGGTAGATTTCCTGAAGGTGGCGAACCACGCAACCTCGAAGAAAAAATAGAAGACGTGGGTTTATTGCATGCATTGAACCGTTCGAGCGGGGCTATTTCTCTTCACATACCATGGGATATACCGGAAAATCCTACTGCCATAAAGAATCACGCTGCGCAACACGGACTGATTTTCGATGCGATGAATTCAAATACTTTTCAGGATCAACCGGATCAACCGCTCAGTTATAAGTTCGGATCCATGCAACACGTTGATGCAGCCGTGAGGCGCCAGGCCATCGACCATTGTAAAGAAGTGATCGATTACGGAATCCAACTCGGATCAAAATCAATCACCGTCTGGCTCTCGGACGGCTCATGCTTCCCCGGACAATTGAATTTCCGAAAAGCATTCCAACGAACACTGGAATGTTTGCAGGACGTCTATACCGCTTTGCCGGAAGACTGGAAGCTATTTGTTGAGTACAAAGCGTATGAGCCGAATTTCTATTCAATGACTGTCGGTGACTGGGGACAATCGTTACTTTTTGCAAATAAATTGGGTTCAAAAGCATTCACGCTCGTGGATCTGGGCCATCATCTTCCCAATGCTAATATTGAACAGATCGTATCACTGCTGCTGATGGAAAATAAACTTGGGGGTTTTCATTTCAATGATTCAAAATACGGGGATGATGACCTCACGGTTGGAAGCATCCAACCTTATCAGCTTTTTTTGTTGTTCCATCACCTCGTGGAAGGAATGGATGCAAGATCGATGGATCATGCCACCGGTCTGGGTTGGATGATCGATGCTTCGCATAACGTAAAAGACCCACTCGAAGATTTAATGCAATCAGTAGAAGCAATTCTCATTGCTTATGCCCAGGCGTTGATGATAGATACCAAGGAACTACAGGCAGCGCAGGAAAAAAATGATGTAGTCAGGGCGCAGGAGATATTACAACATGCGTTTCGATCTGACACGCGTGCGCTCGTCGCCGAAGCGCGGCTTCGCGCCGGTGGAGCACTTCACCCGATCGCTTTATTTCGTGAACATAACATCCGGTCACAATTGATTGATGCCAGAGGAAAAGTTGCTGTAAGCACCGGATTATAATTCAATCATGCGTGTACTTCTGATTTTTGATATCGGTAAAACAAATAAAAAAGCGCTGCTCTTCGATGAAGCCTATGAAGTTGTGTGGAAGAATAGTGTGGTAATACCTTTTATTAAAGATGAAGACGGGTACCTCTGCGATGACCTTGCTGCGATCACTACATGGATGGAGCAACAATTGAATGCGGTACGCAAACAAAATGACTTCACACTTGCAGGCATCAATTGTACGGCCTACGGTGCTACACTTGTATATCTCGATCATACACTTCAGCCGATGCTTCCTTTGTACGATTATGGAAAACCATATCCGGAAAAAATATCTGATACTTTTTTTGAGAAGTACGGTCGCGAAACATGGTCGCTGGAGACCGCTTCACCCGTTCTATACAGTTTGAACTCGGGATTGCAATTGTACCGGATGAAAGAAGAGCGTCCTCAATTGTATGCGAATGTGAAATGTTGTTTGCATCTGCCGGATTACTTTTCTTATTTTTTGAGCGGCGCACTATATGCTGAGTTGACGAGCATTGGTTGTCATACCGGATTATGGAATTTTCGTGAAAAAAAATATCATCGCTGGGTTTCAGCCGAACGTCTCAATGAAGTTCTGCCGCCAATTATTTCAGACCATGCTACATATTTCAACAAAAACAAACATGAAACCTGCCTGGTTGGAACTGCTTTACATGACAGTTCTGCAGCCTTAATTCCTTATACAAATTCTATCAGGGAATCTTTTGTACTGTTATCAACGGGCACCTGGTCTATAACATTGAATCCATTCAACCACTCTCCTTTGACTAAAGAACAACTGCAAGCGGATTGTCTTTGTTATCTGAGTCCTCAAGGAAATCCTGTCAAGGCTGCGAGGTTACATGCCGGAAATTACCACGATGTACACGCACAAAGGATCAGCGAACATTTTCATATCAGGCCGGAAGGTTTGACACAACTTAAATACGATGAACAAAAACGTTTAACCAAAAGTATAAGTGCAGGCAGAAATTCTTTTGCGTCCGAAGAAATGAACAGCTTCACCTCATATGAAATTGCTTATTATTCATTGATGCAGGATATCATTGCGCAACAGGTAGCATCCACATCCCTGGTTCTGCAAAAAGATACCCGGAAAATATTCGTCGACGGAGGGTTTGGTAAAAATGAAATTTTCATGCAACTGCTTGCCGGGTCGTTTCCAGAAAAAGAGGTTTTTGCGGCTGTTGTTGGTGAAGCGACTGCGCTAGGCGGTGCGCTCCATATGCATAAAAGCTGGAATAAAAATCCAGTACCTGAAAAGCTGCTGTCGTTACGAAGATACTTACCTGCAAACGTCATTGTCTAGCTTTCAACTGAAAAAGATATATTACAGCCGCCAAATTGATTGCGATGAAAAAATATTCCCTTCTCTTCGTTTCTTTTTTACTTAGTAGTTTGTTTGTTAGTGCCCAGGTGAAAGTTGTTAACCTGCTGTGTGAAAATAAACCTGACCCCATCGGCATCGACGAACTGAAACCACGTCTCAGCTGGCAGTTGGAAGGTCCGGGAAAGAACATCAGCCAGACAGCGTATGAAGTACGTGTAGCCGTGAGGTCTGAGGATCTTACCAGGGGAAACCAACTCACATGGAGTAGTGGAAAGATACCCACAGATCAATCCGTTCAAATCAGCTATGGAGGATCCGCACTAAAATCTGATACAAAATATTATTGGCAGGTTCGGGTTTGGGATAATAATTTAAAAATTTCTGAATGGAGTACACCGGCCACCTGGCAAATGGGATTGTTGCAACCTTCAGACTGGAAAGCTAAATGGATCACTCAGGGATTTGCAGAAGATACAATCAACCGTCCCAGTCCTTTATTGCGTAAGCAATTCGCACTGTCAAAAAAAATTCTTTCAGCTACTGCTTACATTACTTCACATGGCTTGTATGAAGCACATATCAACAACCAACGAGTGGGAGATGCTTACCTGACTCCCGGCTGGACGAACTACAACAAAAGACTGCAGTATCAGGTGTATGATGTAACAAATATGGTCACGGCCGGTACAAATGCGATCGGCGTATCATTGGGGAGCGGGTGGTTCCGTGGTAACCTTGCGTGGGGTGGTACAAAAAATATTTATGGGAAAGAACTTGCGCTGCTATTCCAGTTAATTGTTCGTTATACAGATGGTACTGCTGAAAATATACTATCCGATGAAAGCTGGAAATCCACTTATGGACCTATCGTCTCTTCTGAAATTTACCACGGTGAAGTTTATGATGCACGTGCCGAAAAGAAAGGTTGGATAACAGCTGGTTTCAATGACAGTGAATGGAAACCGGTTCGCGTGATCGATCTCCCGAAAAACACATTGATCGCTACCTGGAATGAACCGATCCGGAAACATGAACAGTTCAAACCGGTAAAAATTTTTAGAACACCGGCCGGGGAACAGGTGGTTGATTTCGGACAAAACCTGGTTGGCTGGGTACAATTGAAAGTCAGGGGAACGGCAGGAGATCGTATACGTATTTATCATGCGGAGGTATTGGATAAGAAGGGAAATTTTTATACCGATAATTTACGCGCCGCGAAACAGCAGGATGAATACATTTTATCAGGTGAAAAGGAAGATGTGCTCGAACCTCATTTTACTTTCCAGGGTTTCAGATATATCAAACTTGAAAATTTTCCGGGCGAATTGAAAGCAGAAAACCTTACAGCTATCGCTTTGTATTCGGACATGAAACCATCCGGAACTCTGACAACATCACATCCATTGCTGAATCAGTTGCAGCATAATATTCAATGGGGACAGAAAGGAAATTTTCTTGACGTACCAACGGACTGCCCGCAGCGTGATGAGCGCTTAGGATGGACTGGTGACGCGCAGGTGTTCTCGCGTACTGCCGCATACAACATGAACGTAAATAATTTCTTTGCGAAATGGTTACGTGATGTAGCAGCTGATCAGGAACCTAACGGAAGCGTTCCATTTGTTGTGCCGAATGTATTGGGGCCGGGCGCGGGAGGTTCGGCAGGATGGGCGGATGTTGCTACGATTATTCCATGGAACATGTGGCTCGCTTATGGCGATAAAAAAATTCTCTCCGATCAGTTTGAAAGCATGAAGGCATGGGTCGGATTCATGGAAAAGAATAGTACCAGTGATCTCTGGAATAAGGGCTTTCATTTTGGCGACTGGTTGTTTTACCGGCCTGACGATGATAACGACGGACGTTCAGCTATCACCGACAAATATCTCATCGCACAATGTTTCTACGCTCATTCCACACAACTTGTCATCAATGCCGCGGAAGTATTGGGAAAAGATGCAGATGTACATTATTACACCGGTTTGTTACAAAGGATAAAAAGTGCATTCCTGAAGGAATATGTTACCGGGAGCGGACGGTTAGTTTCCAGTTCGCAAACCGCATACGTGCTCGCCCTGCAGTTCGACATGTTGCCATTGGAAATGCGTGCGCAGGCAGCAGAGCGGCTTGTGAAAAATATTGAAAACTATAATAATCATCTGACAACCGGATTTCTTGGTACGCCGTACCTCTGTCATGTTTTGACGCGCTTTGGTTACAGCGATGTGGCCTATAAATTATTGCTGCAGGAAACTTATCCTTCGTGGTTATATCCGGTGAAAATGGGTGCCACAACGATTTGGGAAAGATGGGATGGGCAAAAACCGGATAGTACTTTCCAGACACCGAATATGAATTCATTCAATCACTATGCATATGGCGCTATTGGTGATTGGATGTATCGTGTAGTTGCCGGCATTGACACGGATTCTTCAGCGGTAGGCTATAAGAAAATTATTATTCATCCGCACATCGGTGGGGGACTAACCGAAGTAAAAGCTTCACTGAATACTTACTATGGAATGATTCGGTCTGAATGGAGTGTACAAGGCGACGGTATCAATCTCGTAGTAGAAATTCCTGCCAATACAACCGCGAAAATTTACATGGGAGTTAAAAAAAATCAGCAGGTAACCGTTAACGGAAAATTGATGGATGCGCCGGTACAAGGCGATTTTGGACCGGTGGATGTGGGTTCGGGGAGATATAATTTTTTGATCAGAACGAAATGAGGGTTTCTCGCAAAGACACAAAGAAGCATAAGGCATTCAGCAGTCAGCGGTCAGCGGTCAGCTATCTCACCATGATAATGTCTTTTTTCATTAAACTCATATCATTTAGAAATTCTGACTTTGCGTCTTTGCTTCCTTTGCGTGAAACTATTATACTGCCTACTGCATACTGCCTACTGCATACTTCTTCTTCTTACCATACCGCTTCTTCAGATTCAGGTATTTCGAGTGAATGATCTCGCCCATCGGTTTTTGATATACTTTACTTTCGACCCAGGAGATGATGTCGAGATAAGCAAATGCACGCGTTTCAAAACGGTTTTTTTCCAGGTGTTTGATATTATTGAGAAATTGTTCCAGTGCAGAACGGATTCTTCCGCGTGGCTGACGAAACGAGTTCTTTAAAAATTTGAACATTTCTTCTTCCACCACCGTCAAATTTTCCATCTTGGCCATGAAACGGAATACGGAACGCGTCAATGAATCCATCAATTCGAAATTCCCCAGTTCATAATGTGCCATCAGGTGCAGAAGCCGCGAATAGCATTGCAAATCGGTGCGCAGATCTACGGAATTGTTTATGATCCGTTGCAGGTAATCAATACAGGTTCCATAATCGCCGCTGCCGAAATAGAGCGTTGCAATCTTGTAATTAAAAACAAGAATTCGGTGCTGATCGAGGAATAAGGAAAATTCCTCCAGCTTTTCTTCAATGAATGGAACAATGGATAATCCCTCACGGAAAGTACCGGACATCAGGTGTTGATTGACTTTCGCACCGTAGGTATATACAAACATTTGTACGCGAAAATTATCGTGATGCTGAACGATCGGTGTTTTGGAAAAGTGCTCGAATTCTTCCAGTGTTGTACGCAATTTTTCATGATTGCGTAAATCAAAATGTGCATTAAGAAGATTGTGCATTCCCTTGATATAATGACCCGTTTCGACAGAGATCATGCCCGGCTGTTCGCGAAAAAGGTTTACCCACTTCTGGCTGTTCCGGTAATACATCAGAAAATCCTGCCGGATGAATGCATACCAGCAGTAACTCTGGTACAGGTACATGCGTTCATAAAATCCTCTTTGCAAGGCCGCACCTTCCGGGAGCTGTGCATAAAAAAAAGTACGTACACCTGATTCATCTTTCTCGTTGCGCGCATGACCATTCTTAATATACCAGCTGTATAATTGAAGAGCGAGATTGGAAAGCTGTGTGATGATCTTCCTGCGCTCATGGACCTCATTAGCTTCGATGGCAAGCAGATCCGCTTTATCCTGCATGCTGCGCGTGATATGGAGCGTCTCAATTTTTTTCTCCAATGAGATCACTTGTATAAGTATGGTATCCTGGTGAAAATGCATGGCTGTCTCTTTGACCTTGTCAAGGATTTTCAGGCTCTGCAGATATAATCCTTTGTAATAAAGGATCCGCGCGTAGTCGAGTTGTTCGTTAAGATCGAGGTCAAGATTTTCGGATCGCTTCAGCAGGCGAAGGCTTGCAAGTACCTGCCGGTATAAATGAGTTTTGAGATTCGAGAGTTGTGGCTTTTCAATGCCGGGTAATTTTTTTAACAATTGCTTTTCATCATACTCCTGCATTTTATCCAATGCATCGAAAAGTTGCACAATCTTAAGATCATCCTTGGCTGAACTTCTTTTGATATAAAGCTTGAAATGCCTTTTTTCTGACTTTTCGAGCGAATGAATCAATTGAAATAAGGTATCAGGAATGCGATTGGGCATAATGAATGAATAGGGCTCAAATGTAATGCCATCAATGGTTTATGCTGGATTAAGCACATTTTGACATGATTAATCCAGAGTATAATTGAAATAAAACCAAAGAAAAGGGGTGTTATATTTGAATAACACAAGGATCAGATGGCAGGCAATCGTTAGAGAGAGAATCGTTAGAGGCCCATTTGAACTACTTACCTGAATCAGAATTTTTTAGCTTTTTTTTCATATGGCAAGCAATCGTTAGACGCCCGCTGTTTCTACAGTGGGCTTTTTTTTTGGCCCGGTGAAGATAATCGGCGTAACCTTCTTATCAAAATTATTATGAAAGATTCAGGGTTTATACTTATTGTAGATTTTAGATTTGCAATTTTAGATTTGTCCTGATCCAAACTCCCAAACTCCCAACCTCTCATACTTCCGATTCCTAAACTTCAAAATCGTTAATTTTAAAATCTAAAATCGCAAATCTAAAATCTACCATTGTGTCTATAGTTAAGGTTGGATTGATTCAAATGAGTTGTGTCGCCGATAAAGAAAAGAACCTCGATAAAGCTGTAAAACTGGTACGGGAGGCGGCAGCAAAGGGAGCTCAGATCATTTGTTTACAGGAATTATTTACCTCTTTATATTTCTGCGACACGGAAGACTATGATCATTTCAAACTGGCGGAGCCGGTACCCGGACCATCGACAGAAACACTCGCTTCTGTGGCGAAAGAATTATCGGTTGTAATCATAGGATCACTTTTTGAAAAACGGGCACATGGGCTTTACCATAATACCACTGCCGTCCTGGATGCCGATGGACATTACCTGGGTAAATAGCGGAAGATGCATATTCCCGATGATCCATCCTATTATGAGAAATTTTATTTCACTACGGGCGACCTTGGATATAAAGTGTTTGATACAAAATTTGCGCGGATCGGTGTATTGATTTGCTGGGACCAGTGGTACCCGGAAGCTGCGCGTATCACTTCTTTGATGGGTGCCCAGATTCTTTTTTATCCTACCGCGATCGGTTGGGCCTCTTCACAGGATAATGATACCAATAACGAACAATACAATGCCTGGCAAACCATCCAGCGTAGCCATGCAATTGCGAATGGTGTTTATGTGGTAAGTGTAAACCGTGTTGGTGATGAACAGGACGGAAGAATGAAATTCTGGGGCGGCTCTTTCATCAGCAGTCCATTTGGAAATATTTTGTACCAGGCCTCCCATAATAAAGAAGAAGTGATTGTACAGGAACTTGACCTGGAAAAAAGTGATTTGTACCGAACACATTGGCCGTTTCTGCGCGACAGACGCATTGATTCTTACGGAGAGATCACAAAAAGATATATCGACGATCCACAGCCATGATCGTTTTTTTCGAATGGTACGATTCGCTGCCCCAAATCAATACGTATGTTCCAACGGGATGTTCCCACACCCAGACAATCCGGTTATCGTTTTCCTGCCGAATTTGAAAAGCACGCTGCAACATGGTTAAGCTGGCCACATAAGGAAGCCTCGTGGCCGGGAAAGATTGCGGCGATTTATCCTTTTTATGCCCAGTTTGTAAAAGAACTCGCCAGTAGTGAGCAGGTAAACATCAATGTGAATGATCGGACGATGGAGGATTTTGCTACAGAATGTTTACTGAAGGGAAATGTCGATTTGAATAAAGTCCGTTTTTTCAATCATCCGACCAATGATGCATGGTGCCGTGATCATGGTCCTGCCTTCCTCGTGAACCCTGCAGCCGTTCATCCCAAAGTAGTGGTGGATTGGAATTACAATGCGTGGGGTGGAAAGTATCCGCCTTTCGACCTGGATGATGAAATACCAACACATATTGCAAAGCATTACAACATTCCTGTGTTTTATCCGGGCATTATTATGGAGGGTGGTTCAGTAGAATTCAATGGAGCAGGAACCGTTATGACTTCCACTGCCTGCTTACTGAATAAAAACAGAAATCCTCATTGTAATCAATCGCAGATCGAACAATTTCTGATAGATTATTATGGAATGGAGCAGGTATTGTGGGTGGATGAAGGAATTGTCGGTGATGATACAGACGGCCATATCGACGATACCGTTCGCTTTATAAATGCAGATACGGTGTTAGCGGTCGTGGAAGAAAATAAAAAAGATGAAAATTATGCATTGCTACAGAAAAATCTAAAACAATTAAAAAAAATGCGTCTATTGAACGGCAGGCAATTGAACATAGTGGAATTACCCATGCCTGATGAAATCATTTATGAGGATCAGAGGCTGCCCGCATCGTATGCTAATTTCTATATTACAAATACCTCCATCATTGTCCCTACTTTCAGGTGTGGCAAAGACGAAAAAGTGATCGACATCATTGCAAAATGCTTTCCGGAAAGAAAAGTTGTTGGAATTGACTCAACCGAAATTATCTGGGGACTAGGCAGCTTTCATTGCCTCAGCCAGCAGGAGCCGGCTGTTTGAAGTGTAGACTGGGGTTACAGGCATAATTTTTTCAGACATTCGATAAAAATTCAACATGAGCCAGGCATTTGTGAAAGAAAGTGAAGAACAATGGTTGCATGATATTTCGCCGACCATGAATGCGTTAGTTAATTATCTAACCCGCGAAAACAATGGTATACGGGTGTACGAGCAAAAATCTTATGTCGACCCCAAGGTTCAGAAAGAAGTACATCAGATGAGTAACGGCCTTACCTATGCGATCGATGAGCAGGGAAAATGGTACGTTATCTAAGCTCCAGACAATTTCAGATTTTAGATTTGCAATTTTAGATTGATTATTTCAACACATGCTCGCTTGACC
>DATLDA010000013.1:0-9250 GCA_035526135.1 Flavitalea sp.
CCTGCATAGCTGAACCTGGTAAACTGCGTAATTCTCTTTGATTATAATTCAAACAAGGATTTTGATCATAATATTCCACCAGTCTCGGCTTGCTGTACTCATTCAGTGTATTGAAAATCTGCTGGTCGACAACTTTGATATCTTTTTTCTGCAGCACCACAGGTACAGGCACCACCATGGCAAAGTCTTTAAAATCACCCTGGAAATCATTGTACATCGTGATCACATTCCGGTTGCCATCGCGTACAAGGATCACCTGTGATGTTTTGTTTTTCAGAGTGCCATCTGCTTTGCTTACATAGAATCCACAGAAAGCTGCGGCATTTTGAGTGAACAGTGCAATAAGACAAACGGATGCACCGATCTTTTTAAGAATGGGAGTCATGATTATTTTTTTAAGTTTAGAAGATGATGAATGGAGGGGTTGAAGCGTCCATTCAAATTGTTTTGCAGAAAATAATTTGTCGAACAAAGGAACCAATGGTGCCGCTGCGACGAGTACCCACACCGGGGTGTTGTATAAAAATTTGAAAGCTGCGAGATAGAAGGCAACAACTGCTATGATGACCGCCCATAGCATGCGCGCAACCGGATGATCGGGCGCAGTACGTGGATCACTGATCATGAAGAAAGTGAAAAGTAGAAGGCTTCCCGTACTTACCGAATGCAGGAAATGATCCAAAGGCCATCCCAATGTATACACCTGCCGCCAGAACAGCAGCCCGATGAAAGTAATAATGAATGCAAGGCTGACATCCAGCTTCTGTACACGTGTAACAACGATCGTTCCCAGGGTAACCACGAAGAAAAATATCACTGCATTGCTTCCCCATTGCCCTGGTGAAAGCCATGCATCTTTTGTCAGAACAATAGTGGCAATGATTCCGAATGCAGAAGGATTGAAAATATGTTTGTGGCGAATACGGAAAATGTATTTTGATGCCACTGTGAGAAACGTAGCAAGAAGGCTGATATACCAGTCGTTTGTTTTTAATAACAAACAAATACTTGCTGCACTGATGAGCGTGCTGAGTCCCCATGAACGGAAACCCTTCTTACCCATCAGAGGCAGCCATTGTTTTTGCCTGATACATTCAGCGGAATAATTGAATAGCAAGCATCCGGAAATACTGATGGCATAATGATTCCAGTCTGCTGTCCAGGAAAGGAATACAATTCCATAAAAGAGAAAAATGGTCTGGAAAGCTATCTGGAAATAGCGGGGGTCAAGCGTTAAGGAAAAGCGTTGCATACGAAGCATTTCCCTGTAGATGACCCGGCAGCTTGAATTACATAAAGAGGGTCATTCAATTTCGACGAATGGACTCACATGTACGGTGTACGATGTACGGTGTACGATGTTTTTTCACGCAAAGATGCTAAGGAAGCAAAGACGCAAAGTCATTTAGTATAAACTGCCTACTGCATACTGCATACTGCCTACTGCCTACTGCATACTGCATATTGCCTACTGCTATCTCGCCGGTGTAATAACAATATTCCTGTATTCCACCGGGCCATGATCACCCTGGAAATAGATAGGTCCGGGTTCTGCTTCATGAGAGTCCAGCGCACCACCCGTAATACCGGGAATTTCTTCATTGCAGATAATTGTTTTTCCATTCGCAACAACAGTAACCCTTCGTCCGATCAATGTAATATCATATGCCTGCCATGTATTCGGTTCCTTCGCCATCATTTCACTGGGAATGATAAAACCATATATGGCACCGAAATCTCCGACAGTCGGTTCAACCCCTTTGCTATCCATCACCTGAACTTCATAGCGTCCGCGAAGATAAATACCGCTGTTACTTCCCTTCGGGTAGCGGAATTCCACATGGAGTTTGAAATCATTAAATGTTCGTGTTGAAAAAAGATTAGCACCTGATTTCGGACTCTTCAATACACCTGCCGAAGCGATCCACTGATTTTCAGCGGTCGCCTTCCAGCCATCAAGGTTAACGCCATTGAATAGCTTGATAGGTGTTCCCCATACCGGTTGTTTTTGGCGGTGTAGTGAGGGCGCGCGAACGGCGGTCCACGAAAGATTTTTTCCGTCAGGATTAATCATGGTACCGGATAATTTATCCCCATCCACGGTGCCTTCTATCACGAGATCCTTTCCTTCATCCCATTGTGGCGGAAGTGAAAGGTTAAATTTATTTCCTTCCAACGTGATTTTTGAAACAGGCCGTGCACTGCCGGATACACCTACAAAATATCCAACCAAAGTATGCAGTCCTGAATGACGAACCTCGAGCCAGGATGGTAATTCTTTATTGGGGCCCTGAATAGTAATATCCCATCTTCCTTCGAGGGCATCCGCAAATGTTACAGTATTTTCTTTAGATATAAAGGATGTCGCTGCAATTGTTGAAATCACTACTATAAGTGGTAAAAGAAAACGTTGCAAGCTTGTCGTTACAATTTTGTTCATTAGAATATTTTTGAAAGTGGAAGTTACGAAGATAAAGAAGTAGGTAGCATCTTTGCGTCTTTGTTTCCTTGCGTCTTCCGTCCTGAGCGTAGCGAAGGATCTGTTCTTCAAAGAAAGGAACACCACATAGAAACATAGTTACATAGGAACACATAGAAAACATCGTACATCGTACATCGTAAACCGTATATCGTACATCGTATATCGTACATCAAACGCTTATTCAATAACCAAAAACACAACCGATCTTCCCGGCAATGAAACTTTGATAGCACCTGGCACCAGTGCGGAATTTGCTTTTAAAGTAGCATACGAAGCCGGCCCTCCGGAAATTTCAGTAGGTCCGATCCCATTTACTAATACCTTTCTCGAAAATTCACCATTGTCTGTTCCACCTGTCAAAGTATACCAGTATATCCTTGCACCGTGTGAACCATTTTTTATAGTAATCCCTGCTGTGACAGCAGTTGTTTCTTTATTTACGAGGATCAGTCCTTTTCCTCCGGATGTAAACGATGACGCATAAGCCAGTATGTTGTTAGTAAGCACGGTGGTATTCAACATTCGGTCGCCCATCATTTTATTGAAATAGTACAGGTAATAAAATGCGGGACGTGGATTCCATTTACTTACACCTGGTTCATCCCCTATGTTGAACAAACCATGATCATTCCCGCTACTCCATCCATTGGCAAGGTCCCAGCGACTTGTCTGTCCGTATTTATTTTTGATGGCTTCTGCCATGAGAATCGTCCCATGCATTCCGTTGATAAACGACACCTGCTGCATTGATCCCTGTGAAAATATATTCCATTCCGTTAAAGCAATGGGCTTAAGTGTTGCGCCGGCATTTGAAATGCTTGTCTTTACATAATTGATCATAGCAGTTGTATTTGCTGCGGCTGTATTGATGATCTCAGTAGCACTTGCATTTGTTTGATAAGCCGTATAATAACTATGAATCGTATAATAATCCGCGGAATTATTACTTTGAGACAACACGCCGGCATTCCATGTCTGGTCTGTAGCTGATTGCCATCCTTCCGGTTGCTTTTCCAGCAGGTAAGCACTGATATAAATTGTTTTACCGGTTTCCTGGGCTGCTTTTTTCATCGAGTCAGTAAAAATCTTTACATGATTACCGTATAATGCACCCGTAATGATCGCTGGTTGACCATCCTGATTTGTTGCCGTATTGATTCTGTAACCAGCTTCCCATGTACCGTTGCATTCGTTTCCAATCTCCCAGTATTTTGTCCGTCCATTGTCGTAGCGCACCCAATCAGCGGCGAGATGTGCCGCCTGTGCAACAGGATCGATGCTTGTTCCATACCGTGCATATCCATAGTTTACCGTGATCATACCGGGACTTCCGGTTTGTTGCAGCAGGTTGTAATAATTATCCAGTGAGATGGTCCAACTGTCTGTGTTTTTCCCGACCCAGTAATATGCGGAAGATTTATTTCCATTTGCATCAAGTAAGGTGTCGGGAACATCTGTGGGTTTTTGATTGGGCAATGCATTCCAGAAATACATATCGCTGATACTTCCACCGGGAAAACGAATGACGCCCGGACGGATATTCGTCAAATGATTCATCAGGGCAGTTTCTGTTACGATCTGTGTCATCCATGAGTTTGCATTCTGACCTGTAATGGGAGGCGGAATTTTCGTAATGATATCAGCTGCATCCACAGAAATATTCACAGTTGCCTGTGATGATGGTAATGCAGTTTCCTGGAATGGGGGTGCAGTGAATGTTTTGGGTTTCCAGTCATTCAGAAAAAAACCGATGGTGGTTGATATAGGCGGATCAATAGGGGTTGGATCCGGTCCGGGAGGAGGTTCGGGCGTAACGCTCGTTGATTTTTTGCAGGCAAGAAAGCATACCAATATTATAATGAGAAGCTGGCTCCTTTTTTTCATCTTTCAATTTAGTAATATTTTGCGCAAAGTAAGCACGATGCAGGGAGGTTGCTGGTTGCTCGTTGCTTGTTGCTGGTTGCTCATTGCTCATTGCCCATTGCACATTGCTCATTGCTCATTGCCCATTGGTCATTGCTGAAAAATCGCACATCGTACACCGTACATCGTACATACGCTGCACCCTTATCTTTGAGCGTCACTGAAACTTTGAGGAGATAAACACGAAATGAAAAACAAACTGACCATAAAATATATTGCTTTCACTTTGCTGGCAGTGGTATTGACTTTTTTAATTCATGAGTTCACACATTGGACAGTGGGTGAATTACTCGGGTATGAAATGATAATGACACTCAATACTGCGTATCCCGCAAAACTTTCCTATGACCAAAACTGGCATTATACCTTCATCAGCGCAGCCGGTCCCCTGATTACTTTGGTACAGGCTTACACTGTTTATCTGATCATAAAAAAGACCTCACATATCAATTGGTTTCCGTTTTTGTTCAGTTGTTTTTATGTAGAGTTGCTATCCGGAATTATGAATTATCGTAATCCAAATGATCTTGGCAGAATTAGCAGGACTTTCCACCTGGGTCTTTTTACGCTGCCGTTGATCTTTATCTTTCTTCATTTTATTTTAGTCTACAAAACCTCCGTTCGGCAGAAGTATACAAAAAAATTTGTGCTGGTAACCATCTTTTGGATCCTGTTGTTTTCTTCTTTATGGATCCTTATCAATCAGCGCATGAATGTTTTACTGATTAAATGAACAGGTTCCAATTTCAAAGCAAGAAATGAATACCTCAGCCAGGTTGTATGTCCATTTTTTTTTGAAAATAAAAACCCGGAATTAATCCGGGCATATGATAAGTTCATATTAACCTGCGTTTTTGATCAATGAAACTGGGCTGTCTCCGTACTTCCTGCCATTGCATTGATAGAAGAGCCACCCTGCTGGATGGTATTTTGAACTGCATCAAAATATCCGGTACCCACAAAGCTTTGGTGTTTCACTGCTTTGAACCCATATTCCTGTAACCCAAACTCACGTTGTTGTAATTGAGAGAACCCGGCCATGCCGTTTTCTTTATAGGCTTTCGATAATTCAAACATCGAAGTATTTAATGCATGAAAACCTGCAAGGGTGATGAATTGGAATTTGAAACCGAGTTCCGCAAGTTCTTCACGGAACGTGTGCATTTGTTTTTCCGACAAATGTTTTGACCAGTTAAAAGAAGGAGAACAATTATAGGCAAGCAATTTTCCCGGGTAAACTTCATGGATGCCTTGTGCAAATTCTTTTGCCATGCCCAGATCCGGATGAGAGGTTTCCATCCAAAGCAGATCCGCATAAGGTGCGTAGGCAACTCCGCGAGCGATGCATTGCTCTACCCCATTCTTCACAAAGTAAAATCCATCGTTGGTACGTTCTCCGGTAATAAACACTTTATCTCTTTCATCTACATCGGATGTAATCAAATTCGCAGCTTCACCATCGGTCCGTGCAATGATCAATGAAGGCACATCCATCACGTCGGCAGCGAGTCGGGCTGCGATCAGTTTGTTCACGGCTTCCTGGGTTGATACCAATACTTTTCCACCGAGGTGTCCGCACTTTTTTGCACTCGATAACTGGTCTTCAAAATGAACACCTGCTGCGCCCGCTTCAATCATCGCCTTCATCAATTCAAATGCATTGAGATTTCCACCAAATCCTGCTTCTGCATCAGCGATGATAGGACGCATCCAGTCTTTCTCGTTATTACCATTCACTGAATCGATCTGTTCGCAACGAAGCAATGCATTATTGATCCGCTTCACGACATCGGGTACAGAATTCACCGGGTAGAGTGATTGATCGGGATACATCATGCCTGCAACGTTCGCGTCTGCAGCAACCTGCCATCCGCTCAGATAGATCGCATCAAGCCCTGCTGCAATTTCCTGAATGGCCTGGTTGCCTGTCATAGCGCCCAATGCACACACGACATCCTGCCTGTTCAGCATCCTCCACAATTTTTCGGCACCCAATCGGGCAATGGAATATTCAATCTTCACTTTACCGCGTAATCTTAAAACTTCTTCTGCGGTATAAGGACGAAGAATATTTTTCCAACGGCTGTTACGTTGCCATTCTAATGTTAAGTCTGATGCGCTTTGTGTTGCGTACATGATTTTTTGATTTGATTATTTGTTGATAGCTTTTATTTAGTTCCAGGTTCCTAGTTCACAGTTCAAAGTTGTCAATCGTCTGTGGTCAATGGTCTGTGGTCTTGATCGTACACCGTACACCGTACATCGTACATCAAACGGCTTCCAGCACTTGTTGTACAAACTGTTCCGATCTTTCTTTTCCATGTTCAAAACAAATCTGCCTGTCGCTGTTCGATAAGATCAGATTGTATGCGGAAAGCGTTAAGAATTCTTCAAAACGGGGGGAAACGATCAACCGGTTGAAGAGGCAAATCGCCTGTATGTATTGACCTTTCTGGTAGTTTGCATTGCCAACGGTTTCGCGGATTGTGATGATCTCCTCATCACGCATATCTTCATACAATTCATGTGTGAAAATTCTTCCATCGGCGAGCCTGGCGTTATTATGCAACCATTGCCAAACCTGTGTACGTGATATTTCGGCGGTAGCTGCATCTTCCATCAGATTGTGTATCGCAGCAGCACCTTGTCCTCTGAGCCAGCTTTCCAGATACAGAATGCCAATGTTGATGTTGGAACGAATTCCATCTTCTGTGATGGTGCCCTCCGGTAGCTGTAACAATTCCGCTTCGGTAGTGGTGAAATCATCGCGCCTGATGGAAAGTTGATTACATGAATCCATATTTTCTGTAAAAATTTCCAATGCTACGGGAACCAGCGCCGGGTGTGCCACCCAGGTACCGTCATGTCCGTCTTTCACTTCCCGGAATTTATCGGCCTTTACTTTGGCCATTGCAGATTCATTCGCTGCAGGATTATTTTTTACAGGGATCTGTGCAGCCATACCACCTATTGCGAAAGCTCCGCGTTGGTGACAGGTTTTCACCACCAGCTGGGTATAAGCGCGCATGAAAGGAGTTGTCATTGTCACTTGTGCACGGTCTGGAAGTATAAAGCCCGGAATATTCCTGAACTTTTTTATGTACGAAAAAATATAGTCCCAGCGTCCGCAATTGAGCCCGGCTACATGGTCCTGTAACTCCCATAAAATTTCATGGAGTTGAAAAGAAGCCAGGATCGTTTCGATGAGTACAGTTGCTTTGATGGTCTTGCGCGCTATCGTGAGATAATCCTGTGCAAAAACAAACACATCATTCCACAAACGCGCTTCGAGATAACTTTCCAGTTTGGGAAGGTAGAAGTAAGGACCGCTTTTCTTTAGCATCAGGTTCACTGCATTGTGAAAGAAATACAACCCGAAGTCAACGAGTGATGCACTCGCTGGTTCCCCATCGATCAGAATATGTTTTTCTTCGAGGTGCCAGCCACGCGGCCGTACCATCAGGATGGCCGTTTTTGCATTTAGCGTATATTCCTTCCCGTTATCGGGATTGCTGAAACTGATTGTTCCATCCACTGCATCTTTCAGATTGACCTGACCTTGTATGTTATTGTCCCAGCTGGGTGCATTACTGTCTTCCAGATCGGCCATAAAAACCTGCGCTCCTGAGTTCAGGGCGTTGATCATCATTTTACGTTCGACAGGGCCGGTAATCTCAACGCGGCGATCCAGCAGATCATATGGAATGGGAGCTACTTTCCAGTCACGCTCCCGGATAAATCTTGTCGCTTCCGGGAATTTAGGCGTCCATCCTTTATCTATTTTTTCCTGGAGCACTTCCCTGTCAAGTAAGAGTTGCTTCCGGCGGTCATTGAATTGGCGGTGCAATTCGATGACAAATGCGAGTGCATCTGTCGTCAGTATTTGTTCATAGGAAGAGTTGTAAGGTGCTTTAATCTCCAGCCCGTCAAGACGGGGGAAGGATGCCACGGTATGCATAATGTTTGATTTTCCTCCAAAATAAGAAAACTTTTGAATTAGCGAAATTTTCGCTGAATATTTATTTTTCGTATTTAGCTTCAAACTTGTATTTTGCAGAGCATGGTATCTGAAAATGACAGTATCCGCCTCATATTTGGTTTGAAGATCAAAGCACTACGTCAATCCAAGGGACTATCCTACCAGCAACTGGCGGATAATGCGGGTCTTTCTGTATCCTATGTTCATGATATTGAAAGTGGCAAAAAGTTCCCGAAAGCCGATAAAATCATATCATTGGCTAAAACCCTCGGTGTAGATTACGACTACCTGGTTTCCCTTCGTGCGAGCAAAAAACTCCAGCCTATCATCGATCTGATTTCCTCAGATGTGATCAACGCCATTCCGTGGGAACACTTTGGGCTCACTCCTGCTAACCTGCTCGATCTGTTTTCCAGCGCGCCGGATAAGGTGACCGCATTCATTTCCACCCTGCTTAAAATTTCACGTCGCTACCAACTTTCAAAAGAAGGATTTTATAACTCGGCCCTGCGTTCTTACCAGGACCTGCACGATAATTATTTCGAGGATCTTGAACAAGCCGTCATGACATTCCGCGAAACACATGGAATCACGAACGAAGTTCCGCTTGCTCTCGAGACTATGGAAAAAATACTGGCGCATTCGGGGATCGTCGTCAACCGAAAAAAGATGGCCGGAGTAAAAGCATTGGAACGATTACGTTCTTTTTTCTCGGAGCAAAGTAAAACGCTTTATATAAACAGGAAATTAACGATTGCGCAGGAGAAATTCCTGATCGGACGTGAACTGGGATTTCAATATCTCAATCCTGGCATCCGTCCATTTGAAACGGTATATACCGGCAACGCATCGTTTGACATTATGCT
>DATLDA010000017.1:0-3784 GCA_035526135.1 Flavitalea sp.
AATGCTGCATTCACCACCGGTGTTTTTCCCGTGGTATAATTGGTGACATCATTATACAGCGTGATCACCAGAAAAAGTGCAGTGAAAGCGCAGAAAACGATCGGTACTAACGGATACCCCGGAACTTTGAAAGGACGCGAAATATCCGGAAACTTTTTCCGCAGTACAAACAATCCAACTGCACTCATTCCATAAAATAGCCAGCTTACAAAAATGAGCATATCTGTAAGCATATCGAATGAACCGCTGCAAACAAGCAGGCTCGCCCATATTGCATGTAACACGAGTGCATTCCCTGGTGTATTAAACCTCGGATGAACCTTCCCGACAAACGAAAAAAATCGTTGTTCACGAGCCATCGCAAAACTTACACGTGCTATCGCGAGCAGATTGGCATTGGTGGAACCAAACGTGGACAACATTACCAATACCGCGATACACGCACCACCAACGCCACCCATAACCACTACTGCAGCATCTGAAGCGACAATAACGGATTTTGACATTACTCCGATCGGCAAAACATACAAATACGCAATATTGATCAGGACATACAATACAATCGCGGTCGTGATACCAATAAATAAACTTTTCGGAATCACCGACTGCGGATTTTTCACTTCGCCGGCAACGAAAGTGATATTGTTCCAGCCATCATAAGCCCAGAATGCACCGCCGGTTGCCGCAATGAACCCAAAAAATAATGCACGACCATGTGGAAGCAACGAAGAATCAACGGTGACTAAATTCATGAAATTTCCATCGCCCGAAAACAGGATACCGCCGATCAATAAAATGATCGCTGCAACTTTCATCGCCGTGAAAATAACCTGAAGGGCTCCTCCGAACCGAACACTGATATAGTTTACCAGAGTAAGTGTAAGTATTGTTAGGATTGTTACAGATTTAACCCCGGCATTTTGTAACGGAAAAATGGTTCCGATAAAGGGTATGTAAAATGAAAATGATTTTTCTACTTCAGGTGTAAACCGGGGTAGCACCACAAAATATTCAAGGTACTGTGCCATTACATAAGCAATGGACGAAGCGCCTGCTGTATTGAAGACCGCGAATCCGGCCCATCCATACAGGAATGCGATAAAATCACCATACATTTTTTGAAAGAAAATATATTGTCCGCCTGTTTCCGGAAACATGGCTGCCACTTCCGCATTCGTCAATGCGCCAAAGAGTGTAATGAGGCCGGCAATTATCCATACGCTGATCAGCAATCCGGGAGATCCCAATTGCCCGGCCATGATCGCCGGTTTCATAAAAATGCCAGAGCCAATAATGCCTCCCGCTACAATGGAAATTGTGGTCCATAACCCTAACTTTCGATGGAGTTGTGGCTGACTCATGCGTTCAGCATTGAAGCGATCAACCGGTGAAAATGATGTGTTCCCTGTTCGCGGGTGACTGAGTATCTGCCATGCTGATAGAAACGCGACTTAACACCGGTTTGTACCTGTTGCACGATCTCTTCATCTTCGAGTTCCACTTTGTCGAGGTTTCCGCCTGCTCCCTGGTCTGATCTCGATTCATTCATCATATAAGTAAGAAAACGGACCCGGGTACGATCGATGCTTATCGGCTCTACGATGTTCACAGAAAGTCCCCAGGGATAAAAGTTGAACATCATATTTGGAAAGACCCAGAAATAATAAGCGGCAATTTTTTTTCCATGATCTTTCGCGCCGTGCGGTATATCAAAACAATCCGCTGCATCTTTTGCATAACCAACCTGCAGGTTCGACCAGCCGAATAATTCTGTTGTGTAATTGCCGTAGTCAATGACTGCATTGAGATCAGCATGGACGAAAGGAATATGAAATCCTTCGAGATAATTTTCACAATACAAAGCCCAGTGTGCTTGCACTTCATATATTTTACCTAGATCAGGGCGGTATACAAACTCTTCCAATGGAAGCCAATTCATTCTGCTGATCATGTCACCCAGCATTTTCTCCGAATTGTTTTGATTTCCTGCAGAAGTGAACAACCATTTTCCCCACTGGTACAAAGGAAGTTGTGTGAGATCATCATCGGCGGAAGGAAAATCTTTGACTTCACGAAATTCAGGCATTGACTGAAACCGGCCCTCCAATGTAAATACTCTGCCATGATATTTGCAACGGATATGCGGCACATTGCACGGTGAAGTGATTAATAGATTTCCACGATGTGTACAAACATTCGACAGGCAATGAAGCAAACCGTTTTTATCCCGGGTAAGCAACAGCGGTTCATCCAGATAGTCTGGTAATAACGTAAAAGGAAAATTATCTCCGGCTTTTACCAGAAGGTCCGTACTCCCGATGAATTGCACACTCGGAACAAAAATCCTTTCCTTTGCAGCATCAAAATATGTCGGGTCGGTATAAAATGAACTGTGCAAAGTTTTGGCCTTGGCAATATCAGGATCAATTTCAAACAGGGGCATATTCAAAAATAATGGTTAGTTCCTTAACACCTCCCCGGTACCTGAATTTGATTCAATAGCTACCATTCAATCATAAAAAAATATTTGTATGCTTCCGATCAAAATAGCAACTGCCCAATTTGAAAATCGAAGCGGTGACAAAACTTATAATCTTTCCGTCATCCGGTTATTAGCAAAAGCTGCCGTGTCCAAAGGAGCACAGGTGATCAGTTTTCATGAATGTTCGATTACAGGATATACGTATGCGCGGCACCTTTCAAAAGAGGAATTGTTGGATCAGTGCGAAGAAATTCCGGGCGGAGAGAGTATTCGGCTTTTACAACAAATTGCCAGCGAGACGGGGATTGTCATCCTCGCAGGCCTTTTTGAAAAAGAGAATAACGAGATCTATAAAGCCTATGTGTGCGTGGATAAAAACGGATTGATATCGAAATTCAGAAAACTACATCCGTTCATCAATCCCCATATTCGTCCCGGAAACGAATATGTTATGTTCGATCTCTTCGGATGGAAATGCAGCATCCTGGTTTGTTACGATAACAATATCATTGAGAATGTCCGGGCAGTTACATTGAAAGGTGCCGACATCATCTTCATGCCACATGTCACTATGTGCACTCCTTCTCCTGCACCCGGACGTGGATACGTTGATCCTTCGCTTTGGTATAACCGTGAAATTGATCCTGTTTCATTGAGGTTAGAATTTGACGGACCAAAAGGAAGGAGCTGGTTGATGAAATGGTTGCCTGCGCGGGCATATGACAACGGTATTTATGCAATTTTTTCCAATCCGATAGGTATGGATGATGATCAGTTAAAGAACGGTTGCTCCATGATCATCGATCCGTTTGGCGATGTGATTGCAGAATGCCGCACTTTCGAAAATGATTTTGCAATAGCGACCTGTACACAGGAAAAAATTCAACAGTCAGGAGGCCGACGTTATTTGAAAGCCCGCCGACCTGAATTGTATGGTACCACGATTAGTGCGCCGCACCGCTCCGAACAGAAAGTGGTTTGGATGGATAAAGGATAGTTCATGGTTCTTAGTTCTTAGTTCCTGGTTGCTGGTTGCTTGTTGTTCCTTGTGCGTTGCTGGTTGCTGGTTGTTCTTTGCTGGCTGCTGGTTTTGAATTTTTAATTTTTAATTTTTAATTTTTAATTCAACGCAATATCAATGACCTGTTGCATATTCTTCACATAATGAAAACGAAGCCCCTTAATAAAAGCCGGATCGATTTCTTCAATATCTTTTTCATTCAACCAGCACAACACGATTTCTTTGATACCAGCCCGTTTTGCCGCAAGCACTTTTTCTTTGATCCCTCCTACCGGTAGCAC
>DATLDA010000025.1:0-2890 GCA_035526135.1 Flavitalea sp.
GCCAATACAGGATACCCCCATCGTTGTTAAAAAGGATACGCTCCCGTTCAGGAAAATCATCCGCAAACCGGTATTACCGCAAATCATTACTCCGCCTCAGGACGATTCCATTGCGACATTACCTGCAGCAAAAATACCCGGTTCAAGATTCAGCAAACAACTTGCTGTGCATCCTTATTTCAATTTTACCGGTAAGCCTCTTTCAATCATCGTGGAACCGAAACATCGGGAAAGCAATGAAGCGATGTTCTACGCACTTCTCGGATTGCTGCTATTCTTTTCTCTGATCAAATTACTTTTTGCAAAATATTTTGATAACCTGGTGACACTTTTTTTCAGGGTGACGATGCGGCAACAACAATTGCGTGAACAATTGTTGGGTGCACCACTTCCGTCCCTGCTTTTAAACGTACTTTTTGTATTGAATATGGGATGGTATCTGGCGTTTGTCGCTGAGCGGTATCATTTCCTTCCGGATATGAATTTCTGGATCAAAACGGCTTATGGGATGTTGCTGGTCAGCGCCATTTATTTTGTGAAGTTTTTGATGTTGAAGATAACCGGGTGGATTTTTAATGTATCAGCAGCAAGTGATACCTACTTGTTCGTGGTGTTCCTGGTAAATAAAATGATTGGAATCTTTTTAATTCCGGCGATTATTTTGATGGCTTTTTCGAACGACGTGCTTTTATCCATATTGATCGTACTGTCCTATATCATGATTGGAGCCTTTTTCGTATACCGGTTTCTGATAGCTTTTCGAGCAATCAGAACAGAAATAAAAGTGCACAGATTCCATTTTTTCCTTTACCTTTGCGCCTTTGAAATAGCACCCCTTATGCTGATTTACAAGGTGTTATTGAATTTTGTGGAAAGAAGTTATTAAATTTGTGCTTCCATACGTAACAATATGGTTAAAAACGGGGCGAATAACACTGGGGGGCCTTCTAACAGTTTGATCAAGAAGATTTTGATCACTCAGCCCAAACCAGAAACAGATAAATCACCATATTACGAGCTTGCCAGGAAATATGGAGTGGATATGGACTTTCATCCTTTCATCCGGCTTGAAGGCATTCCTGCCAAGGAGTTTCGTAAGCAAAAGATTGAGATCGCCAGCTATTCTGCCATTGTCTTTACAAGCCGTAATGCTATTGACCATTTCTTCAGGATGTGCGAGGAAATGAAGGTGGCCATTTCCCAGGATACCAAATATTTCTGCATTACGGAAGCAGTCGCGCTCTACCTCCAGAAATTTATACTTTACAGAAAAAGGAAAGTCTTTTACGGAGCGGACGGCACAAATAAGAGCATGTTTGATGTCATCAACAAACATAAGGAAAACGAAAAGTTTTTATATCCGTGTAGTGAAAACCAGCAGGACAATGAAATTATCAATTGGTTGAAGAACAATAACTGCGGCTTCGCGACGCCGTTCATGTACCGCACGATCAGCAACGATATCAAAGAAATTATCAGCAGCCAGAATTACGACATCATTTGCTTTTTTACACCCAGCGGGGTAAAAAGTCTGTTTGATAATTTCCCCACCTATAATCAGAATGGAACTCGCATAGGTGCGTTTGGTAGCAATACCGGCAAAGCCGTTGAGCAGGCTGGTCTTACTGTAGAGATCAAAGCTCCCTTGCCTCAGGCTCCATCAATGGTTGCTGCCCTTGAACAATATCTCTCTTCTCTGAATAAGAAAAAAGTCTAACGGGATAAGAAAAAAGTCTAGCTGGTGTTGACTCTATTCAAATTAATCCCTCATATTATCAAGTTATTTATTTATTGTTAATTCGTTAAAGGCTCCATTTCCTGATTTTTCGAACCTGTAACTTGCAGGTGATAGCGATCCGGCTATCTGACTTTTCACCACTGTATAATTTTAGGAGAACTTTTCGTGAACAGGCTTTCGAAAGAAACAAGTCCTTACTTGCTTCAGCATGCGCATAATCCCGTGGATTGGTATCCATGGGGGGATGAAGCGTTGCAAAAAGCTGTAGAGGAGGATAAACCTTTACTGGTTAGTATTGGTTATGCTGCATGTCACTGGTGTCATGTAATGGAAAGGGAAAGTTTTGAAGATGCGGTCACGGCAGATTACATGAACCGGCATTTTGTAAATGTCAAAATAGATCGTGAAGAACGTCCTGACCTGGATCATATCTATATGGATGCGGTGCAGGCAATGCAAGGGCAGGGTGGATGGCCATTGAATGTTTTCCTTACGCCTGACAAAAAACCATTTTATGGCGGCACTTACTTTCCACCTCAACCTGCATTCAATCGGCCTTCCTGGATGCAGATCCTTTCTTTTGTTACCGACGCATTCGGCAAAAAGCGGGCTGAAATTGAAGCCCAGGCTGATCAACTGACTTCCCATATCGAAAAATCCAATAATCTTTTTCAGCAAAGCGAAGTGCTGCAAACTGATTCTCCGGTTTTTGCAAAAGACAAAATTGACCAATTGTTCGCAACACTTATTCAGTCAGCAGACCGGACCGAGGGAGGGTTCGGGCGTGCGCCAAAATTCCCACAAACGTTCTCAATTAATTTTCTTTTACAATATTTCTATCACACACATAATAAGGAAGCCATTGAACTCGCGAATCTGAGTCTGGATAAAATGATACGTGGAGGTATTTATGATCAGCTGGGTGGGGGACTTGCAAGATATTCGACAGATGCCGCCTGGCTTGCCCCCCATTTTGAAAAAATGTTGTACGATAATGCGTTGTTCATAATGACACTGAGTGATGCATTTTCGCTTACACGAAACCGTTTGTATCGTGACACGATCGCGCAAACCTTGAAATTTATTTCAAGAGAACTGACCTCACCGGAAGGAGCGTTTTTCTCGGCTCTGGACGCCGACAGTGAAGGTGTG
>DATLDA010000030.1:0-7303 GCA_035526135.1 Flavitalea sp.
ATTCAGATCATTATGCATTCATCGAGGCGAAAATTTATTCGGAATACATCAACACTGCTTGCTGGTGGCACTATTACTGCTGCTATTCCTGCTTCGGGTATCAGATCTCCCCGTCTGAGAAATCCGGCAAATGAAAAAGTGGTCGTCGGGCTAATCGGAGCAAGAAATATGGGTTTTGGAGATCTTGAAAACGCTTTGAAGTTACCTGGTGTCGAATGTGCAGCAATCTGCGATATTGATGAAAACATCTTAGCCGAACGAACTGCGCAGGTCGGTAAAATCCAGGGAAAGGTTCCTGATCGAATCAAAGATTTTCAAAAATTATTGGATAGAAAAGAGATTGATGCTGTGATCATAGGTACACCAGACCATTGGCATTGTCTTCCTTTTATATATGCCTGTCAGAGTGGAAAAGATATCTATGTCGAAAAACCGTTGGCCAATTCCATCGGCGAATGTGAATTGATGGTTGCAGCTACAAGGAAAGATAAGCGTGTGGTGCAGGTCGGACAGCAACAACGGAGCGGTGATCACTGGAATAAAATTGTAAGTCATATTCAAAGTGGAAAGATCGGCCAGCTAAGAAAAGTGAAAGTGTGGGGAAATTTTAATTACGGAATCGGACAGCCTGTAGTTCCTGATGAACCCGTTCCGGCAGGTGTTGATTTCGATAGATGGCTCGGACCTGCACCACTCCGGTCTTTCAATAAATCACGCTTCCATGGTTCGTGGCGTATGTTCTGGGATTACGGCGGCGGTTTACTGACAGATTGGGGTGTACACCTTCTTGATATGGCCCTATGGAGTAAAAATATTAATTACACTCCTTTATCTGTGACAGCGACCGGCGGAAATTTTTCTTTTCCGGACCATGCACATGAAACATTCGATACCATGAATGTTGAATATCAACTAAAGGATATTCTCATAAGTTGGGAACATACAGCAGGTACGCAACAGGGTCCCTATAACAGATCGTATGGTCTTGCATTTATAGGCAATGATGCTACACTCGTAGCCGACAGACAAGGATGGGAAGTATTTCCTGAATCAGAAAACGGAAATTTCAAAGTGCCGGCTATCCCGAGGCAACCCGGACGTGATTCGCATGCGGAACACATGAAAAATTTTATCGACTGTATCAAATCAAGGAAAGATCCTAACTGTACTATCGAAAACGGTCGACTGGTAGCTTTATATTCTCATATGGGAAATATCGCATTACGCACCCGCTCAAAACTCGAATGGAATGATACAATTAAAAATTTTGGTGATAACCGTGCAGCGAATGCACTGATCATGCCTACCTATCGCAAACCATGGCAACTTCCAATTGTCTGATCAATTCAAAACATTTATCATGTATACAAGAAGATCATTTTTAAAAACTTCGACCATCGTTAGCATCGGCAGTTTTGCATTGCCAAAATCCTGTGGTAGTTCAGCAGTGTTTCCACCTCCCGGACTTCAATTATTTACTTTTTTCAATGTCATCGATAATGATGTTACCGGTACCCTGAAGCAAATTGCTTCCCTCGGTTATAAAAATATTGAATCGGCCTTCAGCCGGAAAGGTGGCTATTATGGTATGCGACCAAAAGAATTTTCAACTGTATTGAAAGATCTCGGACTTTCCTGGAAGTCACATCATGTTCTGGGTGCGCCTTTCAAAATGCCCGCCAATGCGAAACCTCCTGCAGGGCCCGATGGGAAACCGATCACTATTCCAGTAATGAAAAATCTGAGAGACAATTTCCAGGAGTTGGTTGATGAAGCTGCTGAAGGGGGAGTTGAGTACCTGGTTTGTGCAAACACGCCGATTTCATCTACTGAAGAATTAAAAAATTCCGTAGCAGTGCTGAATAAAACAGCAGAAGCAGCAACCAAAGCCGGAATGCAATTCGCTTACCACAATCATGATGCTGAATTTCATGCTGTCGACGGCGTCATTCCTTACGACCTTTTTCTTTCTGAAACGAATCCACAACACGTAAAGATGGAACTTGATCTTGCATGGGCTGTGAAAGGTGGAACCGATCCGGTTGAATTATTCAAGAAGCATCCGGGACGATTCCCATTATGGCATGTAAAGGATCTGGATGCAGAAAGAAAAAACGTTCTTCCTGTTGGTGAGGGTACCATTGATTTCAAAAGGATTTTTGAAAATGCGGCTGGTTCAGGCATGAAATATTATTTTGTTGAACATGATATGCCTGCCGATGCTTTGGCAAGCATTAGCAGCAGTATGAAGAATTTGAAAAAACTAACCGGCAGATAAATCCGTGATGTATGAATACGCGAAAATCACGACGTAAAAAAGATAGTAGAAGATACAAGTCGTACAATCAGCCAATATGTTATTGCTATGAGAGAAGTCATCATGGTTTTCTTGGGGGGTGGCGTCGGTAGTATTTGCAGGTATGGTATTGGTAAATGGATCAATCGTGCGTCTATTCCAACTTTTCCATATTCTACCCTGCTGGTAAATTTGCTTGCATGCCTCGCTATCGGAATGCTTGCAGGTTCTCAGGCACAGAAAGATTTATTTTCTCCTGCCATAAAATATTTGTTCATAATCGGTTTTTGCGGGGGATTCAGCACTTTCTCAGCATTCAGTATAGAATCAATGAAATTATGGCAAGACGGAAACCTTACTGCTTTCTTCATATATATTCTGATTAGCATTATAGGTTGTATACTTTTAACTTTTGTTGGGTTTTTTGTCGCGCAGAAATTTTTTCAGTAAGGAATAAAAAAGTGTGCGTTATTTGAAATGAAACTTTCCACTGTATTCAAAGAGTTTTTCGAAAGTGAAAAAGCAGGAGGGTTTGTTTTGATTTTTTCTGCAGCGGTCGCATTACTCTTGACAAATAATGGAGCTGCAGGGTGGATGCAGCATTTGATTCATACCCGACTGAATTTGTCTTTTGCTTCGGTGCATCTTGACCTCACGTTTCTGCATTGGGTCAATGATGGACTAATGGCCATCTTTTTTTTACTGGTTGGTCTGGAAATAAAACGTGAACTGTATGAAGGTGAGCTTGCAACTTTCAATAACGCCGTGCTTCCGTTTTGTGCAGCAGTAGGTGGAATGATTGTACCTGCTGCGATTCATTATTTTTTAAACCGCGGCATGGCTTCTGAATCAGGATTCGGAATTCCAATGGCCACCGATATTGCCTTTGCCCTTGGCGTATTGTCTTTAGGAGGAAAAAGTGTTCCGCCTTCACTAAAAGTATTTCTGGCAGCTTTTGCAATCATCGATGATCTCGGAGCTATTGTGGTGATAGCATTATTTTATTCAAAGGCGCTGGCAATGAAATATTTGCTTCTTGCGCTCGCGCTTTTTGCAGGTATGATAATCATGTCGGCTTTGAAATTCCGTTTTATTTTTCTGTACCTCCTCCTGGGTTTATTCATGTGGTATGCGATGTTACAATCCGGGATCCATGCTACGATTGCGGGGATATTACTCGCCTTTGCGCTTCCTTTCGGAAGAAGTGTCGATCACAGAAATTCACCCACACTGCAACATTTCCTGCACAAGCCTGTTGCTTTTCTGATTCTTCCGCTTTTTGCTTTTGTAAATACGGCCATAGTTCTTCCATCGTCTATAGGGCAGGCGGTTTTTACTTCCAACTCGCTGGGCATAATAGCCGGATTGGTCATTGGAAAATTTGCAGGCATTACGCTCACCTGTTTTCTGACTATTCGTTTAGGAATTGGAAAGCTGCCCGCGAACATGAACCGGCGGCATCTCATCGGGGCTGCATTGCTGGGCGGTATTGGATTTACCATGAGCATTTTTATTACCAATCTCGCCTTCACTGATGATTTGATAATCATTAATTCAAAAATTAGTATTCTCATAGCCTCCATCATCGCAGCCATTACAGGACTACTCGTCCTGTCTGGGAGAAAGAATAATGAAATCCCCGTTTCCGGAAGAGAATCCTGATTCGCGGGATAAGTACGATAGCTTCACATCCTGAAAAATCTTTTAGTTATATTAGGTCTGCCATCTACCGGTATTTTTCATGATGATTCAACGGATTTTTTCGTGCGCAATTTTCGGTCTGTTACCTTATTTTCTGGTTGCCCAGGTATTACCTTACCAGAAATATACTTCCCGAAATGGTCTGATAGCTGACAGGATCACCACGATCCAACAGGATAACAGTGGATTTATCTGGATGGGCTCTTATTTCGGAGTATGCAGATACGACGGTCTTACTTTTGAGAAGATCAATCTGCCGCTGCAACAACAAAATAAATTTGTTTCAGCGATACTTCCCGTCGGCGATAAAGTCTACATCACATTTTCGCTGAAAGGTGGGTTGGCAGAATTTGCAAATGGGAAAGTGACTCCTTATTATCTCACTGATGAAAAAGCCGGCGATTTCGTTTGTTTATATGATGATGGAGAGAACGGCCTGCTATTAGTTACATCGAACAACCTTACGTATCAATTCAAAAATGGCGTTTTTACACTACTATTTTCTTTTGTTGAACTGACTCACGCCAGAACAAATGCCATACTGAAAGATGATGAAGGGAGCATCTGGCTTGCAACAGAATCAAACCTGATAATAAAACCTCGCGATCCTAAATTACCCCTGCGCGTTTTTGATGCAGACAAGAACCATTTTGTGCTTCAGAAAACAAGTGATGGCAATATCTGGGTTGCATCATTTGACGGCAAGTTTGGGAATATAAAGAAGATGAAGAGTTACAAGGGAAGTGGTGAAACCGTAATCATGAATGAGGTGACTTTACCCTGGACGCGGCCGGTGCTTTTTACCGGAAACACAAATGATGCCCTTTGGTTTATTTCATTTCAAAAAGGGTTATGCAAGGTTTCTTCCAACGGTGAAACAAATTTCTATCAATGTGCGGTAGACTTTGATGCAGATATCAATTTTATCTTTTCAGACCGCGAACAGAATGTGTGGGTTGCCAATGATCCAGGAGTTATTAAAGTATCTAATTTTTCGGCATATTCATATTACTTTAAGGAACTGGCACCTGCTGGAGGGAGTATTTTTATCAATAGGGATAACCAATGGGTTAGCAATGCAAAATTTTTATATCAGGTTAATGATTCCGGCATGTCCAAAGTAACCGACTTCCGCGATAAAACGGATATTGGATATATCGGTTCTCTTGATCAGGATATCGAAGGCAATTTATGGTTACTCCGTTGGGATGAAGGATTGTGGAAAACGACCTGGGAAAAGGGAAAATGCATTTGGAAAAAGTATTTTATTAAATATGAAGGGCGTAAAGTATCTGCCACCGCATCTGTTGCTGATAATAAAGGAAACAGGTGGGTGGGTGGTCTCTCGGGTATATACAGGATCGTTGATAACAATATTGCTGATCATTTTCATCCTCCAATTCCAGATTCCGGACCCATGTTCATTACAGCAATGACCATTGATACAATGTCACACGATTTATGGTTAGGTGAAAATCAAAACGGCATATTCAGAATTCACTATGAGCAACAACGGGATGGGAAATTTTTATATTCCCTTATGGATCACATTTCCGCAGCTCAGGGTTTAAAGGATACTTATATCCGGAGTATATTATTGGATTCAAAGAATAATCTATGGGTAGGTAGCCGTGTGGGAGGAATTTACAAGATCAAAAAAAATCAAGGTGGATATGTAATTTCCGAATTTAACAGTCGCACAGGTGTGGACTGCAGCCGGGTTCCCGCAATCATTGAAGAAAAAGATAAAGCAATATGGTTCGGAACTAACAATGGCGTATACAGATACGGGTTAGCAGACAGCAATTGGGAACATTTTAGTGTCAGCGACGGATTGTTAGCGGCAGAGGTTTTCAGTATAGCGTTTGATCCTGCTAAGCAGGAATTATGGGCTTTGACGGTAGAAGGAGTAACCCGGCTGAATACCACCCGGACACCCGAAAAAAAAATTGCCCCCCTGGTTAATCTTACAGCTATTCATGTGTTGGGCAAAACGGATACGACAGCTCTCTATAACAGTGAAGAAAAAATATATTCCTCCAGGGAAAGTTCGATTGGTTTTGTTTTTGCCGGTTTAACTTTTATTGACGAGCGAAAAATCTTATATAAATACCGGCTTGATGGTTACGATAAAGATTGGAGCACGCCGGTATCCAGCAACAATGTGAATTATGCATCTCTTCCGCCTGGAGGTTATACGTTCAAAGTTCTTGCTTCCAATGCGCAAGGAGTGTGGAGCGAGCAGCACGCCGTTTTTTCTTTTCGTATCACCAGTCCGTTTTATAAAAGCACCTGGTTCATAGTTGCAGTTATTTTTGGCGCGGCGGCTTTATTTTACTTTATAAGGATCGACAGGCTGAAACAGAAATACAAAATTGAAAAGGTGCGGTTAGGAATTGCCCGGGATTTACACGATGATATTGGGTCCGCTCTCGGAAGTATTAATCTGTTAAGCAAATCTGCACACCGTAAATTGGAAAACAACAAAGAGATCACAGAGATAGCAGGAGCCTTTGTCAAGATCGGTGATTCCGCACAATCAACGCTTGAATCAATGGACGATATCATCTGGTCAATCAATCCGGAGAAAGACAAAGTGGAAGATCTCATTCTTCGAATGCGTGAATTCGCAATTCCACTGCTCGAAGCAAAGCAAATTCAATTTTCTTTTGATCTAATCTCCTCTGATTATGGGACGATTCCCATGGACACCCGAAGAAATATTTTCCTCATTTTTAAAGAGAGTATACATAACATACTGAAGCACGCTGAATGCACCTTTGTTAAGATCAGAACAGGGATCCATAATAATGTTTTCATCCTGGAAATTTCAGATGATGGATTGGGGTTTGATGCGTCGCTGGAAAGCAACAGGAACGGATTAAAAAACTTATATCACAGGGCAGAATTAAGCCAGGGTATTTTAAACGTGAATAGTCTTTCGGGGAAGGGTACGACCATCTTTTTTTCCGTCAAAATCAGATGAATATATGATAGGCCGGTATGGGGAAAACAGTATCTTTCGAATTCAACCCCGGCTCAATGATTCAGGTGGCATTATGTGAAGACAATGAATTTTTCAGGGAAAGCCTGAAGCAATTTATTGGAGATACTCCAGGCTATTCTGTAATAGCTTCTTTATCATCTGCCGATGAAATATCAGAAAAGATCATTGCCGCAGTCCCTGATGTCATTTTAATGGATATAGACATGCCGGGGATGAACGGGATAGAGGCTACTTCGATTGTTAAATCACTCTTCCCTCAGGTTCATGTACTGATTCTTACCGTGTATGAAGATGATGAC
>DATLDA010000023.1:0-4185 GCA_035526135.1 Flavitalea sp.
AGAAACTAAAAACCTTTTGGCTGATCGTCTGTTGAAAACCATTGGCAAAGGCAAGGGTAACGATCATCACCATGACACTCAGGATAGTGGCAAGTACTGAAAGCCGAATGATAAAACGGGAAAATGAACGTTGCCGGTTAAATGCGATACGCCTGGCAATGAAGGAAGCAACATTCAAACGGCATGGTTTTAGTTCCCAAAAGTAACAGGGACATGTTAAAACACGAAAGTTTTTCTTCCGGGATGCACTAACATTGTAAACCGTTCGTCTTTATCCAAACCGGTGTTTCATGAAAATACTTGTGCCTGTTTTTTTATTTATTTCGGTTTGTGTTTCGGCACAATTACCAGAAATGATTTACAACGCTAATATTAAATCAGTTCGTTTTCATGGATTCGGAGATCAGTTGGGGCTGCCTATGATGAAGCTTGGTGGCTCAGATCGCCTGGAACTTCATTTTGATGACCTCGATGCCAACATTAAAAATTATTCTTACACCTACCAGCTTTGTAATGCAGACTGGACACCTGCAATTTTGAGCACGTTTGATTATATCAGGGGTTTTTCACAGGTGAGGATCAGCACGTATCGCATGTCTTCGATTGCATTTACCCGTTATACCCATTATCAGGCGATCGTCCCTGACAGGAATAGTGTCCCATCCCGATCCGGTAACTATCTGCTCAAAGTGTTCGTGGATGGCGATACATCAAAGCTCGCATTTACAAGGAGATTTTTCGTTTACGATGAGAAGGCCTCCATCTCTGCGGAGATACAACAACCTTTTAATGGTCAGATTTTTCGTACTCATCAAAAGATCCAGTTCCGGGTAAATCTGAATGAACGGTTGGATGTGATCAATGCATTACAACAGATAAAAGTGGTCATTCAGCAGAACAATCGGTGGGACAACACCGCTACCGGATTAAGGCCTGCATTTTTCTCTTCCAGGGCTCTCGAATACAATACCGAAAATGATGCAGTCTTTCCAGCTGGTAAAGAATGGCGATGGCTTGACCTTCGCAGTTTCCGTTTGCAAAGCGATCGGGTGGAATCTGCAAAATATGAAACCAAGTCTACCGATATCATTGTAAAAACAGACATAGACCGTAGTCAGCAACGGTTTAATTTTTACAGAGATGCGAACGGCAGGTATATAGTCGATGTCAGTGAAAATATTAACCCGTTCTGGCAAGGTGATTATGCCCATGTACATTTTAGTTTCAAGCCACCAAACAATACGCCGTTAGAGGGAAAAAATATTTTCGTTTTTGGTCAGCTTAGCGATTACGATTTAAGTGAAAACAACAGGATGACGTGGAATGCCGAGAAGGGGGTTTATGAAAAATCATTATTTCTCAAACAGGGTTACTACGATTATACCTACGTTACTACAACAGAACATGACCCCTCTCCCAAAGGCCTTGTTGATCAGACAGAAGGTAATTTCTGGGAAACAGAAAATGATTATACCATTTTGGTTTACTATCGTTCGATGGGAGGAAGAGCGGATGAACTCGTTGCGCTGGCACGCGTCAATTCACTATCGGGAAGGCAGGGGATAAGAAGGTAATTACTAATTATTAATTTTCTAAACTCTTGCACCGGCAAGCTCGCCCTTCATCTTCTTTGCATCTTCTAAAAATTTAGCAAGTCCGAGATCGGTGAGAGGATGTTTGAGCAGTCCCAGGATGGACTCTAGTGGACAGGTGCAAACATCAGCACCGGCTTCAGCACATTTTACTATATGCAAAGCGCTACGAATGGAAGCTGCAAGGATTTCTGTTTTGAATCCTTGTAATTGATAGATGTGAGCAATTTGGCTGATCAGGTCAACACCATCCCAGCTTGAATCATCGATTCTTCCTATAAATGGTGATACATAGCTAGCTCCTGCTTTAGCGGCAAGGATTGCCTGACCGGCGGAAAATATAAGCGTGCAGTTGGTTTTGATTTTGTTATCCGAAAACCATTTCAGGGCCTTTACGCCATCTTTGATCATGGGAACCTTCACGACGATATTCGGATGGATTGCAGCAAGTCTTTTTCCTTCTGCAATAATTTCGTCAACATTCGTAGAAAGTACTTCTGCACTTACATCGCCGTCGACCATTTCACAAATGGTAAGATAATGCTGGTTTATTGCCACTTCGCCCTTGATACCTTCTTTTGCCATCAAGGATGGATTTGTGGTTACACCATCGAGGATTCCTAGTTCATTTGCTTCCCTGATTTGTTCGAGGTTAGCGGTATCAATAAAAAATTTCATAACGGGCTGTTAAGACATGTGAGAGAAAAAAAAACGGCAGATTACTTACATCGCACCGCTACAACCGCCTACCCTTGCTGCCTTCCGGCCCTGGGGGGGTTCAGCAGGAGCTGGTCGTGTAAGACCTGCCGCGTGCAAAGATAGGAAACCACTAGTAAATTTCGAAATGAATTGACAGTACAGTTGGTGATTTCACAACATAATTGGAAAATAAAAGGGAAAGACACAACAATTAAAATTTGAAATCCACATAAACTGAAAACAAGCGCGAAGTAGTTGTTGTTGATCTACACTTCAAAAATCAGCAAACTCGAGGTTGAGGACCAACGGTACCGTATGAATAATTATTTTTCTTATCTTTTTTCTTTTTAGGTGGAGTATTGAGAATCTCATCCACAGTTCTTAACTTTTCCACCTCCTGCGATTGCTTAATGTAAATGGTAGTTTCTTTCCAAACGGAAGGATTACTTTTCAGTGTTATTTTCACCACCACTTTCAGATCTTTAAACGAAGAGTCAATAAAAAGGCTGTTTCCACTGAAAGTTCCACCCGTTGAAGTAAATAATAGTTCCTTACCAGTTAAAGGCATATACCTGCCATCTGACATTTTTCCATCAACATTTATATAGTTGTGGGTTCCGATTTTCAGACTATCAGTATACAAATTGAAAAAGAGACTGTCCACCTTTTGAGCTTCTGCATTATTTATAAAACAACTGAAAGCGAAAATTGCTACAACAAATGCAAAAGGTTTCAACATACTGTTTTTGTCTGCCGGATAGACTATTTCAAAGCTAAACAGGTTGTCCGAAGTCACCGTTTTTTACCCTTTTTTGTTAAAAATTTAACACGTTCGATGGCCATTAAAAGGCATTTTGTCCGGGGTACCTTGATAAATAGTAATTATCAGGGGTTCTCCATTCGGAAAGTGTTTTTTTTTAATTTTTAATTTTTAATTTATTCAGCATATACCCTCACATAATCAACTTCCATACGCTGCGGCCAGATGTTTTCATCCACTCCTTTTTGTCCGCCCCAGTTTCCTCCCACCGCTATATTCAATAACAGGTGTAACGGTTGATCAAAAGGCCAGGCCTCTTTACCGGAATGTTCGTTCAGGAAAGTAAAATAAACCTTGCCATCTATTAGCACCTCAATCTTTTCAGACGTCCAGTTTAATCCATATACATGAAAATTTTCTGAACAATCCGGAAGCATCATAAAAGCTGTTTTTTGCGTGCCGATACTATGATTATATTTTTGGGTATGGACAGAAGCATGAATTTTTCCCTGATCAAAACCAACATGTTCCATGATATCGATCTCGCCGTCTTCCGGCCATTTTAATGGTGTAGCGGAACCGAGCATCCAGATAGCCGGCCAGGTTCCTAAACCCTTTGGCAGTTTTGCACGGACTTCTATTCTGCCATACTTCCAGTCTCCTTTTCCTTTTGTTACCAGTCTAGAAGAAGTATAGTTCCGGTTTTGCATCTGTTCTTTGTATGCTTCAATAATGAGGGTTCCATTTTCAACGCGGGCGTTGCGTGCATTCCCTGCTGTATAATATTGCAATTCATTATTCCCCCACCCATTGCCACCGGTGTCATAATTCCATTTTGTTGAATCCGGTAAGCCCGGATGATTAAATTCATCACCCCAAACTAATTTTTGGGTGGCCTTTTGCAACGGCCGTGTACAGGTGCAGGAGGAAAAAAGGAGACAAGCCAGCAGCCATCTTTTCATAATAGAAAATTAAAGGGAAGTTAATGATACTGAGCGAAACGGTTTTTTTCCCAGAGAGCAGAATTATTTTGTGTGCTGATCAAGAGCCTTTATTTTTGCGCCTGTTATGAATTTCAACCTGCATATCTCCCATCATTCACATGCTCACCTGAACAGGTAAGCCGATGGCGTG
>DATLDA010000060.1:0-8671 GCA_035526135.1 Flavitalea sp.
TCGGTCCTGTATTAACCGTATACGTATATGATGCAGATAAGTTTGAAGAAACGCTGGAACTTGTCGATACAACCTCACCTTATGCACTCACGGGGTCTGTTATAGCACAGGATAGAAATGCAGTGGAAGTTGCAACACACCGTTTACGTCATGCGGCAGGAAATTTTTATATCAACGACAAACCCACCGGCGCTGTAGTAGGCCAACAACCGTTTGGAGGGGCACGCGCATCAGGAACCAATGATAAGGCAGGCTCAATGCTGAATCTTTACAGGTGGCTTAGTGCAAGAACGATCAAGGAAACTTTTTATCCACCTGTGGAATACCCATATTCTTATCAGGCTGAATCATAACTTAAGCATATAACTTCACCGCTTTCTTCGGAGTGCATTTCGTCTTACGCGCTGCTGAAATTACTGTCCACCATCGTGAAAACACATAATTGTTTTCGTACATCTCCCCGCTGTTGTATTTTTTTTAACACGTACACATAATAAGCCACAATTCACTTCGTTTATTGCTTGCCGTTCTTTGCAATATTGGTAAAACACAATTTTATAAGCGTTTTCATTTATCAAGCTATAAATACTTGATAGTGTAATGCAGGATGCTTTCCCAAATGAATTGTATAAAAATAGGTTCAAACAAATTTTTTTATTAATTATTAACCCTAAACAATCTTCTATGAAAAGATTATTTGTTGTTGCAGCGTTAATCGCTGTTGTTACCGGATCTCAGGCTCAGGAAGCTGGTCGCTCGAATGCAATCAAAATCAACCCACTTTCTTTGATCTTTGCTACAGGTAACGTTTCTTATGAAAGAGCTATTGGTACAAAAACCTCTGTACAGTTGGGTGGATTTTATTCTGCCTTCGGTACAAGCAGCCTGAAATATTCAGGTTATGGTTTCACACCGGAAGTTCGTTTTTACTTTGCAGGTCAGAAGCAGGCGTTGAATGGTGTTTATGCTGCACCGTTTGTACGTTACCAGTCTTTTAACCTGGAAGAAAAAGCTTCTACCAACAAGACAACCTTCACTACAATGGGTGGTGGTGCAACCCTTGGATGGCAGAAAATGTGGGGTAGCGGATTTGTACTGGATCTGTTCGCAGGACCAGCTTACAATAAAGCTAAATTCAAAAACGAAAATGATGAAGAAACTTTCAACGTTTCTGCAGGTTTGAGTGGTTTCGGCGTAAGAGCTGGTATCACCTTAGGCTTCGGATTCTAATCAGCGAAATATTTTCGAATCAGCCCGCCGGTTACCGGCGGGTTTTTTTGTTTTATAAGAACAGTACTGCGAGTTCCCTTGTCAGCTTTGAATAAATTTCTTCTATTTTTATAAAAATATTTGTTTGAAAACTGTTTTGAACGAACACCAACTTGCCATCACCATCAAACGACTATGCCACCAGATCCTCGAGAATCACGTGAATCTGGAAAACACGGTGCTGATCGGGATTCAACCGCGTGGTGTTTTTCTTTCCGATCAGATTGTAAAGGAACTGTCTTCCCTTGTTTCGCCTCAATCCGTTTTTTATGGGCAGCTTGACATTACTTTCTATCGTGATGACATTCGGTCCGAATTACATATCCCGAACAGAACAGATATTCCATTCAATATTGAAAACAAAAATGTGATCCTGATCGATGACGTTTTATATACCGGACGGACGATACGTGCTGCACTCGATGCATTGCTGGATTTCGGCAGGCCATCTAAAGTTGAATTATGTATTCTGATAGATCGAAGGTTCAGTCGTGAATTACCTATCCAGCCGGATTACACCGGACGGTCCATCGATTCGATCGTTTCACAAAAAGTAAAAGTATTCTGGAAATCCAGAGACAAGAAAGATGAAGTAGTGTTGTTATAATTTTTCAAGCTGCCGGGATTTGGTGATTGCTAACATAACATTTACCTTCAACATCTGAAATGCAACTTTCAGTTAAACATCTGCTCGGTATCAGGGACCTTACCCGGACAGACATTCAAACCATTCTCGACACGGCTACCAATTTCAAGGAAGTTCTTCAAAGGCCCATAAAAAAAGTTCCCTCGCTTCGGGATGTGACCATTGTTAATCTTTTTTTTGAGAATTCTACGCGCACGCGAATATCTTTCGAACTGGCAGAAAAACGGCTGAGTGCAGACACCATTAATTTTACAGCCAATGCTTCATCCGTATCTAAAGGAGAAACACTTCTCGATACGGTGAATAACATCTTATCGATGAAAGTTGATATGGTGGTGTTACGACACAGTGCCAGTGGCGCACCTCATTTTCTCGCGAAGCATATCCCGGCAGCGATCATCAATGCGGGTGACGGAATCAATGAACATCCTACCCAGGCTTTGCTGGATGCCTTTTCCATACGCGACAAACTCGGCACACTGGAAGGAAAGAAAGTAGCGATTGTAGGTGATATTATGCACTCCAGGGTTGCGCTCAGTAATATTTATCTGCTGAAAAAAATGGGCGCAGAAGTAACCGTCGCAGGACCGCCAACATTGATTCCCCAATTTATAAAGGAAGCATTCGATGTACGTGTGGAATTTAATCTCCGTAAAGCGCTTGAATGGTGTGATGTTGCCAATGTGTTGAGGATACAACTGGAAAGGCAAAACCAGGTATTGTTTTCTTCATTGCGTGAATACAGTCTTGCCTATGGAATCAATAAACATCTCCTGAACAGTTTATCAAAAGAGATCATTATCATGCACCCGGGTCCAATCAACCGCGGCGTGGAATTGGACAGCGATGTTGCCGACAGTAAACAATCAATCATTTTGCAACAAGTGGAAAACGGATTGGCTGTGAGAATGGCTGTTTTGTATTTATTATCCGGGGGACGGGAATTGACCAATTGATTTCTTCGGTTTCAATAACTATCGATTTAAATTTTTCATTATGATCCGTTCGGCATTGTTTCCAGGCACCTTTGATCCCATTACAATCGGTCATCTGGATATTATCCATCGTGCATTGCCGTTATTCGACAGGCTGATCATTGGCATAGGACGGAATGCAAACAAAGCGGCGATGTTTTCCGAAGACCAACGATTGAGCTGGATCAAAGAACTTTTCATAGACAATGCCCAGGTTGAATCGGTCGTCTATGAAGGATTAACTGTCGATTGCTGCAAAAAAGTAAATGCAAATTTTATTCTTCGAGGCATCCGGTATGTAAACGACTTCGAATATGAAAAAGCAATTGCCGACATGAACCGGAGTCTCGATTATCACGTTGAAACAGTTTTTCTTACCTGTCTACCCCAATATACTTCCGTTGCGTCTACACTCGTTCGCGATGTTATTCGAAATGGAGGAGACGCCAGTCAATTTCTCCCGGAACTGGTTGCTGCTTCTTTAAAAAAAGATTAAATATTAATTTGTAATCAATGATCTGGTTCAATGACCAAGTTAGTTTGGAAGACCTCGTTTCAGTCGCAAAAGATACCATGGGTGAATTCATCGGTATCGAGTTCACTGAACTCGGTGAAGATTATATAGAAGCTACCATGCCGGTTGACCATCGGACCAAACAACCCTATGGCCTCCTCCACGGAGGTGCTTCCTGTGTGCTTGCAGAAACGATTGGAAGTGTAGCATCAGCTTACGTGATAGATCAAACGAAATTCATCTGTGTAGGTCTGGAGATCAATGCCAATCATATACGGAGTGCCAGATCCGGATACGTTACCGCAAGGGCAGCACCATTACATTTAGGACAGGGTACCCATGTATGGGATATTCGCATCGTAGACGAAAATAAAAAACTGGTTTGTGTGAGTAGATTAACTGTAGCTATTCTTCCTAAGAGATAATTAAAGTTTGGAAGTTTGGAAGTCTGGTAGTTTTATCTCCAAACTCCCAAACTTTCAAATTTAATTTAGTTGATCAACCAAAACCCGCTGCAAAAAAAACATCCCGGATAGAAGGATACGTTTCTTGTAAAACAAAGGGAATTTTTCCCCGATCCAGCCACACAACTTCGGTGATCTGTTCTTTTTCTTCCGGCTGAAGCGTTTGTTTGGAGGGTGCAGTCATTTTATACCAATGTGTTTCCTTCAAAAAATGTTTACCTCCTTCATCATAAGTATGATAGGTTTTCAGTAGAAAGGACTCGATGGAGACAATACGGAGGCCCGTTTCTTCACATACTTCTCGAATAGCGCACGTTTCAATTGATTCACCGGGATCAAGTTTACCTTTCGGGAGATCCCATTTTTTTCTTCTTTTCATAACAAGTATCTGGGTCGTTTCATTAAAAACCAGACCGCCAGCCGCGAGAATAAAAACAAATTTTTTTTTGAAAGCCTTTTGCAGTTTATCAAGATCTTCATTCAGGTAAACACCTGCGTGAATTTTTTTCTGACGCATTTCATGGATCATTGAATTGATCCCGGGATTAGACAATTCATCCATGTAGATTGCATCATCATGATGAACATAAGGTTCAATTTCCTTGTCAATACTATTGGTGAGATATAGTGGCTTATCCTGAAAATAAATTTTTAAATGCATGGGCAGTGAATGTGTCCGGTTGAATTCTGTTGTGAAAGCCGTTTTTAATTTAGCGTAACTTCACGCCGTTGAAAATGTTCATGAAACTTCGTAACACGCCCATGACTTCAAATGAAAAAGCGGTAGCTGAAAAGCTTTTACAAATTAATGCTATAAAATTAAATGCAGAACAACCCTTTACCTGGGCATCCGGATGGAAAAGTCCAATATATTGTGATAACAGACGAGTGTTGTCATTTCCTTACATCCGTGATTTCATTAAATCTGAGATGTGCAATCTCATATTCTCTGAATTCGCGGCTGCTGACCTGGTGGCCGGGGTGGCAACTGCCGGCATTCCCTGGGGAGCCATGGCGGCCGACCAATTAAAGATGCCTTTCGTTTATGTGAGGCCAAAACCAAAAGAGCATGGTTTGGGGAATCAGATAGAAGGTTTTTACGAAGAAGGCCAGAAGATAGTAATTGTAGAAGATCTTGTATCGACCGGCAAAAGCAGCCTGCAGGTAGTAGAAGTAGTACGACAGGCAGGTCTCCACGTTAGCGGAATGGTGTCTATTTTTACTTACGGTTTCCCCGTAGCCGAGGAAGCTTTTAAGGCTCAGGGTGTTGCATATAGGTCTTTAACGAATTATCCGGTTTTGATCGATCTGGCCATTGAAAAAAACCTGTTATCCAGGGATCAACAGGCTATTTTGTTAAAATGGAGAGATGATCCTTCCAACTGGAAAGGATTTAATTAAATTTGGTGAAATATTTATATGAAAAAATTGCTTGTATTATTGGCAATAGCCGCAGTTTCAACAACGGGATACAGCCAGGTTAAGAAAGCCGTCCAGACCGTTTCTATAAAAACCCCAACCGTGCAGTGTGAAAGCTGTAAGGAAAGAATTGAGAAGTATATAGTCCGGGAAAGTGGTGTTCAGAAGGTTAACGTAAACTATCGGACGAAAGTCACTAAAGTCACTTTTGTCACAGACCGTACGAATATTGAAAACATCAAAACTGCCATTGCAAATATTGGTTATGATGCAGATGATGTTACCGCGAATGAAGAAACTTACAAGAAACTTCCCCTTTGCTGTAAGAAGCCGGAAGATGGTGGCGGAATGAAAAAAGAATAAAATTTTTTGTGTATAATATTCAAACCTCCTTTCCGGAGGTTTTTTTATGTCCGTTAGCGAATGTTATTTCAAAAGCTGCGGGATTTTTGGTGTCCCTTCATAGTGGATAGGGTAGTTAAAGAAGATTCCCCCCTTTCCAATCTTTGCTTTCCCTTCGATCCGGATTATAATTGCCGTATCAGCTGCTGACGAGATCAGGCCTCCGATCGCACTGCTTGTTTCCACCTTCATTTTAACAGGAAACGAAAACGTGTCGGATTTAGGGATCTGAAAAAGGGTATCCAGATCAGAATGTCCCAGAAATTTCGAATTCATAAAAATATCCACGTTTGCACTTTTCACCTCCATCTTGTATTTATTAGGATTGTACAGTTTTACCTGAAATCCCACCGTGGATTCTTTTAGTCCCCATTGCAAAATTCTCACCTGTTCAAATCCGAGATAATCGAACCCTTTTGGTTTTGCACAGGATAAAAAACACAAACACGAAAACAAGACGACAGTTCCAATTTTTAGCATAATTCATTTTTTAGAGGGAAGGGGAGAAGAACATCGTTCGATCAGGCAAATTAATTGTTTAATTCCTAGTTGTCCGAATTGGCTGTAATTTTAGCTTTTTTGGTTACTAATTTTTTTAGAATAAAGTCCCATATAACTGGATGAATAAAGGGAAATGGCAGACTAATATCTTTAGATTATCTACTCTTCAATTAAAAATTGATATAGAAGCAATTATGTATGGTTATATGTTATTTAATAAGATAGAATAAATGAGAGAGAAGACATTTAAAAACAGCTTTCCCAACGAAAATGCACTTTTTAAGGTATTGACATAATATGATCCCAATTTTAGTTGAATATCAATATTTTCCATCGCTTACGTATCTTGCTGCTTTATCTCATTCTACTCATATAATTTTTTATACATACGATCAGTTCCGGAAAATGTCGTTTCGCAATCGATGCGTTATCGCGGGAGCGAATGGGCCCCTCCTTTTGACGGTCCCCCTAAAGGGTGGGCGAGATCAAAAAAGTTTTTCAAAAGAAATTGAGATTGATAACAGGATCCGTTGGCAGTCCAGCCACTGGAAGAGTATTTGTTCCGCTTACAATCACTCCCCCTGGTTTGATCAATATCGTGACAGCCTGCAACCAATTTTTGAAAACCAGTATCAGTTGCTCAACGATTTGAGCCTGGATGTTTTTGAATGGATCCTGAATCAGCTTGGCTGGCATTTTACGCATACGTCAGGAGATGTTCCGGATCGCGAATTCATCGATTTGAGAAATACCTTCACACCAAAAAATACCCGGGTTAACCCGATACCGTATGTCTATCGCCAGGTCTTTCAGGAACGAATAGGTTTTTTGCCCAACCTCTCCGTAATCGATTTGATTTTCTGTATCGGTCCGCGGGCCGGTGAATTGTTGAAACAGGCAACCCCTTTTCAACTGTAGGGGTATAGGAATAGAATGTTTATATTGTGATACTCATCGTGCCCCTGTTATCAAAACGATCTAATGAGAACTTTCCTCCCGGCCTTTCTTATATTCTTTTCGGGGTATACCGCCATTTCGCAGGATTTCACTAACAAGGGTAAAGACTTCTGGATCGGTTACGGGAATCATATCCGGATGTTTAATAGTGGTGTGGCTGAAAGGATGGAACTTTATTTTACTTCAGACGTGAATACCACCGGGCAGGTAACAATTGCCGGGATTGGCTTCTCCCAACCTTTCAGTGTAGTAGCGAACCAGATTACCACAATGTCTATCCCCCGGTCTGCTGCCCTGATGCAGGAAGGGATTTACAATCTCGGCATACACGTTACGTCCCAAAAAGCAATTGTTGTATACAGCTTCATCTATGTGAATGCAATATCAGGAGCTACGCTCTGTTTGCCGACAAGCACCCTTGGAAGGGAATATTATTCGGTGAATTATACACAGGAAAGCAACGAACCGAATTCATTTTCTTATTTTTTTGCTGTTGCTACCGATACGGGTACCACAACGCTTGAAATTCTTCCTACCCAGACGAGTATTCAGGGACGGCCGGCAGGTGTACCCTTTTTTTTAAATCTTTCGCAGGGGCAGGTCTTCCAATACCTTTCCCAAATTGATCTTACGGGATCCTCGATTCGATCAATTAATTCTGGGGCAGGATGTAAAAAAATTTCGGTTTTTTCCGGCAGTGGAAAAATCTCAATCGGCTGTTTGAACCCGGGAACATCAGATAATTTGTACCAGCAGATGTATCCAACAAGTACGTGGGGTAAAACATATATTACGGTACCCAGCATCAATTCCGGGTTGACTTCCCAGAATAATTATCTGCGCATATTTAAATCAAACCCAACCGCGATTGTGAAAGTAAATGGCGGCATTATTCTTCCTGGAAGTTTTATCAACGGCCAGTATTGTGATCTGCCAATGAGTAATACACCCAATCTTGTGGAATCTGACCTGCCGGTAATGGTTGCCCAATATTTCAGCACACAGGGATGTAGTGGAAATAGCGGAGTAGGAGATCCGGAAATGATTTTTCTGAACCCGGTGGAACAAACGGTGAATAATGTTACGTTGAATTCAATGCAACCTATTGTTAACACGGCCATCACCGAGCATTTCATCAATGTGGTTATCAAAAATTCACCCACTGCACTGAACACTTTCAAAATTGACGGAAATGCCTATGGCGTCTCATTTTTATCGCATCCATATATTCCCGGGTATGCCTATGCGCAGATTCCCGTTAGTAGGGGTACACATACTATTTCATGTGATACGCCATTCAACGCGATCGCTTATGGATTCGGAATTGCTGAGTCGTATGGTTATTCGGCCGGAACCAACCTGAAAGATCTATATCAGTTTATATCAATACATAATGATTACAGCACAGTAAATTTTCCGGCAGGTTGCAAAAATTCTCCTTTTCGTTTTTCGATGACCTTCCCTTACCAGCCCACAAATATTCAATGGAAATTTGGAACTGCTCTGAATGGAATGGGACTAATTG
>DATLDA010000070.1:0-11702 GCA_035526135.1 Flavitalea sp.
CCCGGTATTCAGAAAATGCCGGAAATAATTGTTCCCGAACTGCGACCGGATCACCGGCATGCAGGGATGAAGGCAATTCGATTATGAGTGGACTGATCTTCGTACGCAGAAAATGATCCGGGCAACTCGTTCCCAGCGGAGCGAGTTGTGAAAAAGAATTCGAATTCATAAACTCCAGTACACGCTCATCGTCGGTAAAATGCCCGATCATTTTTGTATGGGACGAACACAATCCGCGTAAGGCTGGTGTTAGTTGGGCGGCATAACGAATCCTTTCTTCTTTTGGCAAACTGGTAACTCTGTTTCCACCAAATACTTTTCCTTTTACGACGATTGATTTTTCAATGTAGGCAGCACATTTTTCAATTGTTTCCAGGGTATTGATATAACATTCAAAAGAAGTATTTCCCCAGGTGAAAAGACCATGATTTCCCAGCATAATGCCATGCATGGATGGATTTGCATCGAGTGTTTTCCTGAGTTCGAGACCTAAATCAAATCCGGGACGTTTCCAGTTCACCCATCCGATCTGTCCTTTGAATAATTCCTCCGTAATTTTTTTTCCGTCTTTTGAAGCAGCGATCGCAATGGCAGCATCCGGGTGGAGGTGATCGATGTGTTTGAATGGAAGAAAAGCATGTAGAGGTGTATCGATCGAAGGCGCCTTTGAATTCAGATCGAAAATGCAATGGTTGAACAATTCTACCATTTCATCTTCTTTGTCAATTCCTTTATAAATTTTTTTCAATGCTGTCAACCGGTTGACATATAAAGCGGCCAGGCCGTTTTTCTTAAGCGTGCCAAGATCCCCACCCGACCCTTTGATCCACATCACTTCCACCGGTTCGCCGGTAAGCGGATCAGGTTGTATTATTTTACATGATGTATTGCCGCCTCCATAGTTGGTGAGGCGCAAATCGGCGCCAAGTAAATTCGAGCGATAAAGCAGTAAGGACACTTCGTCACCGTGGAGGGAAGTTGCGATTGATTCATCCCATTGGTAAGGAACGTATTTGAAAGCCTGTATAGTGGGTGCAGCCATTTCGGAATGAAGTTACAAAAGCGAATTCCCATAACCAACGAGCACGACGGAAGTAATAATAACTCCGATGCCGAGCAGTATAGTAAGTAGCGTTTTCCTGTTCACACCTTTCCATTCTCTAAATGCAAAGCCCCACATGGTGGATACTAAAATGATAAAAGCCATATGGAGGATCCAGCTGCTGGCGCCATTCCCAAGTTTGCTTTCTCCCATTCCGTAGAAAAAGAATTGCAGGAACCAGATGGTACCGGCAATAGCTGCAAACAAATAGTTATTGAAAAGCGGAGTACGTTGATTTTTGTAGTCACCAAAAGTTTTGTTGCGGTAGTTGAGGATCATGCACCAGATGAAATTGGTGGTGAGTCCACCCCAAAGGATGACAACGAAGATCACATTGTTTCTGAAAAGCGGATTCGCGCCCGATGCTTCCGCCGCTTTCGACATTTCATTACCTGCTTCAATGCCATAATTGAAACAGGCGCTCAGGATACCTGATACAACTGCGACTGTAAGACCTTTTCGCAGGTTAAATTCTTTTATGCTTGCCTGTTTTTGTTCAGTATTCAATTCTTTTTCTTTCATCATACCGGCACGTCCGCAGATCACGATACCGATCAGGCAAAGCACCACTCCAAGCAGAACAAGTCTTCCTCCATCACTGTTGATCAACGAAGTAAATGTCTGTCCCTGATCACCAGTAATATCCCGGTATATGGGAGGAATGAGTGCACCGAAGGCTGAAGTAAATCCGAGAACGACGGCCATACCGAGCGATAGGCCCAGGTAACGCATACAAAGGCCGAAAGTCAGTCCCCCGACGCCCCATAATAATCCCATGAGGTAGGTCCAGAATATAGTTGAGGAAGAAGCTGCCTGAATAATGTTCATGAAGTCAGGAACTGTGATATATGCAGCAAGGAAAGGAACGATGAGCCAGGAGAAAATACCGCCGATGATCCAGTAACTTTCCCATGCCCATCCTTTTACTTTTTTGTAGGGAATATAAAAACTTCCGGAGGCGAACCCGCCAATGAAGTGAAGAAGTACGCCCAGGAGGACCTGCATGGGAAGTTAGTTTTGGTGGGAATGAATGTAGGAAAAAAAAGCTGTAAGCAGTCAGCTATCAGCTTCGCATCGGGATCATAGACCGTGCCTTATGTCAAGTATAAAAATAATATCATTCATGAGGCGGATGAAAAGAACTCACGGAATATATTATCAAAGGCTACTGCAGCTTATTCCGAAAAAATATTTTTATTCCATTTGCGAAATTCATAATATCTGCTTTTGGGTTCCCCCGTCCATCCGTTAATTCCTTCTTTTTTTGGAAGGTAATACCCATGAACATAGAGCAATGGAACAATCATTAATGCGAGAAAGATCATGGCAGCATTTCTTCCGAATAATATGGATATTCCGCAAACAATTACGAGGATCATCAGGTATTTACCAACCCTTTTGATCTTGGATGTACGTTCCTCAAAATGACCCATCAGAATATTTCCCAGTGCAAATATGATACTGACAATTGCAATTTCAAACCATAAGGAATCTGTAGTCCACATGTTTTAAGATTTTATGGATAGTGAAAGAAATAATAATTATTGTCATTGCCTTTCTCACCTTCATGGAGTTACCTCAAACAGGGTGAGACCTTGGACACGGTAATGATATCATTCAGGCCAATGGTTCATCAGATCTACCCCTATAGCTCATGATTTGAGGTCAATTCAGCTCCTTCAACCACTGCTGTGCCGCAGCCCGTACAGCATCTGTGGCCGCCTGACCCGCGCGGAATGCGAGCTTCCATTCCTTTGGCTTTTTTTCGTAGTCCGGATTGACAAACATTTTAAATTTATTGACATCCTTCAATTCAGCATCGTAATCAACTTCCGCTGTTATAGTGAGCATTTCCTGTAGTCTTTTTTTAAGTAACTCTTTCGGGTCTTCGGGATATTGCAGTGAAAATTTTTCCATTGCAGTACCCTGCTGCTTCAATGCATAGTCAAATGAACGGTTGACATCATCGAGCCTTCTTTTGATGACGAGATTATCAGGATTGTCCAGTGCAGCCAATTCTTTTTTCACATTCTCGATGCGTAACGGCGCGCCATTTTTGATCTTTGGATTGGGTGAATTCAATCCTTCTTCTGCGGTTTTCAATGCTTTTTCTAATCGCGCCTTTTCTTCTATTTTAATGGATTCTGCTGTGATGAGCATTCGTTCGGGATCTGCAGGTTTATTGTGTGCGCGATAGTTTTTATAATCAGCCTGGAACTCCTTACTGTTCCAATATTTTTTTGCATATGCCACAAGCTGGTTAATCATTGAAATGCGTTCGCCAGGTGCGATATTCTTTGCATTCCTGGTTCCCAGGTATTGTAAATGACCGAAGATGAAACTCTGGCGGATATTCTGATTTGCCTGAGTTAATGGAATTCCCAGTTGTTTCCAGATATCATCTGCCCGGTCGTTTACTGTTTTGGCGATGATAAAGAAGGAAAAGCAACTGATGATCAGGAATACTAAAATAGTATGGAGGGCTTTCGTCAGGAGGACGACTGCTGAGCGTTTCATTGTAGTAGTTTTGGTGGGTTGTTAAAGTTATTGTCATTTTTGAACTCAATCAACATAGAAATACAAAAATCAACACATAGTTACATAGTCACACTAGAACACATAGAAATCACTTTGCAGCTTTGCTTCTTTGCATCTTAGCGTGAAATGTCAGTGGTCCATGGTCAGTGGTCTGAGGTCTGTTGTCTGTGGTCTGTATCCTCATTCTTTTCGCATCGTCCAAACATCTCCGCCCCAATTGTACGGTCCTCCCGTATGTTTTCCACTATAGATCCACAGTTTGTTTTGATACACGATGCTGGTGGCACCACTTCGAACTGTCCAGGGTGCGTGTGCGGTTTGTTGCGTCCATGCTATTCCGTTTTCGGAAAACCAAACATCATTCAAGGCAGCGGTAGTATGATTTTCTGAAGTATCGCGTCCGCCGAAGATCCACATCTTACCATCGAATACATGTGCGCCGTTATCATAACGATTTTTCCAGCTCGCAGATGGATTCAACAGCTTCCAGTTTTTAACATCCGAAGTGAACCATATATCAGATTGTCCCTGTCCACCGAGCATGTACAAGTTGTCTCTGAAAATAAGCAGCTTCGGATTGTCTCTTTGTGTCCAGGGGGCAGATTTCATTTCTTGCGTCCAGTGAATCCCGTCTTCGGAAGACCAGATATCATTCAGAAAATTCTTGAGTGACCTGTCCGAATTGATTTCTGTAGCACCACCAAAGAGCCAGATTTTATTTTTATAAACAATGATGGAATGACCACCGCGTGCAGACCACGAAGCATTGCCGGCCTTTTGCCAGTTCGTTCCATCTGAAGAGACCCATATATCATTTACAAATTGTCTTTCCTGGTACATCAGGCCGCCGAAGAGCCAAAGTTTATTCTGGTAAAAAATTATTTCTGAATAGATCCTCTCGCCCCAATCTGTTTTGTTGTGTCTGCTCCAGTGAATACCATCTGTAGACGACCATGCAGCTTTTTGTCCACTCATCCAGAGGTTGTTATTAAAAGCATCGAGCGGACGAATACCGAGGGGAAATGTGCCCGGTTTCCATTGTTCGGGAAAAGACCCATTGCCAAAGGGCAAAACCTGTTCCCAATGGTAACCCGTTAGCGTACTTGCAGTCGCATGGGTGGGGTTAATCGTCGTTTGCGAACAGAAGGTTGTCAGAATAGAGATGACAATTGAAACTGTAACTAAATGTTTGACAGGTTTCATATTCGTCGATTTTACTCAACTTAATTAAGTACCAAAAAACGGAGATAATAAGTTACATCTAATAGCAGAAATCCTTGACAAAATGCTGGAAAAGAAACAACTGACATCGTCCTGAGCGAATCGAAGGATCAGTTCTTTCAGGAAGCAATACCACAGGAACATAGGACACATTGAAATTCTTACTCAGCGTCTTGCCCGTTCGACCAGTTCATCCGGGCGGGCGTGAAACTTCATCGAATCAATTCCGTCAGTTCTTTATCCGACACCGTTAGCAGTCCCACTTTTGGTAATCGTTGCGTGAGTTTACGCCAGTTCGGGTCTGATTTATAAATGCCCTGCAGCATGGAAGCAGCTTTTGAAATTTCTTTCCCATTGGCGAGCGTAATCGCTGTCCAGTATTTCATTTCCAGATTTCCTGGAAATAGCTTCATGGCCGCATTGTATTCATCCATTGCGGGCTGCATCTGTCCATTCTCCACATAATAATCTCCTTTATTCATATGCTCATAGGCGCGATACATTTTCAGTAGTCGATTAATTTCTTTGATCGGATCTGCCGAATCATCTACTCTCAGATCGATCAATCTGTCATTCCAGGGTGCAGCAGTTGCTAACGGCGCAACGATCAGCAAGGCTGCCGATTGTTTACCGCGGATATCACCTCCTTCTTTTTGCGCGGCGTACAGTACGGCCATCATCCTTTCTGCCAGTGGCAATTCACTATTAGCCTTCCATGCTTTTTCCATGGCAGGAACAACTGTACTCTTCAACATCATATTCGCCTGTACAGAAAAATTATCTCCGTTGGCATGCCCAGCCATGTCAATGCATTTTTTTCCTGTGTGCGTCGCTACCCTACCGGTTTTGTCAAGGATTGCAACCTGCCTGTAATCTTTTGCAGAATCATCGCTCAGCAAAATATCCAATGATTCCTGCGGTGACTTTCCTTCTTTGAGCAATGCAAGTCCGCGCAGACCAAATGATTTATTCGTGAACGATTGCGTTGCTACAACACCTACACCTGCTTCTCCCCATGAAACGGCAGTACCCACACTGAACCAATGGCTTTGGACCGCTACAGCCATCTGTCCTGTTTTAGAATCCCGTGCCACAATAGAAAATGTGTGCGCCAAAGGATCCGAGGGTTTGAACGATTGCGCAATACTGTGAAAAGAAAAAATCAATCCAAGCGATACAACAAAGAACTTCTGTTTCATAATCTTTCAATTTCACTTTTTTTGTAAAATGCATTTGCCATAAAAGAAAGAGGAATTCCTAAGCAAACTATTAATATGATGAGATTAATAAGTGCATTCTTCAAGTCAAACGGCCGGTTTCCTATTTTGGACAGGGGAACAACAGCGAGGTTCATTACCATCCATATGAAAATTCCATACATCAATCCGGTAAGGATTTTATTTGATGCAAAAACTTTAGTTTTTGGAAACACCCAGAAGAAAAAAACGGTGAAGGCAAATGCAATCAGATAATGTAGAACCAGTCCCACAACCATAATCCCCGTCCCTCCGGCCGCAGCTTGCTTCCCATAGATACCACCTGCCACGAACTTCAAAACATTCAACACATTTTTACCTGTTTTCAGGAAGTAATAAAGAAAAGCTGAAAGAATATCCAGGGTCCCGACGATCAGTCCGGCACGGAAAACACTGGAGGTAGAACGATTCATGGTGTTGTTTTGGATTTGAGTAACGCTTTGTGCATGACTGATATTAACTCTGCTACCAGGTTACAAATTCATTATTAGGATTTCAGTAATTCATTCAAGGTCTGCAAATTTCGCACGGCATCTCCCATTGTATTATTAAAATAAAAATAAACAGGATTTCCTTCAATTACCCATTCTTTGAAATTCCGCGCATATTGAAGTAACAAATCATCGGGGTAGCTTCCGCGATAATTAGCTCCATAACCATGAAAACGTACATACCGGAAGTTGCCTGCTAATGCAGTCAGTGGAGTGGCTGATGCAGGCAAATCATGGAAGACCAATGCAACTTTCATTTTGTTCAGCAAACTAAACACCTCCTCATGGTACCAACTCAAGTGACGAAACTCCACAGCAATTTTCCATTCATTAGATGGATCTGATTTTCGAATGTGTGACAAAAGTTTTTCCACCTGTTGCATTTTTTCAATTTGCAATTTGGGTGGAAACTGAATAAGTAAACAGCCTTTCAGATCGCCAATATGATTGATTGTATTGATAAACTGATCGATAGCATCAGGCTGAAATTGCAGATCCTTCACATGGGTTATGTCTTTCGATAATTTGAAAGTAAACTGGAAACCGCCGGGAACGCTTTCTGCCCAATTTTTGACGGTAGTAATTCTTGGCAGTTTATAGAAAGAGCTATTGATTTCAACACTGCTAAATAACGATGCATAATAAGTGAGGCGGCTTTTTCCCTGGAAGGCAGCAGGATACAATGCCTGTTTGACCGGTAGTACCAGCCCGCTTGTTCCAGAGTAGAATTTGTTGTCGATAGACGAGAGCTTTTGTCAATCTAAAATCTGAAATAGAAACCTGCAATGAAAATACAAACACAGCGAACACACGGAACACGGCGGACACAGCGGTTGTTTGACTTTGTGAATCTATGTAACTAAGTCTCTATGTGGATCTTTTTATAAATCTAAAATCAAAATACAGGAACAAAGAAAATAAAGCTCACAACAGCCGCGAAGATGCAGAACTATGTGATCTATGTAACTATGTCTCTATGTGTACCTTTTGATAAATCAAAATCTTAAATCTGCAATCTGCAATTTTTTATTATCTTTTTCTTATCAAACCCTCGCCCATGCGTCTACTCACATTCCCGGGTATTTTATTCTGCCTGCTTCTAATACTGACACAAAAATCCGAACCATCCTCAAATACAAGTTCCTATTTACAGCAATTGCAAAAAAGAAAAGCATCGACAATTTCCTGTGCTCCCGATTGGAAAACGTTTTTGGTTTCATCTGAAGCTATCAATTCTTTTGGCCCGCTTCCCGGTACCGGTAAACACCAATGGAAAATTTCCACAACATCTGACAGTGCACAATTTTATTTTAACCAGGGCATGAACCTTTACTACGGCTTCCATATCATCGAAGCCATCCCTTCTTTTAAAAAAGCACAATTGTTTGATTCAACCAACGCGATGCTATATTGGGGAGAAGCTTTGGCATATGGGCCTAACATTAATGATATCTCCTATGAAACAGCAGCGTCCGGCTACGATGCGCTGGCATTCGCGAAAAAATATTCCATAACCGCTTCCGTGAAAGAACAGGCATTGATGAAAGCTATGGAAGGTCGATATTCGAAAGACACTTCCCAAAAACAGGTTGTCCGTAACACGATATATGCAGACAACATGAAATCATTATTCAAGCAGTATAAAAACGATCCTGAAATCGGCGCACTTTTCGCCGATGCCCTGATGCAATTACATCCATGGGACCTTTGGGAGCACAATGGCAAACCAAAGCCCTGGACCCCTGAAATTATTCAAGTGTTAGAAAAAACCTTACAATCTGACCAGGATCATCCGGGCGCTAACCATTATTATATTCACGTGATTGAAGGCTCACCCTATCCTTCCAAAGCAAACCGGAGTGCAGATCAACTGGGTACTATTACGCCTGGACTGGCACACATGGTACATATGCCTTCGCACATTTACATACGCACGGGGCAATATGCCAAAGGAGCTCTGGTAAATACAACAGCCATAAAACAATATGAGCAATACCGCGGATTGATGCCGAACGTTGCCAATGGTTTTTTCCTCTATGAAGTACACAACCGGCACATGGAAGCGAACTGTTCGATGCAGGGTAATGAATATAAAAAGGCATCCGAGGATGCACTGGCTTGCAGGAATAGCATAGACACAGGATTCTTGTCAATGGCACCACCTTTCGGTGCCTACTTGCAATACATTTATACAATGCCTGAACTTACTCGTATCCATTTCCAAAAATGGGATGAAATATTATATCAACCCGATACAGAAGAACGACTCGTCTATGCAGCCTTATTGCAACATTTCGCAAAAGGAATGGCCTACGCAAATAAAGGAAATAATGGCGCTGCAAAGGAACGTCTTGCCGAAGTGGACAAGTTGATCACAAACGAAGTGTTGACAATTCCGGTTGTTCCATTCAGTCCCCCGAAAACCGCTGCGACCGTTGCCCGGAATTTGCTGGCAGGGATGATCGCGGAAAGAGTCGGCAAATTTTCATTGGCTATTAACTATTACAAGGCCGCCGTAAAGTATGAAGATGAGATGGTGTATAATGAACCGGAGGATTGGTTGCTGTCAGCACGGCCGTTCCTGGGGAATGCTTTACTGAAAAACAAACAATTTGAAGAGGCGCAAAGGGTTTTCCGGGAAGACTTAAAGGATCATCCTAATAATTTGGAATCGCTCAAAGGATTAGTAGCGGCAAAGAAAGTAAGGTGAATTCGAGTTTGACAGTCCTGTGCAAAACACAGGATCTGCATTTAAGATTCGTGATTCATTCCATGGTGTTCTTTGTGAGCTTTGTGTGATGGTATTATGGTGATTCTTCAAATTGTTCGCATCCATACTCGCTGCCGTTCTTATAAAGTTCGCCCGATCATTGGTCATTCAGGGAGTCCTCAGCTTTGAGGAAGGGTAATGGAAGAGATTGGTATGAGTCTCTGAGTTGGCAGAACGTCGTCGTCATAAAAATTTCCTTCCGGGTCAAATGATTGATTTACAGCTTGGATTTTTGCAAAGAATTTTAAATACCTTCCTTTCAAACCGTCGGATTCCCTTACCTTTGCAAACTCTTTAAAGGGAAGTAAATGAGCAGCCGACGTGGTTTTGACATAGCGTTCGTTGGGTTAAAGCCAGGAATTCATGAGTTTGAGTATGATATCGATGACCAGTTCTTTACGGCATACCAGGAACAGGATTTTTCAAATTGTATCGCCCATATCAAACTAACGCTCGACAGAAAAAGCAGTTTTCTGTTATTGAAATTTGAAGTGGGAGGAAAATTGCAGTTACCATGTGACCGTTGCGGCAATACAAGACCTTTTGACCTTTGGGATGAGTTCAATATTGTAGTGAAGATGGTAGAAGATCCAGACCAGATGAATGACCAGGAAGAAGATCCTGATGTTTATTATATATCAAAAGGGGAAAGCCACCTGCGACTGGCTGACTGGATTTATGAATTTGTCAACCTGAGTATTCCAATGCAACGGATGTGCCGCCAGGAAGAGATCGGGGGTCCCTATTGCAATAAAGAAGTACTCGAGATGCTGGCCCGACTTGATGCACAAAAGAAAACGCCTGAGAATCCATTGTGGAAAGGGCTGGAAAAATTCAAGGACCTGGAAAATTGATTATAAATCGTAGACATAAATTTTTATTATGCCTAATCCGAAACGAAGACACTCCCAACAAAGGGGTAGAAAAAGAAGAACGCATTACAAAGCGGAAAAAATAACGCTCAGTAAAGACACCACTACAGGTGAAATGCACGTACGTCATCGCGCTCATGTAAGCGAAGGGAAATTGTATTACAAAGGAAAAGTGGTTGCAGAGAACGCTCCCATCAAGTAACATTTGTATCGTACGTAACCCCAGCCGGAATGACAATAGCCTTAGACATGATGGGCGGCGATTTCGCGCCGGTTGAAGCCATGAAAGGGGTTGGATTATACTTGTCCGGCAATAACTCAAACGATTCATTATTACTTACAGGCGACGAATTCCAACTGACGCCACTTCTTTCACAGTTCAGCATTTCGCCTGAGCGTGTGAGGATCATACATGCATCCCAGGTTATCGGAATGCATGAACATCCCACCAAAGCCCTTAAGGAAAAAACTGATTCTTCCATTGGAATCGGTTTCCATTTACTTGCCAGTGGTAAAGCAGATGCATTTATCAGTGCTGGAAACACCGGGGCCATGCTCGTTGGGGCTATGTACACAATCAAAGCAATCGATGGTGTATCCCGTCCCACAATTTCCACCCTGATACCGAAAGAAGGTGGAAATACGGGTCTTCTAGTTGATGTGGGATTAAATGCAGATTGCAAACCTGAATATCTCAACCAGTTTGCTGTTCTGGGATCATTATATGCGCGTCATATTCTTTCTATCAGTGAACCGCGTGTGGCGTTACTGAATATCGGAGAAGAAGAAGGAAAAGGAAATCTACTCGCTCAGGCGGCTTATCCGCTGCTCAAAGAAAATAAGTCGATTCATTTCATTGGCAATATTGAAGGAAGAGATGTACTGCTCGATAAAGCAGATGTAATGGTATGTGATGGATTTACCGGTAATGTGGTATTGAAAATGGCAGAATCATTCTACGATATAACGCAGCGTCAACAGATCTCACACAATTACCTGGAACGTTTCAATTTTGAAAATTATGGCGGGACCCCAGTGCTGGGAGTTGCGAAACCCGTAATCATCGGCCATGGTATTTCGCGCGCGAAGGCATTTTTTAATATGATCCTCCTGGCGGAAAAAATGGTTGCCACTGATGTTTGTGGAAAAATGCATGCTAGTTTTAATGCATAGTTTGCTGGTTGCTGCTTGTAACTTTCAAAATTACAGTCATTCTTATAGGTCTTTTGATGGCACTACTGACAGCTGACAGCTGACAGCCAGATGAGTTGACCATCGGGAACCATAGGCAACTAACATCTGATCAGTTACCATGAGAAAAATCATCAGCTGGATCTCCCATTTTATTTCAGGTCAGCACAAATTGGTATTTGGTGCTGCCACTTTGCTGACTGCCTTTTTGATTTTTTTCAATTACCGTTTTGGGCTGAACCATCGTTTTCAGCAACAGCA
>DATLDA010000102.1:0-3676 GCA_035526135.1 Flavitalea sp.
GCGGTCATGGTATTCCTGATCTTGTCTCCCGCGAGCAGGGATGCATTTGCATGTTGCCAGTCTTCCGCAAATACCCCATATTCTTTTTCCAGGCGAGCAGCCACCACTTTTGCTTCTGTGTAATCTTCCAGTTTAATGTGCAGATCAGTGATATAGGAAGGATCGCGCATCATTAATTTTTGCACTGTGGAAAGAGATGCATAACTCTTGCTGTCATCGAAGGCAGATAGCCCGTATGAAAACATTCCGACAATGCGGAGCGACAAATTATTACCAGCCGGTGTAGTGACACTCACCCTGTCCCCGACTTTCACATTTACTTTTTTGGCAAGTCCCCGACCGATCACAATCGCATCCGATGTTTTTAATAAGTCATCCAGACTTCCTTCATCCAGTTTGCTTTCCAGATTAAACAGCATTTTTTGTTTCGCTACGTTAATACCAGATATTGTTCCTGATATTTCTATGGGACCATTGTTAAAGAACACCTGGGTTCCCACTTGCGGGGCAACACCCTGCACCCCTGGAATATGTTCAATCTGGTCGGCGAGAAAAAGTGCATTTTTTATTTTAGACAGGTCATTCTTTGGTCTTTGATGATGCACAATGAACCAGGCATCTTTGTCCGATACATTGCGACCAATAATGGTTTGATCTTTCACCTGAAGTGGATTATAGATCCTGACATGCGGTGATCCATCCATAGCCATGTCTTTCATAAAATTATTGACACCTGTCATGAAACTGATCATGATGATGAACATGGAAATGCCGAACAGAACTCCCATCATCGCAACGAGTGTTTGCTTTTTTTTGCTTAGCAGATGCGTAACTGCAATTTGCAGGGCCAGGCGACGGTTCATTGTAAGATGATTATGTTATTGGTTGATACAATTCCTTCGCCGATTTCTACCCACTCTTTGTCTGAAGCGCCGGTATGAACTTTTAATGTGATGGTTTCATTGTTCTGTTTCACTTCAATACTATCTCCCTTACGAATTGCTTTACGAGGTACAACAGTGGTTTTTTGTTTTTCGCGCAGGATGATATTGGCTTCTACGTTAAGTCCGTACATAGCAGCGGGCACCGGGGAATTAAAATAAGCATCCACCCGGAAAGATTGTTCAACACGGTTCAGAAGTGGATAGATGCGCCTGATAGTAGCACTGAATATTGAATCCGGAAATGCGTCGAGGGTGATCTGAACCTTCTGACCGACCTGTACACGCTGCAGATCATCTTCATCCACCGATAATCGGGCAATCATTTGTCCGCTGCCAATAAGGGCAATGGGTTGATTAGGTAGAATTAAGTCTCCCCGTTTATAATAAACATCATACACCCGGCCGTCATTGAAACTTCTCACCACGCCTGTTCCACTCCGCGTCTGCGATAGTTGCAATTGATCAGTGGCCTGTTGCAACTGAATACCGGAAGTAAGTTTCACCTGTTGCATCTGAGCTTTGATTGCCGCTACTTCTCTTGCAGATGTTTCGTATTGCAACTGATACTTTTCATACAGACTTTTTGAGACGGCATCCTGTTGAAACAGGTTTGAATATCTATTGTATTGCAGGCTGTCCGAATGCAATTTCGTAGCGGCTGCAGACAAGTGATTTTGTAATTCCCGAAGCGCCGGAGCGTTTGCTGATGCAAGTGGCGCTGTTGTTCTTACAGAATGTTCGGCAGCTGTTACAGCAGCCCTGGCATTTTCATTTGTTACAGAAAACAACCATGTACCCACGCGTACTTCATCACCTTCCCTGACATTAACCGTTGTAAGGAACCCGTCAATTGATGACTTAACTGTATACTCAATTTCGGGAACGAGTGTACCCGAAGCGTACACGGCTTCCGTCAGCAATTTTACCTGCGGCTGTACTTCTTTCTGTTTGTTATTACAACTGATGAATACTATCAATGCAATAGAAAATAAATTTTTCATAACTACTCATTTGGGGTTCTGTGACTATTGACCATCCGGCATTCGCAGCAATTGGGCATATAATAATCCATCAAAAAGATTTTGGATTTGGTCCAACCGCGCTTTATTGAATTCAAGAAATATTGTATTGTATTGTTCAAATTCCATTACGCCTTCTTTGAGTTGGGCATTTGCAATCCGCAGATTGTCGGCATTCACCATGACTTTCTTTTCCAGTGACGACTGCTTCATGACGGCTGTTTGGTAACCATTTTTCCATATGGCCTGTTCCTCCCGGAGTTTATTGATCAAGTCCTCTTGATCGGCCTCCGCACTTTTTACCAGTAAATTATTTTTGAAGCGTTGTGTTTTGTAATATCTGCCGGCAAGTAATGGAATGTCAAGTCTTACCCCCACTGTACTTGCATCAAAATGCACCTGTTGGCTGTGTGATCCGAAGCGCATTTGATAATTCGTAGCATAGCGTCCGAATGCATACAATTTTGGAAGAGAAGCTTTTTCTGAAATGGAGAGGGTCTGACGGGCTACCAACACTTTCATTGCCGACTCCTGTGCAGCCGCCCGCTTGCTTACGGGTACCAATTGTATCACCTGTTGTGTAAATCCCGGTAATGATTGTACGAGCATGATGCTATCCTCCTGCGGGATATTCATCAGCGACTTTAACTTTATAAGATGTTGCTTCTGCAATCCAGTATAGATCCAATAGGTATGTTCTGTTTCAAGTTGCAGATTCCGGGCGCTGTTATATGCGGCGGGATCAAGGACCCCTTCTTTTTTTCTTGCATCCATCACTACCATTAAACGGGAAATGGCTTCTGTGTTTTCTTTATTCAACTCCAGAAGTTCTTTCATCGCAAGGATTTCGAAATAGGCCTGCGTCAATTCAATATGTAACCTTTCCAGTTTTGCTTTTTCCGTAAAGTGTGTGCGGACATTTTCCATCTGTGCCTTTTTTAGGACCGCCCATTTATCAAATGCAATAACGGGTATAGTTGCCTCGATGCCTGCTGACATCGCGAAGGGAAGTCCGAGTTGAACTTTGGTCAGTTTGCTATCCGTGCCTCCTAACATTTTATCCGGCACCAGCAGTGAGCTGATAACGGGATAATAATTTGCATCCGCGATCAGATTGACTTGTGGTTTGAGGGAAGAACGTGCGGCTTTCATTTCCAACCGGCTCACTTCCTCCAAAAGGGGAGCTTTTGCAGAAACCGTACTGTGCTTGTCCGCATACCGGAGTACTTCATTCAGGGTGTGGAATTGTAATTGTGCCCGGGAAGGTATTGAGATGAGGAGAAGAAACAGAAGGCGGCCCATTGCAGTTTAATTTTACACAAGATGGGGGCAGAGCCGGCCTTGATGCAAACGAATGTCCACGAAGCGGAAGAATTTGACAACGAAAAATATATTAACGCGATTATCGATCAACAGTCAAGTACGAACCAAATAAAAAAAGTCACCCGGGGGGGTGACTTAAGGTTTAATGGTTAAGGATCTGAATATTGTTATGCAGCCATTTTTACTTGTCTTGCTGTACCTGCTGCTGCTGCGATGCGGATCAGTGTGGTGATATATTTGCCTTTCATAATTTTAATATTTTATAGTTTAAGAAATTCTGTTTTAAATTTTTCAACTGATATAGAAATAGGACGCTTTACTTTCGATTTGGTTACAGGGGCTTCAGAATATTTTTGCACGGATGCTTTTACCCGGTAACCTTTTTATATG
>DATLDA010000111.1:0-11901 GCA_035526135.1 Flavitalea sp.
TTTCACCGGTCCACGGTAAAATAAGAAAGACAACACCTGATTTCGCCTGGACCAAATTTCATATGGTGAATACCTGGAAAGAAGATACGGTTATGAGCCAGCCGTTCCAGCCAGACCCCGCCTATATAAAAATGCAGGGAAGCCTTGTTAAATATTCTCCTGATAGTGCTTACCTCCTTGATCTCGATAATTATGCAGTAGAAGTGAAATCGAAACGAAATAACGCCGTAAAGGTGCGTGGTCCGGATACAGAAGTAGCATTGATAGATATAGGAGGTAAAACCAAAACAAGACTTTTGTTTCTAGGGCCCGGAGGTTCGGTTGAAGATGGCGGCTGGGTTGATAATGATACGATCGTTTTACTCGGGATGGAAGAAAGGAGCAATGACGGAAAAAAAGTTCCGGTCATCTGGAAATACCATGTTCCGACCAAAAGTTTTTATTTATACGAATACCCCACCGGTATCAGGTATAATAATCAGTAAGTCCTGAAGTGTTTAATGTGAAATCTATCTGTTGAGGCTGTCTTTTTTTGTAGTGTCGACACGTGATGAATCTTTGATCGCATTGGTTGCCCGGTCTGTTTCTGTTTCAGCGCCGCTGTTCGTTACCGGTGCAGGCACCTGTTCATCTCCTGATTCCTTGCTGGGTTGATCATTATCAGCGCAAGAACTAAATACAAGAAGGCTGAGCATTGCGGCGTAAAATACTTTTTTCATAACAGGTGATTTGTCGTGTGATTGTTAAAAAATCGATAGCATCGGGGAGGGCATACATCACAAGAATTTTGAAAGAATACGCAAACGGTATTAACCGTTCATGCTTGCAAGAAATTCCTGATTGTCTTTAGTACCACGCATTCTTTTCAATAATTCCTGCATGGCTTCTTCCGTATTCATATCGGTAAGGTATACACGAAGGAGGTTCATACGCTGGAGCACATCTTTTTCCAGCAAAAGGTCATCCCGACGTGTTGAGGAGGCAACGAGGTCAATAGCAGGAAATACTCGTCTGTTGGCCAGTCTACGGTCAAGCAACAATTCCATATTACCGGTACCCTTGAATTCTTCAAAGATCACTTCATCCATTTTGGAACCTGTTTCAATCAAGGCGGTGGCAATGATTGTAAGTGAGCCTCCGTTTTCAATTTTACGGGCAGCCCCGAAAAATTGTTTGGGCTTTTGCATTGCATTGGCTTCGACACCGCCCGATAGTACTTTACCGGAAGCGGGTGCTACCGTGTTATGCGCACGGGCAAGCCTCGTGATTGAATCCAGAAGAATGATCACATCATGTCCGCACTCTACCAACCGTTTTGCTTTTTGCAATGCGATCGTGGAAACTTTCACGTGTTTTTCTGCAGGTTCATCGAAGGTAGAAGCGATCACTTCCGCCCTTACACTTCTTTCCATGTCTGTCACCTCTTCCGGACGTTCATCAATCAAAACCACGATAAGATAACAATCAGGATGGTTGGCTGCGATTGCATTGGCAAGTTCTTTCAGTAAAACCGTTTTACCCACTTTGGGTTGCGCAACAATCAGTCCGCGTTGACCTTTTCCGATAGGAGTGAAAAGATCCATGATACGCGTACTGTAATTATTGGGCGTTGTAAATAAATTTAGCTTTTCAAACGGAAATAACGGTGTCAGGTAATCGAACGGAACACGGTCGCGTACATCCTCAGGATTTTTACTGTTGATGGTTGTAACCTTGAGCAGGGCAAAATATTTTTCACCTTCTTTTGGTGGCCGGACTGCACCGAGAACAGTGTCACCTGTTTTTAGTCCGAACAATTTTATTTGAGACGGAGAAACATAAATATCATCCGGTGAACTGAGATAATTATAATCACTGCTGCGGAGAAAACCATATCCGTCCGGCATCATTTCGAGAACGCCCTCAGCCAGGATGACGCCGTCGAATTCAATATTAAAAACCGTTTCGCGGCGATGCGGATATGACTTTTGCTGACCATCAGGTCCGGTAGAAGGTTGTTGTTGTTGTGTACCTGTTTCGGCTTCCTGCTCGGGCATACCGGAAGCAGAAGTTTCCATCTGATCCTGTTGTTCTTCTTCCTCCTGCGATGGTTCCTGCTGGTAGCCATTTCCCTCTTCTTCTTCCTGTTTGCGCGGTGCCGGACGTTGTTTTTTAGCAACGGTTACCGGTGCTTTTTCAGGAGCTTTTTTTCGTGGTATTTCTTTTTTCACTTCTTTCTTATTTCTTTCTTCGCCACCGCTTTCTACAACTGCTTCTTCAGTGGAATTGGATGTAGTAGTTTTTACGATGCGCTTTCTTTTATTTTTATCGTCGCCGGGTGCAGACTTTACAGCACTTGCAATAACAGCTTGTCTGTCGAGGATCTTATAAATTAATTCCTGCTTATCGAGTTTTTTGGAATTTGGAATTTTTAACTGCTCCGCGATGTCATGCAGTTCAGGAACGAGCATGTCGTTCAGTTGGAGAATGTCGTACATAAAATAACTTGAGAGTTAACACTGATCAAACCAAAAGCTGGTTGGTTGAAATAATAATTGTGAATGAGTTTATGATGAATGGAACGAAAATACTGATGAGCTTGCGAGATTCAGGGTATTCTTATCAGCCGTATTCCACTACAATAATACATCAAATTTGTAAAAATCAAAAATTTATGGACTTGCCCATTGCTTTTTAACGAGTTAACACAGAGCCTGTTGCCAATTCTGAAGCGTGGTGCCAACAGATTTGGTTTGTGCTCCGCACCACTTTCAGCGACTTTTCTTTATGACAAGCCTGTCCTTTTCAAAAAAAGGCAGAACCGGAGCGGCGTCTGCTGTAAGACAATATTTCATGTCCTTTTCCAACCCAAAACGACTCAGTCGCTGAAAATGTGATGCCTTGTTTTGTTTCATGAATTCAAACAGGTCGGGTTGTGCGGATGCATAAAGGTTTTTGGCAATTCGTGACGCATCACAATTGATAGAAAAGAATTCGCCAATGCGATGAATAACGGCTCCGGCAAAAAGTGTGTCTTCAATATTCACACGGTCTTTCCACGCTGCGCAGGCAAGCAATACATCCTTTTTTTCTCCAATCAGATAGTTACACACCGCTGTGAGATTGGGAAAAGAACCTGTTACAATATGGCTTGCGCCTTTTGATACAGCCATCTGAAGTAACCTTGTTCCGTTAGTTGTTGTAAGCACGAGAACTTTGTTTCCGATAAAGGATTCAGGATATTCAAAAGGGGAATTTCCATAAGAAAGTCCTTCCGCTATCCTCCCGTCTCTTTCACCGGCGGTGATACCGTTATATTCCTTTCCTAACGCAATGCACTGCTCAATGTTGTCTACCGGGACGATGCTGTGCGCCCCGTTATATAACGCGGTAGCAATCGTGGAAGTAGCGCGCAATACATCAATGATCACAACAATTGTATTTTCTACTTCGTATAAATGAAGTAAAGCGGGAGATAGTACTGTATGTAGCGTGGGTTGTAAAAAATCAGGCATGAGAAAGCGGTAGCATGAATCAGGTACGAAGAAACGGATTTTCAATTAAATTGACAGCGTGCCTGTAGTAAAGGATTGGAGCGTTATTTCTGAAGAAAGAATTTCCATTTGTCGGATTCGGCATATTCCCGGATCATTTCATTTCGTTCTTCGAGGAGATGCTGCATATATTTATGGAGATAAAACCGGTTGATTAATTTGCCAAATATGCCACCCAGTTCATAGCGAAAGATATCTATCATCAGCGTGCCATTCTCAATAATCTTAAAATGATGTTCATGTTTCATATTGCGCAGATCACCCGAAACACTTTCATCCGTGAATGAAACCGGCCGCTTCATCTGTGTAACTTCTACTTTCAATACCCGCATGGCAAAAAAATGTTTTGCTTTCCAGGTTACAGATTCGCCTTCGCTGATCAATCCGAACGTCACACCGTTCACCGCTTGTTCTTTTCTTTTATGCATCGATCTTTTGTGCAGGTCTATACTCCGACTGAGGTCAAAGACACGTTCAACAGGGGCCGCAATAAAAGTGGTTAAGTGAATCGTGGTCATGAACAACGGTTATCGGTGCCTTAAACAGAAAAAATTGAGCCAGAAATGCAAAAGGAAGGCATCATTTTATTGTGTGATGGCGATCAGCAATCAGCGGTCAGCAGTCGCTTTCTTAATAATCGGCGGGTGGTTTGAAAAAGCTATCAGCGGTCAGTGTCAGCTGTCGCATTCTTAAATAATCGGCAGATTGTGTATTGAACGGTTATCCGCAATCAGTAAAACATCAATTAATTTAGTTACGGAGAAATGCAATAAGCTTTTTGTCATATGGGGACAGCTGACGGCTGACTGCTGATAGCTGACGTCTCATTCACGCAAACGGAAACTTCACCACTTTTGCATTCAGCAATTTATCACGTACCCGGATATAAATATTTGTATCGATCGCCGAATAAACAGATTGAACATATCCCATACCGATCGCTTTTCCCAGGGAGGGCGATTGGGTACCGGAAGTAACCTTCCCAATCACAGCACCACTGAAATCTTTGATCTCATAACCTTGGCGGGGAATACCTTTTTCAATCATTTCAAAACCGACAAGTTTGCGATCGCTTCCGCTGGTTTTTTCTTCTTCCAGGATCGCCCGTGCCGTAAAATCTTTTGTGAATTTCGTAATCCATCCGAGCCCTGCTTCCAGAGGTGTGGTAGTATCATCGATATCGTTGCCATACAAACAGTAACCCATTTCCAACCGTAATGTATCCCGCGCACCAAGACCGATTGGTTTCAGGCCCTGCTTTTCACCGGTTTCAAAAATAGCATCCCATATTTTTATAGCCGCTCCTTCTTTATCTTCAAAATATATTTCGACGCCACCGGATCCGGTATATCCTGTTGCACTTACAAGCACATTTTCAACGCCTGCAAATTTTCCTTTTACAAACGTATAATACTTAAGATTTAAGATATCGATTTCAGTAAGTGGCTGAAGTATTTTAGTAGCATTCGGACCCTGTATTGCCAGCAAACATGTTTTATCGGAAATATCATGCATTTCCACATTGGTGGAATTGTATTTTGAAATCCAATTCCAGTCCTTCACAATGTTCGAAGCGTTCACGACAAGCATGTATACTTTATTCTCTTCGATACAATAAACAAGGAGGTCATCGACAATGCCGCCCTCTTCATTTGTCAGACAACTGTATTGTGCTTTTCCATTTGAAAGTTTCGATGCATCGTTGGAGGTTACTCTTTGTATCAGATCAAGTGCGTTCTCTCCTTTCAGAATGAACTCTCCCATATGACTGACATCGAAAATACCTGCATTGGATCGCACTGCCTGGTGTTCATCATTGATGCCTGTATAGGAGATCGGCATGTCATAACCGGCAAAGGGAACCATCTTCGCGCCCAATGCAATATGTTTTTCAGCAAACGGTGTTTTCTTCATAATTATTTTTTAACTCTATCACCAGGCAGGGCGGCAAAGGTAAAAGGATTTGGATGATTCATTTTTCTAGGGAACTGTTCAATATCAATAATCTTCTTTTAGTCAATAATAAAAAAAGTCACCACGGGGTGACTTGTATTGCTGGCAATAAGGGGTAGTATCTTATGCGGCCATTTTCACGTGTCTGTGTGCACCTGCTGCTGCAGCGATCCTGATCAGCGTGGTGATGTATTTACCTTTCATCGTTTGGAAATTTTGTGGTGAATGTTTGTTGTTGTTGTTTGATAATCACAGATACGGAAATTATAAGATTTTTAAAAAGAGGCCCCGCACTTGCGATTGGGACCCCTGTGTTCCAACTTCAACCGTGTTATTGAAACAATTTTGAAAATACGGACAGGGGTGAGCTGACATCCATCTGCGAATTCGAAGATGAATAGGGTTCATCCATTGATGTTTCACTGGAGGAAGCAGATATCCGCACTTTTATGACTGAATCTTTTGTAGCAGGTGCAACAGTATCTGTTGACGGTTGCTCCTCTTCCGGTTGATCAAATTTTTCCTGAATCTCTTTATAACGTCCTCTTTTTAATTCATCCTGATCAAGCCTGTCCGTTGGTACTAATCCGTCAGGTGTCATTATATATTCCTGATTTCCGTTCCAGCCATATGTTCTATCCCAGTTTTCATTCCAGTCGATGTCCCAACCACCGCGACGGTTGAAATCAACATTGAACCAGTTATAATTATTTATGCGACGATCCAGCTGTATGCGTTTACCGACAGGCACTTCTATTACAACGAGCACTTTTTGATTCCGGAATTTTTCATTTCTACTGATGGCAAAACCTTTCGGTAATAACAGGAGGCTGTCACGTTGTGTTACTTCAAAGTTGATCTTTTCCGCAAGCTCTCTTGCCTGTTGCGGATTGTACCCGCGGCTTAACTGAACTTTGAAAATATGGAAAGCTGAATCCTGGCTCTTTACAACATTCAATCTGACAGTATTGATCAACAGAGTGTCTTCATTCATTCCATAAAACGGCAGGTCGTCATCTCCTTCGAATCCGAACCAGTCGCCACCATAATATCTGACATTGCTTTGTTGAACTTCCACGAACAATTTTCCATGTGGAGGTTGAAACTGTGTAACTTCTCTTTCAACCAGTGAGCGACTTTTGAAATTTCGGGCAAGAATTCCTCCAAGGATAATAGCCGAGATCAATCCAATTGTCCATAAACTTCCGAACACATAACCGAGGTAGTGATTTTTGGAGCGTACTCCGATTATCCTTCGTATCAGCCAGGTGATTAAAGCAATGATGGGTATTCCAAAGAATAAAAACAAGGTTGACCACGCAAGCACATTTTGCCAGAATCCATCAAGGATGAAATTTTTCAAAGGAAAAGTCGCCATCCCACCGAAAAGAATTCCGATGAATCCTGCAAACAGAGCTATTGCAACGATACCGGCAACGAACAGGAAAAATGCTTTGAATAAGACACCGATTACACGACCTAATCCACTCCCGCCACGTCTTACAGCAGGCCCTGTTTCAGAAGCGAATGTCCTCGCCTGGGTTCCCGCTGTCTGACTGAATTCTTTTGCTTTTTGTCCGAACTGCTGCGCACTTTCCTTTACTTCATTCCCCCATTTTTCTGCTCTTGTTCTGAATCCTGACAGGTCTTCCTTCACTGTATCTCGAATGGAATTCAGGTTTATTTTTTCTCCTTTCATTTCCAGTTTCTCTGCTGCTGTTGTGGCAACGGGTACCGAAATCCATAGTATCACATATGTAATAAATAAAGTGCTGCCCAATGACCCGGTTATTATCCGTGGCAAAAATCCGAAATCCCAATCCCACCAGAAGGCTTCAAAACCGCCTGAGATAAGTCCTAAGATGAGAGGAAGCGCGAATATCAGTCTGGGGATCCACACTTCTATATTGAAATAGGCAGCCAACCCGCCACACACTCCTGCAATCACCTTGTCTTCAGAACTTCTATACAATCGTTTAGTAATGTTTGATTGAATAGACTGGGAGGGAACAATGATCCATAGAATGATATATACCCAGAACAAGGCTGCAATAAAAACAACAAATATGATCCGCATGAAAACAGGATCGATCCGGAAATAATTTGCCAATCCACTGCACACACCACCCAGGATTTTGTCATCTGCATTCCTGTATAATCTTCCTCGTATCGAAGAAGAATCAAAAGAATACTGCGATTGCCTCTGTTGTTGCTGGCCGGCACCTGCCGGTTCAGCACCACCCTGTGCATCGAAATCTTCGGGGCGACCCATGCTTGTGATCACTGCCTTCACATCATCATCTGTAATACAGGTAACACCCTTTTTCAGACGCTCAGAAAACAGTTCAGCAATCCTGGCCTCAATATCATTGATGATCTCTTCACGGCCTTCCTCGTTGGCAAAATATCTTCGCAAACTTTCAACGTATTGTTTGAGTAATTCATAGGCGGTTTCTTCTATTGGAATTACCCGGCCCTGAAAGTTTATGTTGATTACCTTTTTCATTGTGATATAATTTGACGGTTGAAATGGTTAGTTGGTATCAGATAGGTTCAATTGGATTGTTGTTATTATTGGCAGATGACACGAGACTTTCTCTTTTGCTGGTAAGCGAGTTCACCGCGTTGGCCAGTTCATTCCAGGTTGATTCCAATTCCTTATAAAATACTTCCCCTTTCGGTGTGAGGGAAAAGTACTTGCGGGGAGGTCCGGAATTGCTTTCTACCCACCGGTAGGTTAACATTTCAGAATTTTTCAACCTCGTCAGCAAAGGGTAAAGTGTTCCTTCCAGTATCTGCAGGTTTGCTCCCCTCATTTCATCGACGATGTCGGAAGGGTACGCTTCCCCGCGGCGGATAATGGAGAGAATACAGAACTCAAGGATTCCCTTTCTCATCTGGCTCTGTGTGTTCTCTATGTTCATATGGACCAGTTTTTATTGTTTCGCCTGAATGACAAATCAAAGATAAGAGCTTTTTTAATACTATGCTATACAAAGTACCATATTTTTAATAGTAACTTAGATAGTGTGATAATAGGTGTTGCCCGTAATGCACGCCCATCCTGCGTTTTATCGAAAAACAAGTCCTGTAGGAAATAAATAAAAATTGATAAAAGGCGCTTATTGGTGATAAGTGGAAGCTTAATACGCCTTAGATAGGTACCTACTCTGTAAGAAGAATGTAACCCCTGAGCAATGATGAATTCTTCGGCCTACAAACTACTTCCTCCGACTCTCCTTCGACCCATGCTTTAGACATCTGTACAAGTTGTTACCAAAAGGGTATCATTTTGGCCAGGTGGGTCGGAGATGGGTAGAATGAAAGTCAACGGAAACCCGTTCGATGTGCGATGTACGATGTACGATGTCCGGTGTACGATATACGATTTGACGGCGTGTTCGTAATGTACAGTCGTGTCCGCCGTGCTCCTTTTTTAAGCAATATGTACGTGCAAATGGGAGAATACTATGATACCTGAAAAGTAAATTCAATTTGATTAAACACGTGAAAGACAAATTATTTCTTCAGTCCGATCTCCCGTAACCGTTCATCGAGGTACTCTCCCGCAGTGGCATCAGGATAAGCTTTCGGATGTTTGCCGTCAATACAACCATCCAGACAGGCCAGGCTCATTTCACTTCTAGGATGAAGGAAAAAGGGAATCGAAAACCGGGATGTATGCCACATTTCACGGGCTGGATTCACCACGCGGTGTGTTGTTGATTTCAACCGGTTGTTCGTTAGTCTTTGTAACATATCCCCGACATTCACGACGATCTGCTCGGGGAGTGAAGTGACACCAACCCATTCATTTTGTTTCGTCAGTATCTGCAATCCATCTGCTGACGCGCCAACCAGTAATGTAATCAGATTAATGTCTTCATGTTGTTCTGCACGAATGGCAGATTTCGGTTCATGGGTTATCGGCGGATAGTGTATCGCACGAAGGATAGAATTTCCATTGTGAATGAATTCATCAAAATAATGTTCATCTAACCCGAGATATAATGCAATGGCCTGTAACAACGCTTTACCGGATTTTTCAAATGCCCGGTATGCTTTCTGAAAGGTAGGGTTGAACGGCTTCACTTCAGGCACCTGCACGTTATCAGGATATTCATTTTTGACGGGATCATTGTCCTTAACCTCTTGTCCGTATTGAAAAAATTCTTTCAGATCCGGAGCATCACTCCCTTTTGCATGTTCCTTTCCAAAAGAAGTGTAACCGCGTTGCCCTGCGAGTCCGGGTACTTCATAGTTGCGTTTTTTTTCAATAGGCATGGAAAAAAACTGCTGCACATATTTGTACAGGTCGCCGATCAGTTCATCCGGTATGCCATGATTTTTCACTGCAACAAATCCAACTTCTTCATATGCTTTACCGATTTTCTGCACAAATGATTTTTTCTTTTCGGGATCCCCTGAAAGAAATTCTGACAGGTCTACTACTGGAATGGACATGTTTTACTGAATATTTAATGTTGAACAGAATTCAAATTGATTTTTGCCGGACTCTCGCTGCTTTTCAAAACTAAAAAACGTTCATTCCTCTTTTCATCATGCCACACTGAAATTTTCTTTTAGTTTTACCGGTAAAATTAGAATAATTCATGCAAAGATTTGGGTGTTGCGTGGTCGTGTTGTGGTTAGTTCTCGTATGGTCGTGCACCCCTTCTTATCTGCGGGCTCTTGCGCGCGGCACCATTCCTGATAAAAACGCACCTGATTATTCACAATTAAATACGTGGGCAGCACACCCGCTGAAACGAGACCCGTCGGACAGCATTCCCTCCCCTCTAAAAAATAGTTTCGAAAAAGATACCTCTGTTGCCGTATTTTTTATCCATCCCACTACGCTTACCTCAAAAAACGATACTTCATGGAATGCGTTGCTTTCTAACGATACGCTAAATGCAAAAACCGACTATTCTACTATTTTATATCAGGCATCTGTTTTTAATAGTTACCAGTTGTATGCTCCGCGTTACCGGCAGGCACACTACAAGTCGTATTTTACAACCGATACTGCCCGCGCAAAAGCCGCCTTCGATCTGGCTTACAAAGATGTAAAGGCTGCGTTTCTTCAATTTCTTTTACAGAATGAAAAAAAGCCATTCATCATCGCTGCGCATAGCCAGGGATCGACACATGCCATTCGTTTGTTATCTGAATATTTTCAGACAGGTCCGCTAAAACAAAGATTGATCGTAGCATATATCCTGGGTATGAATATTCCTTCCCTCGGCAATCTTACTTTTTGTAAGGATTCTTTAGAAACGAATTGCATTTGTGGCTGGCGTACTTTCAAAGCAGGATATATTCCGTCTTATATCGCAACAGAATCAGGGCCGGGAACTGTAACCAATCCTTTATCCTGGTCAATAACACCCGAGTTTATCAGCAATACTCATAATAAAGGAGCAGTGGTGCGCAATTTCAATAAGGTTTATAAAGCATCGGCAGATGCACAGGTTCATGACCGTGTGCTATGGGTAAAAAAATTACATTTCCCTGGTCAGGTGCTGCTCAGAACAAATAATTATCACGCGGGTGACATAAATCTGTTTTATGTGAACATCAGAGAAAATGTAAAGCAACGGGTTCGCGCATACAAATCGAAACACCCGTAATTCCGCTATTCAATTCCAAATTGCATTGGTATGACATGAATGGAAAAACAGTTGTTATTTTTTCGCTGCTTTTCGCCATCGTACTCAAATGCGCGTTGGCTTATTACTTCTTTCAATTCGAGACGGATAAAAGCTTTCAGGCGATAGCAGCAAAAAGTATTGTCCAGGGTAAAGGTTTAACGATTCCGCAGGTGCATGCGAATGACCTTTCCATTGTACACTATGAACCGCTGGTGGGATGGCCTCCCGGATACACGCTCTTCGTTACTCCTGTTTATGCCCTACTCAACGATCTCCAAACAGCCTGCCTGATGGTTGATCTTTTTTTTATTATCTCTTTTTTTATATTGCTTGCCGCCTTATTAAAGGAATTGAATTTCCCTTCCTGGCTAACGGCTGTTTTATTGCTATTTAATGGCGCAACCATAAGTGATAATATTTTCCTCTCCACCCCTTCTGACCTGCCGGCGGTAGTCTTCGCGGTTCTCGCGTGTTTTATGGCAGTCAAACTATATCAGAAAAACAATATAAGTAAGCCGGCAATTCTTTTACTTGCTATTATCAATTTCATTCCGGCCCTCCTTCGTTTCATGTATGTGCCGGTAGTATTTATGATACCGTTTTTTTTCTTTTGGATCGGAATGAAAGAAAATGATTTCATAAAAAAACGGGCGGGTTTGTGGTTGCTGGCTATAACAGGCTTATTTTTTATTTTTCTTTTTTTGTTCCTCCATTCAAAAACAGCAACTGTGTTTTATTCAGCTGCTGCGCCAACGCACACC
>DATLDA010000147.1:0-6000 GCA_035526135.1 Flavitalea sp.
AACACATCTGGTATCATGATAACCATTTGGGAAACGTTGCATACGTGAAACCTTCCTATAGCAGATAGTCATTCCATTCTGCCACTTATCCACAGCAAAAATTATTTTCTCTCATAAACAAGTCGTAATTCAAGTATCGCACTTCACGCTTTTCTTATCATGCTCATTGGTGATACAATGTAGAAAGTCTCCACCGGTGTTTTCGCTACTTCTACTTTTACCGGGAAGAATAGAATTATGCATATGAGAAATATTTTATTATACCATCCTTCATCCTTTACCACCCCCACAACTTATTGCTGGCATCAACTTACTCCGGGGATTTCAGAATTTAAAATTGTACTGCAGCTCATTCCCGGATTGGAACTTAATGTTCAGTTGCGGTAATAGAATTTTTCTCATGTGAAACGCGGGTGGTTTCTACCACCTGCTCTTTTTTTTTAAAAGGGACTGGTATCCCTTATTCTGAAAATATCAAAATCATTTTATGCGAAAAGTAATCGTATCAATTCTTCCATTGCTGTTCATCACCGTTTTTGCAGTGGCGCAAAGCAAAGTGATCAGTGGTGCCGTCACTGATGCTAAAGACAATTCTCCCCTAGCAGGCGTATCTGTTACGATCAAAGGAGGTGTAGGTGGAGTTCAAACGGATGCTTCAGGTAAATTCAGCATTACCGTCCCTGAAACAGCCCGTACGCTCGTTTTTAGTTTTGTTGGTTTTGAAGGAAAAGAAGTTGCTATCAGGAATCAGTCTGCTATTGATGTTTCACTTACTTCCGATGAAAAAAGATTGCAGGAAGTTGTGGTCGTTGGATATGGAACACAACGCCGCAGGGATGTTACAGCGAATATTTCCGTTATCGGCGGCGATCGGGTAAAAAATGCGCCGGTACAAAGTTTCGATCAGGCACTCGGAGGAAAAGCAGCGGGACTTAGTATTACACAACCCAATGGCGTATTAAATAATCCACCGGTTATCCGCATTCGCGGTGCAGCTTCCATTACAGGATCTTCTTATCCGTTGATCGTCGTGGATGGTGTGACGATATTCACGGGTGATATCGCTACAAATCATGTGGTGAATAATCCCCTTGGAGATATTAATCCGGCGGATATAGAAGAAATAACCGTATTAAAAGATGCTGCAGCAACGGCTATCTATGGTTCCCGTGCCGCACCCGGTGTACTTGTTATTACAACAAAAAAAGGAAGAGGTACAAAACCGCGCGTGAATTATGATACCTGGATAGGTTGGTCACGGCCGTTTCGGTTGCCTGATGTACTCAATGCACAGGAATACATTCTTATCAAAAATGAAGCAAGAGCCAACGTAGGACTCGCACCTGCATATTTCATGGATACTATCAATGGCGTTCCGGTTGATACCGACTGGTCGGATTATGTTTACCGCCAGGGATTTTCTCAAAATCATTCCCTTAGTGCGGCCGGATCTACAGGTACGGGTGGCCGTTATTACATGTCTGTCGGTTATTCAAAACAGGACGGCATCTTCATCAATAACAATTTTGAAAGAAAACAGGCCCGCCTGAATGTTGATCAGAAAGTCAATACATGGCTGAACATAAGCGGAGGAATGAACTATACAAAGAGCCTTACAGAAAGTCCCAGCACTGGTTCTACGCCACAGGCGGCATTCAATACAGCAGGAGGGGCCCGCGTTGCATTTGTTACAGCCCCTGTTGCATCACCTTATAAGGCAGACGGAAGTTATAACCTCTTACTTCCTCTCACCCAAAACCAGGTAGGATTAAATAAAAGTACAGACCGCACCGGATTTTATAATCCCGTTGTATTGAATGACCTGAACCGGATCACATCCGGCAATGACCATATTCAGGGAAATATTTCTGCAGAGATCAAACTTTTCAAAGGACTGACTTTTAAAACCCTGTACGGCGCTGATTATATCACCGTTGAAAATAAATCCTTCTATAATCCTATTCATGGCGACGGTCTTCAGCAATCTGGAACCCAGGATGACGGAACTGCGTTTAATGATATAGGTAAGTATAGCCAGACCACCTGGCAAAACTATTTCAGTTTTGACCGCGAATTTGCCGGTGAACATTCCGTTTCAGCAACCGTGGGAACAGAACAAATCCGATCCTATACGGATCGTTGGGCAGCGAAAAGGTCAGGGGTTACCGATCCTTTTTATTCAAACATTCAGGGAGGATTCAATACCTGGGACAATCCTCCTGCATCAAGCGCAACAACTCTGATTCCTCTTGTTACAGAAAATTACCTGCTCAGTTATTTCGGCAGGGTCAGTTATGATTTTTCAAAACGTTATTTCGTATCAGGTACTTTCCGTAGGGACGCGTATTCGCCTTATAGTCCCGGAGATATTTCACGCAAATGGGGAAATTTTCCCGGCGTTTCTGTAGGATGGCAAATAAGCAATGAAAAATTCTATGAAAAATCCGGTATTCCACGTGTTCTCAACAATTTGAAACTGCGCGCCAGCTATGGAAAAGTAGGGAATACCAATATCGCAGACTTCGGTGCCTTGTCAACTTTCAGCAGTAACAACCTGTACGGAACATACAGCACTTTATATTATTCGCAGGCGGGCAACCGGAATTTGAAATGGGAAGATAATTTTAAAACAGATGTAGGGCTTTCATTTGGTTTGTGGAATGACAGGCTTTCCGGAGAAGTGAGTTATTACAAAAATAAATATGAAGATGTGATCATATTTGTGCCGACACCTCCATCGCTTGGTATTCCCGGCAACAGCATCCTTCAGAATACTGCCGAAATGTACAACAAGGGGATTGAGGTAGCCCTCAATGCAAATGTAATTTCCAATAAAGATCTCACCTGGTCTGTAGGAGTGAACATCACAACCATGAAGAACGAAGTGACAAAACTGGCTACCGGTGTTAATGATATCGTTGGATTCACCGGAACACAAAACGGTGCAAATGAACGAGCAAACATTACCAGGAAGGGCTATTCTATTGCAAGCATCTACACAGTAAGAACGCTTGGTGTGAATCCATCTAACGGACAGCGGATTTTCCTTGACGCAGCAGGACGCAAAGTACAGTACGATCATTCGAAGCCGGCAGCATCACGATATACCTATGTCGATGGCGGAGGTATTGCGCCTACCATTGATCTGGCAGCAGATGGTAAAGTGATCGGTCCTTCACTTCCCACCTGGTTCGGTGGCTTTCAAACCAGTTTGAACTGGAACAATTTTGACGTAGGATTTGACCTGATCTTTTCCGGCGGAAATTATATCTATAACGGAAGTAAAGCCGGCTTACGTGATCAGCGCTTCTGGAATAATCATACGGATGTATTGGAACGCTGGCAAAAACCCGGGGATCTTACCAACATTCCGAAACTGATTTGGAATGATAATATTTCCAATGGTTCCGGAATACAAATTTCGGAGAATGTTGAAAAAGGAGATTTTGTGAAAGCGAAATCAATCGTAATCGGTTACACCCTCAGTAAGAATGTTACTTCGCTCATCGGATTGCAATCCATCAGATTTTACAGCCAGTTGCAAAATGCATTTGTGGTCACTAACTACACCGGATCTGATCCTGAAGTCGCCTCAAATGGTAATAATGCAATCGGAACAGGCAGTATTTCTCCGGGTGTCGACAGGAACACGGCGCCGCAGGCGAGAACTCTTGTTTTTGGTCTGAATATAATTTTTTAAAAAATCAAACAAACAAGCAATATGAAATCTCCTTTTATATACAGGTACTGTCTCATCGGCTTTGTCGTGATGACATGCATTGTGTCTTGTCGAAAGGCACTGTTGGAGCCGGTACCGTCGGATAAAATTTCTGATAAGATTGCGTTTGCAACTCCTGAAAGAATTCTTGCGCAGGTACATGGGATGTATCAGGGAGTAAAAGATGGAAGATTCCTTGGTGGTCGTGGATTGATCAATAACGATGTTCGTGCAGAAGAATGGTTAAATGTTACAACCAATGGCGTCACAGCTTTTGATGCCTGGAATCATTCCCTGAACTCCACTTCTGAAAGAGTGCAACAGTTTTGGGTGTTCGGATATTTTGCAATCAACCGGATCAATGTCGTAATGCAGGGCATCAAAGACAATCCCACCGTGATACCACAGGCACTTGCGACAAAGTATGAAGCAGAAGGAAGGTTTCTCCGAGGTGTGTCTTATTTCTACCTGGTCACCTTGTATGGTAAAAAACCCTACACATTCGACAATGGTGCAAGCCCCGGACTGCCCTTGCGACTGCAGGCGGAAACCACGCCGGCAAATGCGCACCTCGCCAGAAGTACCGTTGCACAGGTTTATCAACAGATCCTTGCCGACCTTGATTTTGCAGAAGCAAATCTTCCGCTTACTTACGGCGCTGCCGGCGACACCAATACCGTGCGTGCACACCGGAACGCCGCGATCGCCTTCAAAACGCGCGTGTATTTGAATATGGGTAAATACCAGGAAGTGATCACAGAAGCAAATAAGATCGTATCTGCAAATGCGCCGTTCCAGTCAGCCACAGGCAGACCGCACCGTCTTGAACCCGTATTTGCAAATGTTTTTCGGGCGCCTTATACGCTGCCGGAATCCATTTTCTCTTTTCCGATGACCAATACGAGCGGACCAGGAACCCAGAATGGAATTGCTCTTTATCATAATACAGAGTATGAATTAAATCCGGCAGGAATTATCGGTGATCCTTCTTTTTCAGCTACTGATGCACGCAAAGCATTGGTTCAGGTTGCAGGCGGGCGCATGCGCTATACGAAATTCAATAGTGATAATGATAACTATGTTCCGATCATCCGTTACGGTGAAGTATTGCTGAATCTTGCTGAAGCCATTGCAAGAACTACGGGCGGAGTTGACGCAAGAGCCGTTGCTTTGCTGAATGCAGTTCGCCAGCGATCAGATCCGGCCACCACATTTACGGTAGCAAGTTTTGCAACCAATAGTGCATTGATTGATGCAATTCTAAAAGAAAGACGGATGGAATTATTGGGAGAAGGAGTCAGGTCCATGGATATACTTCGTCTGGGCATTCCAATCCCTGCCAAAGGTGGTGTGCAGGCTGTCCCACCCGATTCAAAAGCATATGTATGGCCAATTCCGCAGGATGAATTATTGTATAATAATTTGATGACAACGAATGAATGATTTTAGATTTTAGATTTACGATTTTAGATTTTTATAATTAATTAGAGCCTGATAAAATCAGGCTCTTTTAATTTATGTGCAAATCATCCGGTCGTCGATCTCTTCGGTCTATGCTCGTCGTCGATTTTCTATCTCATAACTAAATCTAAAATCGCAAATCTAAAATCTAAAATATCACAGTCTCACTCCATTCTGCTAAACGTTATCACCACCAGGCTGCCATCACTTTCCGACTTCGTTTGCATTTTCAATTTTGTATCTGTCAACTCCATTATATCAAATAATGGATAAGTGCGCGTCCATATGGTGCTGTGCATTTCAAGTGCGGTGTTGTTGCGGGCCAGTTGCCAGTCGCCTGCATCAATGATCTTCGAAGAAAGTCCCGGGCGGGGTTCGAGGTTATCATTGTATTCATAGGTAGAATCGGATTTAAAAAGCAGGTAATCATCTCTCCGGTAGGAGGGAAAAGAATCTACTCCGTTAATAACGGTTACGCCAGTGCCGGATTGGCTCGTAAGAGAAACAAGTTGCCATTTCTTATTTATCAGCATTTCACTTTTACTCTTCGCTACGTCTCCATTGGTTTTGGTACAGCCAATAAGGAAGCCGGAGAGTACAGTCAACAAAAGGAAAAATCTTTTGGCTTTCATATTGAACTTTATATTAGAAACGGCAAAAAGTATTCCCTGCCACTTCCACACTTGCTCAAACAGTATATCCTTTTAATGAAAATAAATTCAGACATCTGAAGGTTTTACGAAAACTATACTCATCAAATGCAATCAATTCCACATTATGCAAATATTTTCACAGCATTATACGAATGGAATGATACGATC